>DASRCF010000172.1:0-14231 GCA_035653255.1 Chloroflexota bacterium
ACCAGAGATCGCCCTCCGCGCTCGACGTAGAGCCGCAACTCGCCGCCATCCAGGACCACATACGCTCCGGCGATCCGTGCCGGGCGGCCGCGCATCTCGGGCCAGCTCACTGTGACTCCGTAGGGATTTGCCGGGTCGGTGGCCGCCAGCAGCAGATTCTGTTCGTCCGGTGGCGGGTCACGAAATGAGCGCAGCCGGTCGACCGCCCCCGGCAGCGCGAACTGCGCTCCTCCCAAGCCTTCGATGAAGTAGCCCCGGCGAAGTTTTCCCGATTCCTCCATCGACCGGAGGATGGCATACAGTCCGACGAAGCCACCGCTGAGCTGCTCCGCCAGCACCGGCTCGCGGGTCAGAACGCCGTAGCGCTGCAGCAGGGTCTCGGTCCAGGCATGGCCGCGAATGGTCGGGGCGGCCGCTCCCGGCGGCAGGAGGTCGCGCACCAGGGACCAGCGACCCAGCGAGCGCGGCGGACCGAGCCGCATGGGCACCCCACGACGAGGCGCCCGGCCACTCGACCCTGCGAACCGCAGCGGAGCATAGGTGTCGTTCGTCACTTCCCCGGACCAGACCATCTCCCACAGCGCATCCAGCACCGCCTCTCGATCCGCCCGGTCCGTGGCCGCCTGAATGTCGCCAAAGAAGCAGGGTCCCACGCCGAGCCGCTCACGGATGAGACGGTGAACCTCGCCCTGCGCCGGCTCCGCCGCCTCAGGGCTCAGTCTCGCGACGTCGCCGCGCAGGTACAGGGCGACACGGCCGTCGCGTGGCCCCAGCGCTCCACGTCCTATCCACACCACCTCCCCCGACGCCACCAGGTGGTCGAGAAGCTGGGGCGAGTACGAATCCATACGCGCCGCTATGACGTCCCGCTCGAGCACCGAGACCGGCACCGGCGCTCCCTGGAGCTGCCGCACGATCTCGGCCAGCCGGTCGACGCCTCGAGCGGTGCTGCCGCATCCCTGCCAGGCGGGCAGGAAGCGGCCGAGTACCACGGGAGGAACCGGTTCCACCTCACGTCTGAGGGCGGCTAGCGAGCGCCGTCGGATGACTCGCAGCACTTCCGCCGAGCAATACTCGGGTTCACCCCCGGCGGCGTGAAACCGGCCCATCACCAGGTCGTCCGCCGCCACCAAGCGTTCCAGCTCTCGGGTCACGTCCCTGGCTGGAGCTCCCCACCGCAGGGCCGGCTCGGCGGCGCCGAAGGGTGCATGAGTCCGCGACCAGCGGCGCAGGAGCAGCGCCAGAGGCTCCGAGACCGGAGCCAGGAAGGAGGCCGGGATTCCCGAGGGGAGAGCGATCCCGAAGGCGTCGCGGTAGCGACCGGCGTCCTCCGCGGCGATCCAGCGCTCCTCGCCGGCAATCCTGACGGCGACGATCCGTCCGCTGTGGGCCAGCTCGGCAAGCCAGGCGGCGGGGATGCCTCGCGCGCCCGCTTCATCCTCGCTCAGATCGCCGACGCGCCGGAACACGTCCAGCGCCGCGTCGACGTCGTGAGGATGTCGAGATTCCGCGAGACACTGCAGCTCCAGCTCCGTGTTCGACATGATTTCGGCATCGAGCAGCTCGTGCAGATCTTCACTTCCCAGCAGCTCCGCCAGCAGCTGGGGGTCGAGGGTGAGCGCCTGCGCACGCCGCTCGGCCAGGGGAGTGTCGCCCTCATATATGTACTGGGCAATGTAGTCGAAGACCAAGGAGGATGCGAACGGAGACGCGGCCGCCGTCTCCACCTCGACCACGCGCACCTGCCTCGATCGGATTCCCCGCATCAGGTCGGTGAGCGCCGGCAGGTCGAACACGTCGACCAGGCACTCGCGGTAGGTTTCGGCCAGGATGGGGAAATCGGGATAGCGCGAGGCCACGCCCAGGAGATCGGCCGAGCGCTGACGCTGGAGCCATAGGGGCGTACGCGACCCGGGTCGACGCCTGGGCAGGAGCAGGGCCCGGGCGGCATTCTCCCGAAAGCGGGAAGCGAACAGCGCCGACCCATACAGAACCGAGGTGACGGCATCGCGGACTTCGTCCGGGTCCAGGAGCAGATCATCGACCTCCGGAACAGCTTCGGACTCGACCACCCGCAGCGCCAACCCGTCGTCGCTGTAGATCGATTGAACCTCGAGACCGAGCCGGTCACGCAGGCGCGCCTCGATGGCCAGCGCCCAGGGCGCATGAACCTTGGCCCCCCAGGGGGTCAGCACGCAGATGCGCCAGTCGCCGAGCTGGTCACGAAACCGCTCTACCACCACGGTCTGGTCGTCGGGAACGGCGCCGGTCGCCTGCCGCTGCTCCTCCAGGTAGGCCAGCAGATTCTCGGCCGCCACATGGTCGAGGCAGGCTTTCTCGCGCAGATGGCCGAGAGCCTGCTTTCGAGGGCCCGAGAGGAGCTTCCGGCTCAGTCTGCCCAGCGCCAGTCCATCTTCGACCGGCCGCCCGAGGGCATCCCCGTGCCAGAATGCGGTCTTCCCGGGCTCGCCCGGCGCCGGGACCACACGCACCTGCGACTGCGTGATCTCGGCAGTCTTCCAGGTGCTGGCTCCGAGCACGAACATCTCGCCGACGCGCAGCTCGTACACCATCTCCTCATCCAGCTCGCCTACCCGCTTCAGTCCTCCGTCGGGGCCGGAGCTGTCGAGCAAATTGACCGTGAAGAGGCCGCGATCCGGTATCGTGCCGCCGCTGGTGACCGCCAGCCGTTGCGCCCCCGCACGCCCGCGAAGGGTTCCATTGACTCGATCCCAGACGATGCGCGGGCGCAGCTCCGCGAAGTCGTCGGCGGGGTAGCGGCCGTCCAGCATGTCGAGCGTAGCCTCGAAGGCCCGATCGCCCAGCTCTACGAAGGGATAGGCTCCGGTGACCACGCGCCGTAGGTCATCGACGGGCCACTGGTCGAGAGCACACATGGCCACGATCTGCTGTGCCAGGACATCCAGCGGGTTTCTAGGCACACTGGTGGTTTCGATCTCACCGGTCAGCATCCTCTCGGCGAGCGTCGCGCACTCCAGGAGATCGCCGCGATGGGTGGGCAGGATCACGCCGTAGGACGGCTCGCCCACCGAGTGACCGGCCCTGCCGATGCGCTGTATGCCTCGCGCGACCGAGGTTGGCGAGCTGATCTGGATCACCAGATCGACCGCACCCATGTCGATTCCAAGCTCGAGGCTCGAGGTCGCGACCAGGGCAGGAAGCTCCCCCGCCTTGAGCATGTCTTCGACCAGCGCACGATGCTCTCGGGCGATGGAGCCGTGGTGCGCCCGCACCAGCTCCTCGCCGGCCAGCTCGTTCAGCTTGCCCGCCAGGCGCTCGGCCATGCGGCGGGAGTTGCAAAAGATGATGGTCGACCGGTGCTCCCGAATCAGCTCCAGGATCCGTGGGTACACGGCCGGCCAGATGCTGCGCCGCGGAAGCTCGGGGGCGAGGCCGGGCTCATCTTTGGTTTGAGCGGCGGTAGTGCCGGAGCGGCTCATCGAGGCCACGGGACCGCCGCGCTCGGAGCCTCGGTCGGGGTCGGACATGTCTTCCACCGGCGCCTCGACCGTCAGCCGCAGCTCCTTCATGAGGCCCGCGTCGACGATGGAAACGGTCCGGTCGCGGCCGCCCAGATAGTGTCCGACTTCCTCCAGCGGCCGCTGCGTCGCCGAGAGGCCGATACGCTGCGGATCGGCTCCGCCGGCCATACGGATCTGCTCAGCCAGTCGCTCCAAGGAGATGGCGAGGTGAGCGCCACGTTTCGAATCGGCCATTGTGTGAATCTCGTCGACGATGATCCAGCGGACGGAGGTCAGAATGCTTCGAGCTGCACTGGTCAGGATGAGGAACAGCGATTCGGGCGTGGTGATCAGGACGTCGGGAGGGTGCCGTTGCATCTCGCGGCGTTCGGCCGCGGGCGTATCGCCCGTGCGGATCGCCACCCGCACGTCGGCCGGTTCGATGCCCTGATTCCGGGCTTGGAGGGTGAGTCCACGCAGGGGAGCCCGGAGGTTGCGGTCGACGTCGACCGTCAGCGCCTTGAGGGGCGAGACGTAGAGAACTCGGCAGCGATCCTTCTCGGCTGGAGCCGGGTCCGAGACCAGGCGGTCGAGACACCAGAAGAAGGCAGCCAGGGTCTTGCCGCTGCCGGTGGGCGCACAGAGGAGCGAGTGGCGCCCGGACGCGATCTCGGGCCAGCCGCGCCGCTGGATGTCCGTCGGCTCCGCGAAGGCAGCCTCGAACCAGCCGCGGGCCACGGCAGAGAAGGATTCGAGCGGCTGAGACGTCAGATGGACCTCCACGACGGTCGGAAGTGATACCGCAAGCCAGCAAGCGAATGTAGAACATTTTACCCAGGTTCCCCATTGACCCCGCCTGCCCGCCGAACCGACGTGACCACAATCACAAAGCCGCCCACAACCGGGGCCACCGTGAGCCGCCCCTCTGACCGCTACACCTACACGCCCTATCGAAGACGCCATTAGGAGTACGGGGATCGTGCTGAGCGGGAGTTAGACGTCCTACGTGGTCCCCGGCTTCAGCCCGTCAATGTCCCGATTGGACATGTTGCCTCGTATCCACACCCGCCGCCGTGACCGGAGTCCTCCGTCGAACGGCGGAACTGCCGGCCGCGCCGGTACGAGCAACGTGCTAAGCGGCAGATCGACGGCCTGAAGGCCTGGACTACCCAGATCGAAGCACCGGATTCCGGTGTCCGCGATCCGTCAGCTGGCCCGTCCGGGCCGCAGCGTTCACACCTTCCACGTCGTACACGGCTTCAGCCCGTCTATGCCCCGATTGTCCATGTTGCCTCGTATCCACGGCCAGCCCCGTGACCGGAGTCCTCCGTCGAACGGCGGAACTGCCGGCGACGCCGGTATGAGCATCGTGCTAAGCGGCAGATCGACGGCCTGAAGGCCTGGACTACCCCAGGTCGAGGCACCCGATTCCGGTGTGCGCCGATCGGTCGCCTCGCCCGTCCGGCACGCAGCGGTTGCACGTCCCACGTAGTCCAGATGGGACGCTCACGGGTCCGCAGCCCAGATCGCTTTTACCCTTCGGGGGGTGTGGGAAACTGGGCCAACCGCCATCGAAACGAGTCGAAGTATAGGTGTGTTGCCCGGCTCGGTGATCCGGAAGGTCCCCGAGATCACCGTCATCTTCTGGATCGTCAAGCTGCTGACGACCGCGATGGGTGAGTCCACCTCGGACTTTCTGGTGTTCCAAATAAACCCATACGTCGCCGTCGTCCTCGGCTGCCTGGCGTTGGTTGTGGCGCTGGCACTGCAGTTCGCGGCGCCGCGTTACAACGCCTGGATCTACTGGTTCGCGGTTGCCATGGTCGCGGTATTCGGGACCATGGCGGCCGACGTGCTTCACGTCGTGCTCCATATCCCGTATGCCGTCTCGACGGTCTTCTTCGCCTGCGCGCTGGCGATCGTCTTCGTCGCGTGGTACCGGACAGAACGCACGCTCTCGATCCACACCGTATACGCGGGCAGACGGGAGGTGTTTTATTGGGCCACGGTCATCGCCACCTTTGCCCTGGGCACCGCCGCCGGCGACCTGACCGCCGCGACGCTCGGCCTGGGCTACTTCGCCTCCATCATCCTGTTCGCCGTTCTCATCGCACTGCCCGCCGTGGGATTCCTCTTCCTCGGGCTCAACGAGGTGGCCGCATTCTGGACCGCCTACGTCCTCACGCGACCCCTCGGGGCGTCGGTTGCCGATTGGCTGGGTAAGCCCTATCTGGGCGGAATCGGTCTGGGGGACGCCAAGGTGGCGGGCGTGCTGACGCTGCTGATCATCGCCTTCGTCGCCTACCTGGCGGTCAGTCGCATCGACGTCGGAGCCGACCGCTCCGCGGACGCCTGATCTCGTGCCGGCAGCATTGACACTCCCACCCCAACGAGCCGGGTGCGAGACTTGCAGCGAGAGCCGCCATACCACCGCCGACCTCCGGAGGGTTGGATTAGCCACGAGTATCTGGGCGTAGGGCGTCCCCGCACGGAGGACGAGCGTCTCCTTCGAGGCCGGGGCTGCTACGCCGGCGACATCCGGCTGCCCGGGATGCTGCACGCCGGCTTCGTCCGCAGTCCGGTGGGGAAGGCCAGGCTGGGAGCGGTAGCCGTCGAGCATGCCCAAAGCCAGCCGGGAGCCGTCGCCGTATTCACCGCTGCAACCCTGCCGCAGCTGAGCCGCCAGGTGCCCTCAGCCTTTTCCCAACCGAATCTGGAGATCAGGATGCCCCCGGCCCTCGCCTCCGGCACCATCCGCTTCGCCGGTGAGGCAGTTGCGGTCGTCGTGGCCGAGACACGCTACCAGCTTGCAGACGCCGTCGAAGCGGTTGAGTTTGATCTGGAGCCGCAGGAGCCCGTCACGGACCCAATTGCGGCTCGCCATCCGGAGGCGCCGCTGGTCCATGACGACGTCCCGGGGAACCTGGGAGGCGTGATTCAGGCCGGATTCGGCGACATCGCCGGAGCCTTCCGGGAGGCAGACGTCGTCATCAGAGACACCTTTCGAGCCGAGCGGGCAGCGGGCGCAGCGATGGAACCGCAGGCCCTGACAGCGGCTCCTGAAGCCAACGGCGGTCTGACGCTCTGGGCGTCGACCCAGGCGCCCCACGCACTTCGACGCCTGCTGGCCCAGTTCCTGGATCTGCCGGCGGAGCTGGTGCGTGTGATCACCCCGGATGTCGGAGGCGGGTTTGGCCCCAAGGGCCGGCTCTATCCGGAACAGTGTGTGCTGGCCTCGATTAGCCGGGCTCTCGGGAGACCGATCTCCTGGCAGGCGAGCCGGAGTGAGGATCTGGCCATCACCTATCAAGGCCGGGGAGCGGTCGTCCAGGCCGAGCTGGCGGCGTCAAAGGATGGAACCTTGCTGGGACTGAGGGCCGACCTGGTTCAGGATTGCGGCGCCTACCTGGCCACAGGCCTCATCGTGGCGCAGAATTCCGCCCAGCACCTCCTCGGTCCCTACCGGCTGCCGGCCGCGAGCCTTCAGATGACCGCCGTCTACACAAACAAGGCGCCGCTCAGCCCGCTTCGAGGGGGCGGTCGCGAGCTGGGCGTGTTTGTGATCGAGCGCATGATCGACCGGCTGGCCATGCAGACGGGACTCGACCCCGTAGAACTCCGCGAGCGCAACGCCCTGGCCAAGTCAGACTTTCCCTACGATACCGGGTATCCGTCTCGTGGTCAGGGCACCATCGTCTATGACAGTGGCGATTTCCCGCACTATCTGAGAAGGGCTTGCGACCTGATCGGCTACCGCGAGTTCCGGGAGCAACAGGCGTCCGAGCGGAGCCGGGGCAGCTATCGCGGTATCGCGGTCACCCTGTTCATCGAATCCACGGGACTGGATCGGGAGACGGCGATCGCCGAGCTGCAGCGCGACGGCAGCGTCCTGCTCTCGATCGGCTCTCCTTCAAACGGCCAAAGCCACGCCACCACGATGCCGCAGATCTTTGCCGAGTACCTCGGGCTGCCGCCTGACCGGATCCACTACCGCTCGGGCGATACCGGTGTCGTCGACCAGGGCACCGGCACCTTCGGTAGCCGCACGGCGGTGATCGCCGGGAACGCCGCGGCCGGAGCGGGCCGCGCCCTTCGCGAGCAGATCCTGCATGCCGCCGCGGATGAGCTGGAGGCTGCGCGCGAGGATTTGGAGATCGTGCACGGAGCAGTCATGGTGAAGGGAGTACCCCACCGGTCCCTCTCATTCGAGTGGCTGGCCGGGACACTTATCGACCGCGGAACGCTCGATCCCCTCACCGCGGTGTACGAGTTCGCGCCGCCGCGCGCCCATGCCTTCGCGGGCGGAGCCCATGCCGCCATCATCCGGGTCGATCCCGAGACCGGCCTGGTTCACGTGGAACGCTATGTCGTCGTGCATGACTGCGGAACGGTCATCAATCCCATGGTGGTTGAGGGGCAGATCCACGGCGGGGTCGCACACGGGTGGGGGAACGTTGCCGGTGAGCGCATGGTTTACGAACCGGACACGGCGCGGCTGGTTACGGACAGCTTTCAGCGTTATGTCATGCCCATCGCCGAGCTGACTCCCCGGATCGAGATCGAGCACTGCGAGCAGCCCACGCCCTTCAACCCTGAGGGTATCAAGGGGGCCGGTGAAGGTGGCACCATCGGCGCTCTGGACACCATTCTCGCGGCGGTCGAGGACGCCCTCGCGCCCGCCGGAATCGAGCTTCGGGACCTGCCGCTCAACTTTGACAGCCTGTGGCGCTACGCGGGGAGGCTGGACGTAGCTCGCCCGGGAGCCGAGTCGTCTTGAGGAATCAGGTCAGGATTGTCCTGGACGTCAATGGCCGCCGGGTGCAACGAGACGTGGAGCCGCGCCTGCTGCTGTGCCACTTCCTCCGCGACGACCTGGAGCTGACCGGCACGCATATCGGGTGTGACTCCAGCCAGTGCGGCGCCTGTGTGGTCCTCGTCGATGGAAGAGCGGCAAAGTCGTGCACCCTCTTTGCCGTCCAGCTCGACGGCGCCTCCCTCACCACCATCGAGGGATTGGCGGGCGATGGACCGCTTCATCCTGTCCAACAGGCTTTCGTCGAGAAGCACGGCTTGCAGTGCGGGTATTGCACGCCTGGAATGGTCATGACGGCGGTCGACCTGCTCCAGCGCAATCGGCGTCCCGACGAGGCGGAGGTTCGAGAGGCGCTGCACGGCAACCTCTGTCGCTGCACCGGCTACCAGAACATCGTCGACGCCATTCGGCTGGCCGGCCGGCTCATGGAGGGGAACGGATGAGCAGGCGCTCATGATTCCCGCTCCCTTTGGCTACCAGGTCGCCACCACCGTGGACGAGGCCATCGCACGTCTCCACGCGGCCCGCGGGGCTCGGATTCTGGCCGGCGGCCAGAGCCTGATTCCGGTGATGAAGACCCGCCGGGTGCGGCCCTCGATGCTGGTGGACATCTCCCGTGTCGACGGTCTGCGAGGGATCCGCGTGAGTGCCGAGGCCGTGAGCATAGGACCGCTTAGTACGCACGCGGAGCTGGAGTCCTCCCCGGAGCTGCTGGAGGTGCTGCCGGTCATGCGAGAAGCCGCCAGGGTGGTTGCGGACCCACCGGTCCGGAATCGAGGCACCTTCGGTGGCTCGCTAGCCTTCGCCGACCCGGCGGGGGACTGGCCGGCCGTGGCCCTCGCCCTCGAAGCCCGGTTGGACGTCAGAGGCCCCAATGGCGATCGAGGCATCGGTATCGACGAATTCTTTCTGCCGGATGGGGGAACCAGACTTGGAGAGGGCGAGATCATCACCAGCGTCACAATTCCTCTCGCCCCGGCCGATCGGGGCATGGCCTACCTGAAACTCCGCCATCCGGCCTCCGGGTACGCGCTGGTCGGAGTGGCAGCGGTGGTGTCTCTCGATGGAGAGGGCATCTGCCGCGACTGTCGGATTGCCGTGACCGGCCACGGGACAGGGGCGGTTCGGGCTCGGACGGCCGAGGACGCGCTCATAGGCTGCCGGCCGGACAGCTCGAAGGCGGCTACCGCAGGCCAGTCTGCCGCCCGCGAGCTGTCCGTGGTCGGAGACCTCTATGCGAGTGAGGAGTATCGCTCCGGGCTCATCGCCGTGCACGTGGACCGGGCAGTCCGACGGGCGCTCGAGAGAGTGGGAGGGTCACAGAGGTGAGTGCAGAGAGACCGGGAGGCGGGTGCGGCGCCTCCCGGTCAGGTGAGGAAGGTTGGCTCTGCTGAGTGAGGCATACTCACTACCTTAACCGTACCGAGCCAACGTGAGGGCATCGTGAGACAAAGGTGAGAAAACCTTCATGATATTCCCAATCTCAACGACCGGGCCATCCGTTTCGCGCCTGTGTACAGCGCGTACCTGATGGGCCTGACCGGCAGCTCCCAGGTGCCTCCGTACTCGACCTCGATCCCGCCGAAGCTGCGCTTGAACTGACTGAAGCCGGACCAGGGGTGGTCAGGTCCGGTGGACCGGGGCGCAACTCCCCAGAGGTCGTATCTCGTTCTCCCCTGACGGCGAGCATCCATCATCGTCTCCCACACCAGTGGGACGGCCGCCTGGATCTTCCTGGCCACGGGATCGGAGGCGGCGAACAGATACGCCCGCGTGTCTCCGCCGTCGAAGCAGAGCGTACCCGCGATGGGCCGGTCCTCTACGCCGGCCAGGCCCAGCACTACGTTCTGCCCGCTCGATCGGAGCAGGGTCTCGAAGTAGCTTCGAGGGTGGGTGCGAAAGTCCCGCATCCGGGTTGTTGCCGACATGAGATGAAGAAATGAGTCCAGGCTTGACGGGTCTGACGTCAGGGCGATCTTGATGCCCCGGCTTCCGGCTCGGTTGATGGCGTTGCGATGCCCGGAGCTCACGCGCCGCCTCAGCTCTTCGACGCTCAACGACAAATCGACGATGGATGTCGCCTCCGGCTGCACGTCTGCGACCCGCCTGAGACCGAGACCCTCCAGGGCCGCCTCTGTTGCCCCTATCGGCTCGCACCGGAGAAAGTCCGCCCGCAGCGCCCGCGCTGCAGCGTCGGCACTCTCGAGAGCAAATGGGAGCGCCGACCTTTCCGCCAGTGTTGGTCCATAGGGGAGGTAGAGGTGGCGTATGCCGCGACTCAGAGTTAGGTAGCCCGCCCAGCTCCAGGCATCCGACTCGGAGTGCGCGGCTCTCCTTCCGAGGGCGGATTGGAATCGCGCCCACGCGAAGCCTTGAAGGAAGTGTGCCGAGCGAGCCTTCTGCCGTTCATCCCATCCTTCGTCCGGAAGGCCCAAGGTGAAGAGGGGCCGCGCGGCTGCCGCGATATCGACCGTCATCCGACCTCCAACTCCTCCCGGCCTCCTGCCACTATCCGACTCCCCTCCCACGCTCACAATCAGGCCACTGGAGTTGCGTTCCACAGGGCCACGCCCCGCAGGTCATAAATCGCGGCGAGGTGGTGATCTGGCCTCGGGACATGGTTTCGGAACGGCGAGTGTCGGTCGCCCTCAAACCCGGTCGCAGAATGAATTCAGCCCCTATGAGGCTGGCACAGGAATCGCACGGCGCCCCGCTCACTCCACCTAATCCACGGATGACCCAAGCCAATGCTACCTGCATGTCCCGACCAATTGAGACGCGCCCGGCATGGACGTCTACGGCATGATGCAGGCGGCCGAATGGCGTAAAATGTCAAGGCCTACATGATCGATTCCACGCGCATCAACCTCATCCCCTCGAGACCCGGGTGCTACCTATTCAAGGACGCCGCCGGCAAGGTCCTGTACGTGGGGAAGGCGCAGTCGCTCCGCAACCGCGTGCGCTCCTACTTCAATCCGACAGGACAGGGCATCCGCACTCAGGCGATGATGGCCAAGGCTGCCGACGTCGACACCATCGTCACCGATTCGGAGATGGAGGCTCTGATCCTGGAGTCGAATCTCATCAAGCAGTACCGTCCGAAATACAACGTTCGGCTGCGTGATGACAAGCGCTTTCCGTACATCTGCGTGTCGGTCCGAGAGCCCTTTCCCCGGGTCTTCCGCGTTCGACGGACGCGGAAGGATGGTTCCCGGTACTTCGGACCCTACGCGAACTCCGGATCCCTCAACGAGACGCTGCGGCTACTGAAGAAGCTCTTTCCGTACCGGTCCTGCGACATCGACATTCCCGACGAAACTGGTTCGCCGGGGCCGGTCCTCCCGCGGCCCTGCCTCGAGTACTTCATCAAGCGCTGCACGGCGCCGTGCGTCAGGTTCATCGACCGGAGCGAGTACAACGAGACCATCAGTCAGGTCCTTTTGTTCCTGGAGGGCAAGCACGATCAGGTGCTGTCGATGCTGAAGCACAAGATGCGCGATTATGCGCGAGAGATGAACTTTGAGGGTGCGGCGCAGGTACGGGACCAGATCCAGGCGGTGGAGCGAGTCGTCGAGCGTCAGAAGATCTCCTCGCCCGGAACGGCCGAGTACGATATCGTCGGTGTGGCGCTGGGAGACCGAGACGCCTCGGCACAGGTGTTTCGCGTGCGGGGCGGCGGAATCGTAGAACGGGAGCGCTTTGCTCTCGACAATCTCGCCGGCCTCTCAGCCGAGGAGGTCCTGTCCGCCTTCCTGAGGCAGTTCTACGAACGCGCGACCTATGTTCCCCGGCGCATCCTCCTGCCGGTGCGGCTCCCGGATGCAGGCCTCTTATCGGAGTGGCTCTCGAGCCTGCGACAGGGACCGGTGTCCATCGACGTACCGCAGCGAGGGCAGAAGCACAAGCTGGTTCAGATGGTGAGCGGAAACGCCGAAGAAGCCTTGAGCCGGACGCATCAGGAGTGGCTCGCCGACCGGCACAAGACCAGTGGAGCGTTGACGGACCTGCAGGAAGCGCTGGGGCTCGCCGCCCCGCCGGCTCGCATCGAGTGCTTCGATATCTCCACCATTCAAGGCTCGGCGACCGTGGCGTCGATGGTAGTGTTCCAGAACGGGAAGTCGAAGCCCGGCGAGTATCGGCGCTTCAAGATCCAGCACCGCCATGACGGGCCCGACGACTTTGCCGCCATGCAAGAGGTTATACGGCGGCGATTTCGACGGGCCGGCTTACCGGAGGACGAGGGCACGGGCTGGGCGCGGATTCCCGACCTGGTGATAATCGACGGCGGCAAGGGCCAGCTCAACGCTGCTCTCGAGGCCCTGAGTCCCCTGGGCATCGAGAGCCTTCAGATCGCCAGCCTGGCCAAGCGGCAGGAGGACGTGTTCCTGCCGGGCCGCTCGGACCCGGTCATCCTGCCGCGAGACTCCGAAGCCCTTTACCTCATTCAGCGCATCAGAGACGAAGCTCACCGGTTCGCGGTCACCTATCACCAACAGGTCCGGAGCAAGCGAGCCGTCTTTTCTCAGCTGGACGAGATTCGCGGGATCGGGCCGGTCAAGCGCCGAGCGCTGATCCGGACCTTCGGCTCAGTGCGCGGAATCCGAGCGGCGAGCGTCGACGAGCTGGCAGCTGTGCCCGGGATCAATCCCGACATGGCGGAGACGCTCAAGCAGCATCTGGCCGAGTAGCGCTCAGCCCCCGAGGGGCGACGCGAAGAGGCTGGTTCGTTGAGTGCCGGCCGCCGGCTCGGTAGCCAAGACGCTCTGCTCCAGAGCAGCAGTCCGTCACACGTATCGCTGGCCCTTTAGGCCCGCCGAGTCGAAGCCTCCCCCGTCAAGCTCCTCGCAAGCCGTGGGCGGCAATGCCGGCTCAGGGGAATTTTTTACCAAATTTCTACCTGATTTTTACCCACTGTTTACCAGTTTATCCGTACGCTTTTGATTGGGGCTAGGTGCACGCGGCCCTTTTCCACAGACCAGTTGAAGGAGGGGAGAAGCCGGAGGATCCAGTTAGACGATTACAACAGCGATCACAGTGTTGTGCGACCACTCAACAGCAAATCGAAGGAGTAGCAACGAATGAAGATCAGCTTCCACCGCGGTCTGGTCTCGACGGCGGCCATGGCGATGTCATTGGCATTCGTCATTCCGCTGGGCCAGTCCGTCAACGCGGCCACGGTCCACTCGCGTGTCGTCACCTCGATCAGCAAGCCGGCCGGCATCTCCACCACCGCCGCCACCGCCGGGCAGGTGGCCAAGCATGGCTGGAATCTGGTACCGGGAGCGGCCAAGTCTCTCACCATCAGAGAGCCCTACCGGCACACCGGAATCCACATCATGCCGCCGCTGCAATGGTACGAAAAGCACTCGGTCGGCGCCGGCGCCACGTCGCCCACTAGCTTGCCGACTCCCACCTGCACCCTAGGCAGCGATCCCTCCACCGGAGACGCCGCCTGGGAGGGCCAGCAGAACGACGCGCTCGACATCACCGCCTTCGGTCTGTCCACGTCGAGCGACGGAAAGAACCTCACGGCCCAGATCAAGGTGCAGAGCCTGACCGACGGAGCCGGCGGCAAGCCGGCACTGTCCGGAGATGGTGACACCTGGTACGTCACCTGGGACTACGGCACCTATCCCGGCATCAACGGCTACTTCCTGGAAGCCTCGTATCCGGGGGGGACGGGCAACATCGACTCAGACTCCGGGCTTCCGGTCGACTTCCAATGGGGCGAGATTCAGGCCGGCACCGCCGGAGCAACCTCGGCGACCTATGCTCCGCTCGGGTCCGCCACCGGCAGCATGGACCTCAACTCCAACACGATTACCATCAGCGCCCCACTGAGCGCCTTCAGCTCAACCACATCGTCGGGTGGACCCCAGGCCTTTGGACTCGGGGCAGCTCTCAAGAAGGTTGATGCCGAAACATGGGACCAGATT
>DASRCF010000173.1:0-2411 GCA_035653255.1 Chloroflexota bacterium
GAAGGGAAACGCCCTCGATGCCCTGGTTTCCAGCGCAGCCATACCCGGCGTTTTCCCACCGGTCGTGATCGGCGGACAGACCCTGGTCGACGGTGGGGTGCTTAACAATGCACCGATCTCACCCGCGGTCCAAGCCGGTGCCGACAAGGTCTATGTCCTGCCGACGGGCTACGCATGCGCACTCTCTTCTGCTCCCCGTGGCGCGCTAGCAATCGCTCTGCAATCGATCACCTTGATGGTCCATCGGCGTCTCGCCATCGATGTTGAGAAGTACCAGAACAAGGTGGAGCTCCATGTCATGCCGCCGCTCTGCCCGCTCACCGTCTCTCCTGTCGACTTCTCGCATACTTACGAGCTCATTGAGCGGGCGAGATCCTCGACGCGCAGCTGGTTGAAATCGAGTGGCAGTGGCGGTGAGGATCAGGCGAGCATCCTCAGGTTGCACCGGCACGAAAGACATCTTTGAAGGACTGACCGACTAGAGGGAGGCACTGCTCATGAGAGCCCTGCGACTGATGGAGTGGAAATCAGAGCCGACGCTCGTCGATGTGCCAGTGCCAATACCTGGTCCGGGGCAGGTGGTCGTTCAGATAGGGGCTGCCGGTGCATGCCATTCGGACCTGCACCTCATGCACGAGTTCGGACCCGGCCTGCTGCCGTGGGATCCTCCATTCACTCTGGGACATGAGAACGCCGGTTGGGTCCACGCGCTCGGGACCGGCGTGAGTGGGCTCGAGGTGGGCCAGCCCATTGCCGTCTATGGGCCCTGGGGCTGCGGTCACTGCGCCCATTGCCAACTTGGCATCGAGACGCTCTGTGAGAATCCGCAAGGTGCTCCGGTTCCCATGGGTGGCGGCGGCCTCGGCCTCGACGGGGGAATGGCCCAATACATGTTGGTGCCGTCGTCCCGTCATCTCGTGCCCCTCCCGGAGGGACTGGACCCGGTGTCGGCGGCGCCGCTGACAGACGCCGGGCTCACCCCATACCACGCCGTCCGTCGAAGTTGGAGCAAGCTCGCCCCAGGGGCAACGGCGGTCGTCATCGGGGTCGGCGGTCTCGGGCATCTTGCCGTCCAGATCCTGAAGGCCACCACTGCGGCGCGGATCGTCGCCGTCGACACCCGCGAGGAGGCACTGGCCCTGGCGACCGACAACGGCGCCGATATCTCCATCCGATCGGGACCGGATACAGCCGGCGAGATCCGGACCTATACCTCGGGCCGAGGTGCAGACGTGGTATTGGACTTCGTGGGCTCCGAGTCCACGCTGTCTCTCGGAGCTGCGGCGGCGAGGATGCTGGGCGATCTCACAATCGTCGGGCTTGCCGGCGGCACCCTCCCGGTGTCGTTCTTCTCTGTTCCATACGAGTTGTCGATCCAGACCACGTACTGGGGTAGTCGCCCGGAACTCGTCGAGGTGCTCGACCTGGGCGCACGAGGCCTGGTCCGACCCAAGATCGCCACCTTCAGTTTGGAGAACGCCGTGGAGGCATACAAGGCTCTTCAGTCCGGCCAGATAGAGGGACGTGCCGTCGTCGTACCAAGTGCTCCTTGAACGCACAGGCCACGATGCCCGAGATGGCCGAACTCGAGTCCTACAGAACGCTCGCACGGCGAGCCGTCGGCCGCGAGATAGTCCGAGTAAGAGTGCGCGATCCACGATTCCTCAAGCGAGGGCTGACAGCTAGTGCGCTACGCGGTTCTCTGCGAGGGCACAAGTTCGACCGTGTGCGCCGTGTCGGAAAGCTGCTGGTGTTCCGCGTGGCCCCAGGAGGCCACGAGGTTGCCGTGCATCTCGGCATGACCGGGCATCTCCTTGTCGACGGCCGCGACGTCACGGGTTGGGATTCGGTTCGCGCTGCCGAACCTGGATCCTGGGACTGCGTCATCCTCGAGTTCTCCGATGGTGGGCACTGCGCATCGAGGACCGACGCCGGCTCGGTGCGGTCATGCTCGACCCCGACCTGAAGAGGATTGGACCCGACATTCAAGGCCTTACGTATTCACAGCTCGAGTCTGCATTGGTCGGGAGCTCCCGACCACTGAAGGGTCGTTTGCTCGATCAAAGCCGTATCGCCGGTGTGGGGAACCTCACCGCTGACGAAGCGCTGTGGCGGGCCGGTCTGGATCCTTCCAGGCCGGCCGGATCACTGGACCGGAATGAGCTCAGACGCCTATACCGATCTCTAAGCGGCACCGCCCGACGGAGCATGAAGCGCGGGCGGACGCGGGCTGGGCCGTTTGCGGCGGCGCGTACCCATGGTGGCCGCTGCCCCAGGGACGGCACCCTGCTCACGCGCCGTAGCATCGCTGGGCGAACAACCTGGTCGTGCCCGTCGCACCAACACTAGATATTTCGCACCGCTCACAGTTGCTCGACTGACTGACCGAGCGAGAAGAACTTCGAAATCGG
>DASRCF010000174.1:0-3105 GCA_035653255.1 Chloroflexota bacterium
TAGTGGGCCAACACGGCGATGGGATCGACCGCCCACGCAACCGGCTGCCAGTGCTCGGCTCCCATGGCCCCGGCGGTTTCCGGCTCGGGCCGGTCGAAGAGGACGCGCTCCACCATGAAGGCTTCCGCCGTGCGCAGGATACCGCCGGCGTTGGAGGGTTTGTCGAGGTCGTTTGCCAGGAGGACGAGTGGGCGCCGCGGCGCCGACCGGTACTCCGGATGTCGATGGCTCCGTCGATCTCGCCCTCCCTTCGTCATCTCTGTCTTCGCCGACTCCCGCCGCGTCTCCTCCGCATCGGGTCCGTTGCCGGCGTCGGGAGCATCAGGACGGAGGTCAGGGCGAGATTCAGGAGGTGCGTCTCAATGCAGACGCGGCAGCGGTGCTTGAGAACGAAGAGCAGAGAGTACAGGAGATAGGCGCTGACTGCCAGGCTCGTCCAACCCGCCAGCAGCGTGAGGAGACGGATCAGCTTACGGTCGCCCAGCCCGGTTACCGAGAGCAGCCCGATAACGGCGAAGTAGAGCAGCGCGATCTGGCTATTCGGCACGCCGAAGAGGTGGCCCCTGCGGGTGAGGGCCACGTCTTCAGGGGCTCGCGGATCCCCGGCCTGGCGGCGCACCTCCAGCCGACGAGTGCGACGGAGTGTGCGGGCGGAGATCGCTGCGCCTTCGAGCGCGAGAACCGTTCGCAGCATTCGAACGAGACGGCGGTAGAGCTCAACGTTCAAGGAAGTTCAAAGCACACAAGGGTTCAGGAGGCTCATGAGAGGCGAGGGGTGAGAATCCGGCTCGGGCACTGGAGCAACGTGATTCAGTCGCGAAGCAGTGGTCGAATCTTCTGGTTGTCACTCGCATGCGATGGTCTCATCTCACCCCAGCGCTCGACAGTCCGTTCAGCTGCGTCGTCAGAGTTGCCAGGTCGGTGGCGGGCAGGTCACAGGCGAAGGAGCGGCAGACATAGGCCGTGGCGCGGCCTCCGATCAGTTCACGGTCTTGGAAGACCGGTAGGTCAGGGTGGGAAGCGGCCGGATCGAAGTGAGCAGTGACGGCCAACGGCAGGAAGCGCTCGAAGATGGCGCTCAGCATATCTCGGGTGTCGTCGCGGTCTGCCGGCCCGACGACGACTATCTCCTGGTTGCCATGGAGATGGAAGTCGAGAGCCGAGAGGAGGTAGCCGAACCCGCCGGCGTGTCCCCCGAGCGCATCGCGCACCAGCCCAATGGAGCGGAGGGCGGGGGAGACGAAGTTCTCCTCCCCCGTAAGGGCGGCCAGCCGGAGCAGGGCCATGGCGGCCGCCGAACCTCCGGCCGGCATAACGCTGTCGAAGAGGGACTTCGGGCGGACCGGAAGCATGCCGGCGGCCGCCTCTTCGACGTCGAAGAAGCCACCGCGATCCCGGTCCTCAAACGTCATGACCATCATCGTTGCCAGACGTCCCGCGTGGTCGAGCCAGCGGGCTTCGCCGGTCGTTTCGTACAGGGCCGTGAGCGCTTCAATCAGGAAGGCGTGGTCGTCGAGATAGGCGGGGATCGAGGCCGGACCACCGTTGTATAAGTGCAGCAAGCGATCCCCATCGCAGAGGGCATCGAGGAGAAAGCGAGCGGCTACCTCGGCGGCTTGCAGGTAATCCTCCCGGCCGAAGGTACGTCCCGCGAGGACGAAGGATCGGATGGCGAGGCCGTTCCAGCCGGTGAGGATCTTTTCGTCACGCTCGGGTTGTGGGCGATGCGTACGAGCGTCCAGCATTCGCTTCCGGGCCTGTTGGAGGATGGCACGTTGGTCTCCCTCCAGCGAGACTCGCCGTGTTGGGATCGACCGGCCCTCGAAGTTGCCCTCGGCTGTGATGCCGTAAGCTTTCAGAGCAGCCGCGGCTTCGTCCCCGCTCAGAACGCTTCGCACCACATCCGGGGTCCAGAGGTAGAAGCAGCCCTCACCGCCCTCGCTATCGGCATCCTCGGCCGAGTAGAAGCCGCCTTCGGGGGAGCGCATGTCACGGAGCAGATAGTCGAGGCTGTCCTCCGCCACGTCTCGATACCGGGTCTCCTTGGTCGCCTGCCAGGCATAAACGTAGAGGGCGCTCAGCAGCGCGTTGTCGTAGAGCATCTTCTCGAAGTGTGGCACCGTCCAGGTGGCGTCGACGCTGTAGCGGTGGAAGCCGCCGCCGATCTGATCGTGGATCCCGCCCGCCGCCATGTGGTCGAGCGTAACCGTCACTGCCCTGAGCATGTCCGGAGCGCCGGTTCGAGCGTATGTGCGCAGAAGGAATTCGAGGTTGCATGGCTGTGGGAATTTCGGCGCTCCGCCGAAACCGCCATTTAGCGGGTCGAGCTGGGCTACCAGAGAGGCGGCAGCCTCGTCGAGGACGCGAGCATCGAATTGGGTCGAGGTTGCGCTCAGCTGCAGCGATCCGGCCATGTTCCCGGTCAGGCTCGCGGCTGACTCGATCACTCGTGGGCGTTCATTGCGCCAGGCCAGGGCAATCGACTGAAGCACCTGCGTCCAGCTGGGCAGGCCATGGCGCGGTGCCGGTGGCCAGTAGGTGCCCCCGAAGAAGGGTTTGAGATCGGGTGTCAGGAAGACGTTGAGCGGCCAGCCGCCCTGGCCGGTCATCATCTGCACTGCCTCCATGTACACGGCGTCGACGTCGGGACGCTCCTCCCGATCCACCTTGACGTTGACGAAGCTGCCGTTCATCAACCCGGCGACTGCCAGGTTCTCGAAAGACTCATGCGCCATCACGTGACACCAGTGGCATGAGCTGTAACCGATGCTGACCAGCAGAGGTTTGTCCTCGGCGCGGGCTCGGGCGAAGGCATCCTCGCCCCACGCATACCAGTCGACGGGGTTCGAGGCGTGCTGGCGGAGATAGGGGCTTTTCTCAGTGGCGAGGTGATTGGGCATAGGCCATTTGAAGATCGAATTCGAACAGAGGTGCGGCGCCGACCGGACGATCCGACTGTCAGGGAGGTGCTGCGTACGCTTCAGTATGAGCGTCGAGGGCGGCTGTTCCCCACCATCCACTCCAAGGACGACGAACTCAGTGGTAACGTTCCATAGAATGCCCGACTGGGAAGGTGTCATGGTGGAAACGGGAGATAAGGCCCTG
>DASRCF010000175.1:0-7977 GCA_035653255.1 Chloroflexota bacterium
TTTGAGCTCTCGTCCTGCCTCGCATCTTCCAACGCGTGACTCTCACTCTTCCGTTGTGAACGTCCAGACAACGAACCGGCAGGTTCCCCTGCCGATTCCTCACCACTCTAGCACGAGGTGCGTTCAATGTTCAATGTTCAATGTTCAAGGACTGGCCAGCCGTCTCGTCCATTGCCAATCCCGTCTCGGTCGACACAAACTCCAAACTCGAAACTCGAAACTCGAAACCCGACCATCCGGCACAGTTGAGTATGCTGTCGATCGCGATCGCGCTCAGTCTGAGCGCAGCCGTCATGCACGCCCTGTGGAACGGCCTTCTAAAACCAAGCGGGGATCCACTGGCACTGGCCTCCACGGCCGCCGTCGCTTCTGCAGCCATCTGGACCCCCGTGGCCCTGGCGGCTTGGGCGCTCAGCGGCTTTCCGCGAATCGCTCCCGGGGCCTGGGCACTCGCCATAAGCTCAGCCGGCCTCGAGATGGGCTACCTCATCGCCCTGTCGTGGGCGTATACGCGCGGCCAGCTCTCGTCCGTCTACCCGATCGCTCGTGGCACCGGACCGCTGGTGGCCGTTTTCGCAGGCATCGTGATCCTGGGCGAACACCTGACGACGCCGGCCCTCATAGGAGTCGGCCTTCTCCTCGCCGGCATCTGGACGGTCCGTCAGCCTCAGGGGAAGATCACGGACATGCTTCCGGCTCTGCTCACCGGTCTCTTGATTGGGGCCTACTCCGCCATCGATAGCGTCGGAGTCCATCTCACTGAGCCCTGGCTGTATGGCTGGCTGGTTTGGACCATGACGGCGTGTTTGGTGGCCGGGTATAGAGCACTGCAGACGAAAAGGATTCCCGAGGCTTCGGTGGCCCTCGCCGACCCAACGGGAAGGAAGACCGGCGTAGCCGGGGCAACCTTGATCGGGATGCTGATGACTACCACCTATCTCCTCATCCTGATCGCCTTCCGGCTGGCACCTCTCGCTCTGGTGGCCCCGTTGCGAGAATCCTCAGTGGTGCTGGCAGCCCTGTGGGGCATATGGAAGCTGGGTGAGCGCGAGCGGGTCTGGCTGCGGCTGGCGGGCGCAGCCGCGGTTGCCGCCGGCGCCGCTCTGATCTCGGTCTAGATCACGGCCTGCCGGCCACAGCCTCTAATCGACCCGCTGGATTTCGGCTCCAAGAGCGCGCAGCCGCTCGTCTATCCGCTCGTAGCCCCGGTCGATCAGCTCGATGCGGTCAATCTCACCATCGCCCCGCGCGATCAACGATGCCATGACGAGCGCTATGCCGGCCCGGATGTCGGGGCTGACAAACTCGCGGGCATGCAGCTCTGACGGGCCTGAGGTGACACACCGGTGCGGATCCGCAAGAACGATCTTGGCTCCCATGTCTTTGAGCCGGTCGATGAAGAACATCCGGCTCTCGTACATCCAATCGTGGACCATGGTCATACCCCTGGCCTGAGTGGCCAGGACGATGAAGACCGACGCCAGGTCGGTGGGGAAGTTCGGCCAGGGCCCGGTGACGATCTGGGGGACAGCAACCAGATCCGACGGACGGACGCACATGGTGCGGCCCTCGAGCTCGAAGTCGACGCCCATGCGGCTAAGCACCAGCAGGACCATCTCGAGATGCTCAGCGACGACGTTGAGGATGCGAACCGGCCCGCCGCAGGCCGCCGCCAGCGCCGCGAAGGTGCCCGCCTCCGTGTGATCCGGCCAGACCTGGCAGTCCACTGATCCCAGGTCCCGGCCGCCGTGCACCGTTACGACGTTCGTCCCGGCTCCTTCGATCGAGGCGCCCATGGCGGTAAGCATCTCTGCCAGATTGACGATGTGCGGCTCGCAGGCGGCGTTCTTGATGACCGTCGTACCCGGCACTCGCGTGGCCAGCATCATGAGATTCTCGGTGGCCGTTACCGACACCTCGTCCAGAAAGAGCGGAGCCGGCTCGAGCTTTGCGCAGCGCACATCATAGTTCTGTGGACGCGCATCAACGGTGGCGCCGAGAGCCCGGAAAGCCTCGAGATGGGTCTGAATCGAGCGGGTGCCGATGGCATCGCCACCGGGGTGGCGCATCGACCAGCGCCCGAATCTCGCCAGCAGCGGGCCCGCCATGAGGACAGAGGCGCGCAGCTTCTCGACGAGTTCCTCAGCCGGCGCCCACCCTCTAACGTCCTCGGTCTGTATCCGCAGCGACCGGTCGTCGAGGAACTCGACGCCGGCGCCGACGCTCCGAAGGAGATCCGCCATGACGTAAACGTCGGCGATCCGGGGCACGTTGCGGATTACACATTCAGCCTCGGTTAGGAGGGTGGCGGCCATCATCGGTAGGATGGCGTTCTTGTTGGCGGCCACCTCCACGGTTCCCGACAGGGGCTTGCCCCCCTGAATCAGGAAGCGGGGCAGCGGAAAGCGCTCAAAGCATGATGCACTCGAAATTGTATCTGTGAGATCCTGTCCGCGACCGAAGCATCCTTCGTTCGTCACACCGCTCCTCGAGCGGCCGACGTTCTTTACACTTTGAGCGTGGAGCCGGAGAACAACTGGGTATACGTCTTCGTCGAGATCCCGAGAGGGAGCCGGAACAAGTACGAGTATGATCCGGATCTGGGTGTGTTCCGCCTCGACCGCGTGCTGTATTCGAGCGTGCATTATCCGGCTGACTACGGGATGATCCCGGGGACGCATGCCCCAGACGGAGACCATCTCGACGCCCTGGTGACCGTCGACGAGCCCAGCTATCCGGGCATTCTCCTCCGCGCACGCCCCATAGCCGTTCTCAACATGCGCGATGAGAAGGGCCTGGATGAGAAGATCTTGGCCGTCCCCGTCGACGATCCGCGCTACGACCAGATCTCCGATATTGAGGACTTGCCTCCGCACTGGCTTCGAGAGATCGAGGCCTTTTTTTCGACCTACAAGCTCCTCCAGGATGTCGAGACGCATATCGAAGGGTGGAGCAACACGGCGAAAGCGTGGGACGTGATCAAACGGTATACCGTGATGCCGGCCGAGCAGGACGAGCTGTTCCGCAAACGGTAGCTAGAATTACTCCGCCGCGCCTTGACGAGACACGAGGGCGGCGGCTAGAGTCGAGAGTGAGTAGTGTCGCCGGCTTCGACCCCTAGAGTGCGGTTTCCGCGCTCGGTCCCCACCACCGTCTTCCTGGGCGTTCTCATCTTCGTCGGGTTGTTGTTTGGCGGCTATTTCGTCGGCTCGACCCGAGCGATCTCCACGCAGCCGGTATATATCACCGATCCTTCCGGCACTTCCGGCGCCAATGTGAACTCTCAGGGTCACCTCAGCGTTCACATCGCCGATGCGCTCCTACCTGGATACCGAGGCCCGGCGGGACCGAGGCGGGCGGCCTTTCCGGTGATGAGCCTCAAGCCGGGCCAGTGCTACTCGGCCTTCATTCGAGGCCCGGGAGCCTTTCTCTCGGCTTCCTTCAGCGACCAGCCTGGGACGGGGTCAGGGCGCCCGCGCGTGCTCGTGCGCGTCGATCGATCGGTGGTCTGGCTGGAGGACGGGTCATTTGGATCCACCCCCGTCGCCACAGTGAACGGCGTCCAAAGGGTGGGCAACACCTTGGCCTTTGGCTTTCCCTACACTCTGTACTTCAACCTCTTCTCCGGCGTCGTCGCCTGCTGGGACGGGCCGGGACAGTCCGATAAATTCGCGATACAGATGACCGTCTCGGGGGAGGGAGGCTTCGACGTGGTGCCGACGGCCCTCCTCTTCACCGCTCACCCTTCAAGCAGCGGAGGCACCTACAGCTGGCAGCTGACGACTCAGGGAGATCCTGAGACGGGATTCCAGTTGTTCGGGACCAAGACCACCGAGGTGACCTACTACAGCCCTCTATCGAATATTCTCCCGACGACCACGCGCGGGGCGGTCTACACGGTCCATCTGACAAAGCCCGCTCCGCCACGGCTGTACGTGTTCGAGCTGTTCTCGGGCGGCAACCCCAACCGAATCGGTCCGTTCGGAAGCTGGAGCGGGCTCTAGACACGCGCCCGAGGCGCGAGGCGCAGCCATTGCACGACGACTCGATTCAGGATTGATCTGGAGACTATCTTTGCGGCCTCGGTAGGTATCCGCGCTTAGTAGCAGCACGAGTCTTTGAAGCCACAGTTCCGACAGACGGCATCGCGGCTGCCTCGGATGGCGACCATCGGCTCTCCGCACTGGGGACACGGTCCACTTGGGGCACCTGCTCTCGAGCCGGTTTCGAGGCTGGAAGCCCGGCCGGTGAGGGCTGCCGACCGGTTCTCCGGTTGATTAAGCCTGTCCGGCATCAGATCGTCAGGGACGGCTCTCAAACTGTTTACCCCTCTGTGGCCGGCATCACGAATCCACCACTACGGATGTCTCAGCGTAGCCGAGCGCCGATGTGCTCAGAATGTTGCAGGGCTAAATGGGGGACGCCGGAATGCAGCCACGACGGAACTCACGTCTGAAACGTCCTTGACCCTTGACTCCGATCTGATCGTCGGCGGTCATGTGTCACTTGGGCCTAAGCCGGATCAGGTGCTGGGTCGAATGCGGCGGGAGGGTTTCACTGCTGCTCAAATCTTCGGCTCCAGCCCACGCACGTGGAGAGTGCCCGCCCGCGACGAGGTCGACGTTCAGCCGCTGCGAGATGCGGCCAAACAGCATGGCATCGACACCCTTGTGCTCCATGCCATCTATCTCATCAATCTCGCATCCGCAGACGACCAGATCTATGAAGCGTCAGTCCGCTCTCTGATCTGGACAATGACTGTGGCCAAATGGCTCGGAGCTGTCGGCGTGGTGACCCACATGGGCTCCCATCTCGGCTCAGGCTTCGGCAGCGTCCGCGGTCGGGTGGACGCCGCGCTCGACCGGGCATTGAGCTGCTCGCCCCTGGGACCGCTGCTGATGCTCGAGAATACCGCGGGCGCAGGCGGAAACATCGGCGCCGACTTTGAGGAAATGCGCCAGGTGATCGAGGATCTGGCGCGGCCGGAGCCACTTCGGGTCTGCATCGATACGGCGCACGCCTTCGCCGCCGGATATGACCTCCGCAGCCCGGAGGGTACCGATCGTCTGATTGACGACCTCGACCGTGGGCCTGGGCGTGAGCGGCTGGCCATGTTGCACCTCAACGACTCTAAGTGTGAGCTGGGCTCAAGGCGGGACCGGCACGAGAATATCGGTTTCGGTCATATTGGGCAGGAGGGATTTGTGAACCTGATGGAAAGAGCGGCCATCGCGGGTCTCCCGTTGATCCTGGAGACACCGGACCCACGACGCAGGCCGGAGGACCTACGCGCCGTGCTCGATGCGTACACGGCGGCTGCCGAGAAAAATGCGGCGGGTGAGCGAATGGCCGTCGGTGCCTCCCTATGAACCACGTTCACCAAGCGCTGTTCACCTCGGTCGTCATCTATTACGCCGTATTGACGCTGTGGGGCGCCTTCATGTACGTCCGAGGGAGCGAGCCTTCGGGCAGCTACTTGGGAGCCGCCATCCTAGGCGAGGCGTTGGTGGTCGTTCAGGCAGCGACGGGACTTCTGCTGCTGGCCTCAGGCCATCACCCGAAAACGGAGGCACTGCACTTTCTCTACGGTGCCGTCATTCTTCTTGCCGTCCCGTTCGTCTATCTCACGGTCGGACAGCGCCGGGACCGCAACGCCTCGGGCTTCTTCGCACTAGCCTGCCTTCTCATCGTGATCATCGCCCTATTCAGAGCTAAGGCCACCGGATAGGAAACGTGGATCCTTTGGCTCTGACTCTGCACCAGCTCCGCATCTTCCATGCTGTGGCGCGATATGGGAACCTGACCCGGGCCGCCGAGCATCTCGGGCTCAGCCAGCCGGCCGTTTCAATCCAGATCAAGCAGCTCGAGAGGCTTCTCGGGCTCTCGCTGTTCAAGACAGTGGGAAGGGGACAGCGGCTCACAGAGGCGGGCGACGTGCTGGACGAGCACGCCGTGCGGGTATTGGCTCAGCTCGACGAGCTTCGTGAGGCCGTGGATGAGCTGAGAGGAATCGAGCGCGGGAGACTGGTCGTGGCGGCCGACACGACGGTCGGCATCTACGTCATGCCGCAGCTCCTCGGCACCTGGCATCAGGAGTACTCGAAGGTCGACGTCGATCTTCGTGTCGGAAATCAGGGCTTCGTGTGCCAGCTGCTCCGGAACAATGAGGTCGACATTGCCGTTGTCAGCAATGTGCCTCAAATCGCCGATCTCGAGGTCGAGGAGTTCTTGCCCAACCGGCTGGTGATCATCGCGCCGCCAGACCATCCTCTGGCCCAACGAGAGGGACCGCTTCCCGCGGATGCGCTCTCCACCCAGCCCTTCCTGGTGCGCGAGGACGGCTCCAGCACGCGCTCGGCCATGGAGGCGTTCTGCGACCAGGCGGGAGTCGAGCTGCACATTGCCATGCAGCTGGGCAGTATCGGAGCCATCAAACAGGGCGTGGCCAGCGGTCTCGGGCTCGGCGTGGTATCGGAGCGGGCAATCGGTAACGAGCTGGCGGTAGGAGCCCTGGTTATCGTCAATGTCGAGGGGTTTCCGCTGGCCCTGAAGTGGTACATCGTGCACTACCGCCAGAAACGGCTTTCCCCCGCGGCCAAGAGCTTCAAAGCGTTTTTGCGCTCCGCTCAAGCGATCCTGGCCGAGCCCAGCCTGGCCCGCGCCGCCTCTGCAGAAGTCCCGCGCAAATTGCGGAGGGAGGTGCCGATACGGAGCATGGAACAGAGAGCCTAGCCGGCCGATAGTCGGAGGCGGATCCCGAGCAAGCACGGCTCCTGCATGGGCAGGCTCTGCATGAAACTTACTCCGCGCATTCCAATCTCACTCACATGCGCCGAGATGAATAATTCCATGAGCTGCGGCAATCGCGGCATCGAAACCTGGAGAGTGAGATGCATAGACGGCTGATTGGAGTTGCCCTGGTAGTTCTTTCCCTGGCGGTCCTCGGTGGCTCGGCGGTAAGCTTCGCTGCGGCGCCGGCCAAGAAGACGAACAAGATGGTGGTGACGCTCAAGGTCTCGCCGGCGAAGGACGGCACGGTGAAGGCGATGGGTAAGAGCTGCAAGTCGACCTGCATGCTGAAGGTCAAGGCGGGAACGACTCTCAAGATCACGGAGAAGCCGGCCAAGAAGCACAAGTTCCAGCACTGGGTCATCAACGGATCCATGATGGGCAAGGGCACCACCGAGTCCTTGAAGGTCACGAAAAAGAAGAACACGGTCGAGGCCGTCTACAAGTAGAACGGGATCCGGGCATGGGTGCCTGGCGCTCGCGCTCAGCTGCAGGACGTCGAAGCCGGCGGGTCGTGCCCTGCCCGCTGGCTCTCGCGTCCCTGTAGAAGTCGCAATAGAAACGATTCCTTGCGAAATGTTGTCTGGCTCGATCATCGCCACGTGGGAGAAATGAGATGACCGATGAGATGAACGACGAATGGCGTCGATACGGGGAGTCTCTCATCGACTCGATGGGCGAGGTGCTCAAGGAAGCTGAGGAGGCACACCACCCTGTTCTGTTGGAGACGGCGGACTACTGGCTGTCGTTGGGCCTCGCCATTGGACTGAAGCGACCCGAGGAGGCCGAACGGCTCCTGACTCTTATCGAATCGGAGCCGGCGCGGCGATGCGAGCTTGATGAGGACGCCGACGCATTTCTACAGGAGGTGCTGGAATGAGGAGCCGCGGCCTGGTTTCCGATCTCTACCGGGTTGCTCGCACGGCCAACACCATCTCCGCCGTTGCCTCAGGTAACCCGCGCCGCGTGTCCCGGCGAGCTAAGAACATCATCTTAGGGCGAGCCCTGGGCAGAGCGGGTCTGTGGCGCCTGCTCTGGGGCTAGTACACCCGGCGGGCCAGCTTCTCGCCGTCCGTGATCACTATGCGACCACCCTTGCGCTCGATCGCGCCCTGGCGTCGAAACAGTGCCAGCGTCTTGTTCACGCTCTCACGGGTGGTGCCGACCATGGTTGCGAGCTCCTCCTGG
>DASRCF010000176.1:0-2493 GCA_035653255.1 Chloroflexota bacterium
ACTACGCGACCAGTCGGTTGAGTTCCGGGTTGCGAAGAACACTCTCTTGAGGCGAGCGGCGGCTCTTGCCAACCTCGACATTGAGGATGCATTCTTCGCCGGACCGACGGCCATCGTCAGCAGCGTTGAGGATGAGGTGGCCGCCGCACGGCTGATGGCGGAAGCCGCTCGCGTGCCGCGGACTCCACTTTCCATTAAGGGCGGAATCTATGGCTCCAAGGCGGTGAGCGCCGAGGAGGTCCGGGCGATCGCAGAGCTGCCCTCTCGGGAGACCATGCTGGCCCGCGTGCTGGGCGTCGTTCAGGCACCGGCGGCCGCCGCCCTGAGTGTCGCTCAGGCGCCCGCACGGCAGGTTCTGTACGCTGTCAATGCCAGACTGGCAAGCGCACCCGCGTAACCGGGGGGATTTTCTCAAGTAGCGAAGTCACAACCAACCATCATCCGATAGTCACAACGAGAAAGGGAAGCACACCATGGCAGTTCAGAGTCCAATGTCGCCCCAGGAGCTGGTAGACCAGTTCGAGAGCATGACGCTCTCCCAGATCGCCGAGTTCGTCAAGCTGTTCGAGGAGAAGTTCAACGTGACCGCTGCTGCGCCGGTGGCAGCCGCGGCGGCTCCCGCCGCTGGCCCAGCGGCCGAGGCCGCACCCGCTGAGGAGCAGACCGAGTTCACGGTCATGCTGAACGGCGCCGGAGCCAACAAGATCGCCGTAATCAAGGCCGTACGTGAGCTGACGCAGCTCGGACTCAAGGAGGCCAAGGCACTGGTCGACGAGGCGCCGAAGCCGGTCAAGGAGAACGTCTCCCGAGAGGATGCCGACGCCGCCAAGGCAAAGCTCGAGGAGGCCGGCGCTCAGGTCGAGGTCAAATAAGAAGGTTGGCGTGAGCGGCCCCTCGTCGAGGGCCGCTCACCTTCTTTCCAAGACGATGATGCGGGAAGATCACGTGCTGCGGCAGGTGCGAGAGGTTCTGGAAGACCTCGAGGACAGGCGCGCTTACGACCGCCGTCGGGAAGATGTCGAAGGCTATGACTTTTCAGTCGTGCTGAAATCGCCTGGACCGGATAAGGTGGCGGTGATGCGGGTGGTTCGCGAGCTGACCCAGCTGCGCCTGCCCGAGGTCCGGGCGCTTGTCGAGGGGGCGCCAGAGTTCGTGGTGAAGTGCGTGGCCCGCGACGAGGCCGAATTCGTTCGAGGCCGGCTCGAGCAGGCGGGAGCTCAGGTCCGAATCGTATAGGGCGTGTTTCGGGCTTCGGGTTCAGAGTTCGCGCCGCGCGCATCCGTGGCGCCAAACACGGCCTGCTCCGCGCCGATTGTGCATCGGCGACCGGGCCTTTCCTTGAGTAGCAGTACGCCCGTGCGGATCGCCGATCGGCGATTTGCTCAGCAAAACCGGCGCATGAAGGGACGACCTGCGTGTGGCCCGGATGTGCACCACCCTCTTCCCGTGCGGGTCCAGGGTCTTGCCCGCGGCCTTCTACGGGAGCGCGAGGTCACAAGTGCGCCCGCGGCGTAGCAGCGGCGTACGATTCCATGGCGGCACAGTCGGGGATCCTCCTGCGTCGGGGCCCCTACAGGCCCTCCCGGTCTCCCTCAGCGGTCGCGGAGGGCCCGCTCGAGCTGGGCCTGCCTCAGAGACATGGTCAGATCGCCACGGGTGCGTTCCAGGACGCCACGGACAACATCCGTGGTTCGGCGTAGTCCGCCTGTCAGCGCATCCGGGAAATCTACGGTGATGAGTGCAGTGTAGATGGAATCCATCTGGTCGAGGACGCGTTCCCCTTCCTGCTGATGCTCGACGCTGCCGTGCCGTATTATGTCAAGGACATAGCGCCGCATCTCGCTGGCGGCCTCGGCCAGACCATTTAGGAAGGGCACGATTTCGACGCCCAGATCCTCGGGACCCGGCACCGGTTGATCGGCGATCAGCGTCGCCACGACACTGGCTTCACAGAACTCCTTCTGCGCATCCAAGACGTAGCCGCTCCAGTACAGGTCGGGATACCTAGCCAGATCCTGTGCCATGCGAGCGATGATGGACTCTCCCTCGGACAGGAGGGCCTGAGCCTGCTCGAGATGGCCCCGATGCAACGCACGGATTGCCAGCGCCGCCCGTCGTGTCAGCTGCCTGGCGTCGAGCAAAGCCTTGTCCCGGGCTGCGCTCTTGGCCTCCAGAAGCTCAGCCAGTCCGGCCACGATCTCGTCAATCCTTGCCGCCATCTGACCATCTTACCGCAGCCTCAGGGAAACCTAAGCGTTTCGCCGGCTCGCGTCTACGCGATTCAGATGTCTTGTAAAGAAGATTCGCAATATGTGCCCGAAAAGAAGTATCTTGACTGGCGTGCCCAAGAGCATGACGACTGAGGAAAGTGAGTGTGAAGTGAGAGCAGTTCTCTCTGCCTGCCTGACGACCGCGGCCCTGTTAGGCGTATCGATGGGGGCTACGGCGATTCCCGCAGCCGTGGCGTCAAGCCCCACCGCGCCCTGTCGGGTA
>DASRCF010000177.1:0-12568 GCA_035653255.1 Chloroflexota bacterium
GGGAGGCGTTCTCGTTCGACGCCTTTGATGTCTGAGGTTTTGCGAGGGTTGTCGGGGGAGCATCGGATTCTCCTGGTCCTGCTGCTCCTGGTACCGCTCACGCTCATCTCGGCCTGGGCCGGCTGGCCCTCCTGGCTGCAGTTCTTCCTCTCGGTGGGGGCGGTCATTCCCCTGGCCGGATTCATCGGGGCCGCCACCGAAGCCCTGGCGGACCGGCTCGGAGCGAAGATCGGCGGCCTGCTCAACGCAACCTTCGGCAACGCGCCTGATCTCTTGGTCGGTGTGTTCGGCGTGCAAAAGGGGTTGATTTCGCTGGTAAAGGCCACACTCGTGGGTGCGCTCATCAGCAATTCGGCGCTCATCATGGGACTTTGCTTCATCACCGCCGGCCTGCGCCACAAGCGTCCCGGCTTTCGGCGGGATGAAGCCGGCCACCACAGTGTGCTGATGATGCTGACGGTGGCCGCGGTGCTGTTCCCGTCCCTGGCGGCGTTTGAGCCGTGCTCCGGCCACGGCTGCCGGCCGCCGGCGGTCACGCTCTTTCACATTAGTGTGGGGGTCGCCCTGGTCCTCTTGCTGGCATACGCTGCCTACATCCTGTACGGCATCTTCGGCTTTGAATGGCTGGGTCACTCCCAGGAAGGGCGCGACGTGAAGTTTCTCGCGGAGACCAGGGGGGAGCCGCCCAGAGACGTCCGAGTATGGCCGGTGTGGCTGAGCGTCGCTATCCTGGGTGGGGCAACCGTGGCGCTGATTCCGGTCACCGATATCCTCACCGGCAGCGTGGTGCCGGTGACCCACGTGCTCGGATGGACCCAGGTGTTCGTCGGCATTATCATCGTCGCCAACGCGGGGAACGTGGCGGAGGGCTATGCGGCGCTTCGGCTTTCGGCTACTCGCGGTGCGCGCCCTGACGAGAGGACGGGTTCCTCTTCCGGGCTAGATCTGGCGCTCGGCATAGCCTCGGCGTCATCGATCCAGATCGCCACCTTTGTCGCGCCCGTGGTGGTGCTCTATAGCTTGCTCAGCCACAGCATGTCGCTGGTGTTCAGTCCCGTGGAGATTGGGATTCTGGCGCTGCTGGTCCTCATCTTCACCTACATCGCTCACGATGGGGAGAGCAACTGGCTGGAAGGCGTCCAGCTGGTCGCGCTGTATGTCATGGCCGCCATCGTCTTCTTCGCCCTGCCGGTCTCCGCCTTGGGAGGCTGACGGAACGCCGCCTGATGGCGATCTAGCTGTCCCAAAAGTACGAAGGTCTGTAGCTGAACTCGGCTTCGTCGACCTTGTTCTCCGGTTATTCCACGCCCTCTGATTCGACGTGAATGGGGTCCGGAATAGGCGGGATGGGTGGGGCCTCGATCTGGCCGTGCGCGGCGCTCAGCCGCCTCTCCTGCGCGGCGAACCCCTCCTGATAGATGAAACAGACCGTGATGGTGCCATCGGGAAGCTGGCTATGGGTCATGAGATGAATGTCGGCGCCTTGATCGATCCATTGACTGATGGTCGCGTCCAGCTCCTCTCCCATACCCACAAAGTGCCGGAATCTCATGTCGTCCCTCAAATTCGATGAAGTCAGATGGTAACTGCCGTTCATTGTCGCAACCGGCTTCTGGTGCCGGTGCCCAATGGCGGCAGCGCGAGTGGGCAGCCTTCGGGCGGTCCTATGGATGGAGGTATGCATCCTGCGTACACGACTATCACGTACACTTCGGGAGAAGTACGTCTCCCTTCCGGAAGAGGAAAGAGTGGCCGTCGACGTCGTTGCCTTTACTCGGCGTCGCTCGACTGGCCCGAGCAGGACGAAACCAGTATGACCTCGCATCGCCGGCTCGCACAGAGCTGACTGCCGGCCCATGGACCGTGGCCGCAGCTCGAATGAACGGAAGACTCTTCGCCTCCGGCCGGCGCGGCAGCAAACCTCGCTGCCGCTGAAGGCCCATCCGCGAAACGTCGAACTTCCGGATGACCGCACCTTGCCCCCTGCCGCCGGCGCTCCACGGGCGATCCCCACTCGCTGGGGCCTCTATCGAAGGCGCTGGTGGAGCGTTTTCATCTACCTCTTCATCTTGATAGTGGCTGCAGCCGTGGCGGGAGTCAGCCTGACCTCGTATGCGTTCTCGCGCTACCAGGGCCTCATTCTTCCAGGCGTCTTCGTCGCCAACCAGCCGGTCGGAGACCAGACCTGGACTCAGGCGCAGTCGGTGGTTCTGGAGGACCTTTCCGCGTTCAACGATGTGCCCATAGTGTTCGCCTTCGGGCGTCATCACTGGCAGCCGACCGTTCACCAGCTCCAGCTCACGTACGACGTCAACACCACTATCGACAACGCCTTCTCCATCGGCCGCTCCGGCAGCTTCTTTCAGCAGCTCTTCGACCGGCTACCGGTGCGGCGCCACTTCACCATCACGCTGATCGCACACCTCAACCGAGCCAGAGCCCGAGCTTGGGTTCTGCGCACGCTGGTGCCTCGCATACATCAGCGAATGTCCAACGCCGGCCTGCGCATCAGCGGTGACCGCATCTCTCTGATTAGAAGCCACGCGGGATACCACGTCAATGAGGTCAGCGCCACGGGAGACATCGTGCGGAGCGTCGGCAGCCTGTCGCTGCATCGCACATTCGTGCCGCTGACGCTCCTCCAACCGCAGATCAGCGACTCCACGGCTGCAAGCGTGGCCAGCCGCATCAATGCCTTTCTCGCCAGTCCTCCGCGCATCCGGGTGGGGCACCAGGTGATCGACACCAGTGCGTCAGTTCTCGCCGGAATGATCTCCTTCACTCCGAAGATCAGCGGATCGTCAGGCACAATTCTCATGACCATCAACACCACTGCCCTAAGCTCCTACGTGGGAGGGATTGCCAACACCTACTATCGTGCGCCGACGGAGCCCAATTACCAATACAACGGCAACCAGGTTACGGTGTTGCGACGTGGTGTGGATGGCCGCTCAGCCATGGTCGGCTCGGGCCAGGTGGTCGCGGATCCTACCCAAACCGCACTCTATGCCAAGCTCCTGCAGGCGTTCCAGTCGCTTTCGACGCATCGAATGATCCGGGCGCCCGTCCTGCCGGTCAAGCCTCCGCTGCAGCTCTCGAATCCGGCGTCACTCGGCATCAACGCCTTGTTGGGAGAGGGTGAGACCACGTTCGCCGGATCACCCAATCAACGTATCGCGGACATCCAGGCCATAGCCAACACCCTCGATGGTGACCTGATCAAGCCGGGTGACGAGATCTCGTTCAACTACTATGCCGGCTCGGGGTGGCCCAGCAGGGTCTACGTCGACCACCCGAGAAGTATAGGTGGCAATCTGGTCCCGTCAGTCGGTGGGGCCATGCAGCAGGTCGCCACGACGTTCTTCCGGGCCGGATATGAAGCCGGGCTGCCAGTCGTCGAGCGCCATCCGCACACGTATCGGTTGCCCTGGTACGAGCCGCCTGTGGCTGAGGATGCCACCGTCTTACCCAACGTAAAGGACCTCCGCTTCACCAACACCACGGGCGGATATCTCCTCATTCAGACCAGGGTCGAGCCGGTTCAGCAAAGCATCTACATCTACATCTATGGTCACAAGACGGACTGGTCAGTTTCGTTGAGCCCGGCCAAGCTGCTGCGGAGGTACCGGCATGGGCCGGCGGTTACCAAGCCCGATCCGGCGCTCCCTATCGGCGTCCGAAAACAGTCACAGTTCGCGTTGGACGGCGCCGACTACCAAATCGTTCGCACCATCACGTTCAAAGGACACGGCACCCACAGCCATGTCACCACCGACACGCTGGACACGCATTACGCTCCGGAGCCGGCCGTATTCCTTGTGGGGACACATAGTGCCAAGGGCTCGACACACAAACCCAAGACGACTCCGACGCCGACAGCCATTCCAACGGCCACGCCCACGGCCTCCCTCACTCCGACGGCCTCGCCCACGGCCACAGCGACGGGCACGCCTACGGCCGTCCCGACCAGAGGCTCCGTTCGCTAACTCGGTGGCTCCCTGTCCGCCGAGCTGCTACTGATAGACGCGTCCGCCGGCGAAGATCCATCCGTTCTGACTGAAAACTCCCGCGTGGTGGGTGTCATGGATCAGGCCGCCAAGATTGTTCAGGATGTACTGCCCGTGGACGGTGACGCGTTCACCGACATGGAGCGGCACTCGCCGCCCGATATCGACGTTATTGTCGATCAGAACCGTTTGCCGGGATTTGCAGACCAAAATGAAACGCTGATGCGTCGAGCTGCCATGCGAGTCCGGCAGAATGCGGAGCACCGAGCCCGACATGGTCAGCCACCCACCGCTCAGATGGCGACGGAATGCCTGCCCCACCTGTGAGCATCGGGCGGACTCTGCCCGTGTGGCATCGGAGACGCTCTCGAGACGTTGAGCGTGGCGTCCGGCTATGGCGAGCGCAATCAGAACGATGACGGTCACGGCGATGAACCACAGATAGCTGCGTTTCATGGGCCGCCGCCGGCCGCCCACCCGGGATCTAAGCGGCCGTTACGCCCGCCAGTGCCGAGACGAGGCGCTGAAGGCCTCCATCGACGTCCCCACCGAGATCGAGCCGCACCACTGGACGTCCGTGTTGCCGTAATGCTTGGTAGTCGCCTAGCGATTGCGCTCGAATGAGCGTCCGGAAGCCGAAGCCCAGACCCGCGATCTCTGGATCCGTGTCCGGGAAGTCCACCAGCTGAAGGAACACTCCCTCATCCGGGCCACCCTTGTGGAACTGGCCGGTCGAGTGGAGAAAGCGAGGGCCGAAGCCGAGCGTCGTGGCGAGCCGATAGCGGTCTCGGAGCGACAGCCGCACCTGGTCGAGCAGCGAGGAATGACCGGCAGACGGCTCCAGGTATGCCATGATGGCCAGATACCGGCCCGGCGCGGCCTCAACAGAGAGGAACGCGTCGAGGTACTCGTCAATCGAGCTGGCGGCGAGGCTCGGTCCGGAGAAGCGGATGCCCCGAGCCTCCAGCACCACGGGAGGTTCCTCCAGCTGGCCGGTGCGCCGGAAGTCGGCCAAGAGCCGATTGGTGTTGTCCTTGCTCTCTTGGACGTTGGGCTGATTGAAGGCATTGATGTGCAAGATCGCGCCCGCGGTAGCGGTGGCGACCTCCCAGAGGAAGAACTCAGCCCCCAAGTCGTAGACATCGTTCAGCTCGAGGACCACCACCGGCTGACCGGCTGCCTGCAGCGCTGAGATGGCCCGGTCGACTGACACCTGCTCGGCGGCCGAGCCGTTGCCATGGTCCCGATGCTCTTCCCGTAATCTGATCGACACGAAGAGGCGGTCGTCGCCGTATTCATCCGGGCTCCCCAGCCGCTCGCCTTCGACCGGGAGGATGCCGGTACCCGATTTGCCCGTGCTCTCCGCAATCAACTGCTCGATCCACCAGCCGAGCGTTCTGATCTGAGGAGATGTCGCCAGCGTCAGCTTGTCTCGTCCTTCCCGGGCGAGCACGCCCAGGATGGTACCCAAACGCACTCCCGGGTTCTCGTTGGGAGCGACGCATGGTTGGGTAGCGTGGACCATGGTCTCGGCGCGGCTCAGGAGCGCGCGCACGTCAATACCCATGAGCGCTGCCGGCACCATACCGAAATTCGATAGCGCCGAGTACCGGCCGCCGATATCAGGGGAACCCGAGAACACCCGCCGGAAGCCCTTGTCTCTGGCCTCGCCCTCCAGCTTGGTTCCCGGGTCCGTGATGGCGACGAACTGTCGTGCGGGCGCCTCGATGCCGGTCTCCTCGAGGAGGCTCCAAAAGTAGTGGTAGAAGGCCAGCGGCTCCGCGGTTGTGCCCGACTTGCTGGAGACGACAAACAGCGTGTGCGGCAGGTCGAGGCTGTTGGCCAGAGCCTCGACTGCCTCCGGGTGCGTCGTGTCGAGGATCTGGAGGCTGGGATAGCCGTCGGCGTGAGGAAAGGTGTGCGCGAGGACATCGGGACAGAGGGAGCTTCCGCCCATCCCCAGCACCACAACCTGCTCGATTCCTTCCGACCGCACCTCGTCGGCGAACTTCTCGAGATCGTCAACCTGCTCCAACATCGGCTCGACGATGGTGAGCCAACCCATGGCTTCCTTGATCGCCTGCTGCTCTTCGGGATCATCCGACCAGACCGAGCCGTCCTTCGCCCACAGCTTCTGGAGAAACTGATCATCCTTGAGGCGCGCCAGCTCCTTCTCCACGGCCGCCTGATAATTCCCTAGAGACTCCGACTCGGCGTGTTGCATACCCATCGTGATGGCCGTGCGCTCGTCGTCGATGCACTGGATGAGTGCATCGAAGGACTCGGCGAAGAGGCGTACGCCGTCCACCTGAAGCTGGCGGGTGACCTCGTCGATGCTGATGTCGATCTCGGCCAGGTCCTCAATGATTCGATGGGCGCCCTCAACATCGTCCGTCAGCGTGGGGCTGATGACGCCGTGATCCTTGAAGGCGTTCATGGTCGCCTGAGGCATGGTGTTGACAGTGTCAGGTCCGATGAGCTGTTCCACGTACATGACGTCGCGATAGGCCGGATTCTTGGTGCTGGTACTCGCCCAGAGTGGACGCTGCAGCATGGCTCCGGCGTTGGCCAGCCGCTGCCACCGCGGTCCTTGAAAGATCCGGCCAAAGTGCTCGTAGGCGATCTTGGCGTTGGCGATGGCGGCTTTGCCCAGCAAGCCCTCCAATCGTTGCCGCCGGCCGGCGTCATTCTCGGCTTCGATTCGTTCTTGGAGAGTTTTGTCGATGACGGTATCGACCCGGCTGACGAAAAATGACGCCACGGAGGCGACGTGATCAATCGGCTGACCGGCATCGAGCCGCCGCTCCAAACCTCGGATGTACCGCTCAGCCACCTCGTCATAGTTGTTCACGTCGAACAGGAGGGTGATGTTGATGTTGATCCCCTCGCTGATGAGCTGTTCGATCGCCGGTAGCCCCTCCTCGGTTCCGGGCACCTTGATCATCACATTAGGACGGTCGACCAGGGACCACAGATGGCGCGCCTCGTCGAGAGTTGCCCGGGTGTCAGTCGCGCCGGCGGGCGACACTTCGATCGAGACGTAGCCGTCGTAGCGCTCGAGGTTGTCGTAGACGGGCCTCAGAGTGTCGCAGGCCTCTCGAATATCGTCTGTGGAGATGATCTGGAAGATCTCCAGCGGCTCCTTCCCCTGACCGACGAGGTCACGAATCTGGACATCGTAATCGTTGCTGCCGGAGATGGCTTTCTCGAAGATGGTCGGGTTCGAGGTCATGCCGCGCAGGCCGTCCTCGTCGACCATCCGCTGCAGCTCTCCTGACTGGACCAGCTTTCGCCGAATGTAGTCGAGCCAGACGCTTGTTCCGGCGTCGTCAAGGGTGACCAGGCGGTTCTGAATGGGCACGGGATTCCTCCAATTCCAGCGACAAACGTGCTTACCTCAGTCTACGAAGAATGTTCAATGTTCAATGCCCAGCGACAGTTTGGTGCCCGGGGCGGTCAGCCGGCGTGAATGGTTCGTCCCCACGTCCACCGTCCAAACGAGCATCGTTGTAAGCGGGACACCGACAGGGCTTCAGCCCGTCGATGTCCCAATTTCGCCACATTGCCCCGTATCCACTCTGGCCGGAATCATCCCTCGCACGCTCGTTCTACAGCTCGGCGCGGACATAGCGTCGCCAGAGGCGACGGGATATTGCCTCCGGGTCGGACTCCACACCCTGCTTCCTGAAGTACCGGCAGACGTTCTCTATGTCACGAGTGAGGAGCATCGAGGCGTTCCGGTTCGTCCGCGCGTCGACGGCCTGCGGGAAGTCGATTATGGAGATCTCTCCATGCCAGTAGAGGATGTTGTAGGCCGACAGGTCGGCATGAATCCAGTTCCGGCTGAGGAAAAGCTCGATGTTCTCGATGACCTTCTCAAACAGCTCGATGGCCTCGAGCTCCTGGAGCTCTGTCTCCTGCAGCTTGGGCGCAGCGGACTCTTCATCGCCGATGAACTCCATGAGGATGACGTTGGAGGTAGAGGCCAGCGGCCGTGGGACGCTGCCACCGGCTCCAAACAACAGGTCGAGTATCTCGTACTCATGTCGCAGCCAGGTCCCCGTTTCGACCCGGCGGCCCCAGGCGGTCTTTTTCTTATAGGCACGCGCGTCTCGCTGGTTTAGGATGGGCCGGCCCTCGCGGTAGCCCGCCTGGTTGCGAAAGGTTCGCTCCTCCCGTCCACGGAAGACCTTGGCGGCCACGAGATCGACTCCAAGTGTGGGATGAGGACGGCAGCAGTAAACCGTCCCTTCCTTGCCGCTTTTCAGCTCTCCCAACACCTCGACGATGGTTCCGTCGTCGAGGAATGGCGTCAGTGGATCTTCGTCGACGACCTCGTCGTCGAGCAGATCCTCCTCATACATGAGGGTGGACAATGCAGTTCTCCTCGTCGTTGCGGTGCTCTGTGCTTCGACTCGCGGAGAGACACCGTCTCTCCGTACCGACACCGGACCGATGCATCCGGCGGTTTCAGCAGGATGCGCGGATGGTCGACGACCGTCTACGCGATCTGCACTCTATCCGGTCGGGCCGCACGCCTCACCGAGAGGCGGGCCTCGCTAGAGCCGAGCTAGGCGGCTACGGAAGGAGCGAGGAGCGGCACGACGCTATTGCATTCAGGCAGCACGAAGACATTTCGAACATTCGCCATTGGTCGCACCTCCTCGAGATGTAGGTGAGCTACTGCTCACGCTGCCAGCGTAGCATACGGGTGCCGGCGCTCCGATCGACATCCACAGTTTTCCCGGAGGGGATGGTACGTGACCAGCTCCTTCCCATCGACCGGCTGTGAACCCCTTGACGCAAGCACGAATGGCGCTCGGGGCAGCCTCCTGCGAAAGGTACTGGACACAAAAACTGGGTCGAGATTGGACGGCGCGCATAGTCGCCCCGCCGGCCGGAACCACGCGTCTCCAAACAACCGTCCCTTGGCCCGGCGCAGTGACTTGATACTCTGGCATGGTTCTCCGCCGACTATCTCGAGTGGTGGTCGAATGAGCGCGAGTGGCTTCTTGACGGCGGATCAAACGCTGCCTGCGGTTTCGGTCGTCGTGCCGACAAAAGGCCGGCCTGAGCTCCTGGATGGATGTCTGCTGGCCCTCCTCGACCAGACCTACCCGCTCCGAGATGTCGAGGTCATCGTCGTCGACGACGGTGCTGACCCGGCAACTCGGGATGCCGTCCAACGTCGCGCGGGCGGAGCCATTGATGTGGGCCTCACGCTCCACTACCTGACCTCATCCGGAAAAGGTCCGGCGGCCGCGCGGAACGTCGGCTGGCGTAGTGCGAAAGGATCCATCATCGCCTTCACCGACGATGATTGCCTCCCCAGTCCCGAGTGGCTGCAGGCCGGCATAGAGTCCATGTTGAGAACCAGCGCGGATGGTGTGTCTGGCCGGATCTCAGTTCCCGTGCCGCCCACACCGACAGATTACGAGCTAAGTGCAGCCAGACTCGAGGAAGGCCGGTTCGTCACCGCCAACTGCTTCTACAAGAGAGAGCTCTTGACTGAGCTGGGAGGCTTCGACGAGCGGTTTGAGGTGGCCTGGCGCGAGGATACCGATCTGATGTTCTCGTCACTCAGGGCAGGTAAGCGGCTGGAGACGTGCCATGCGGCAGTGGTCGAACATCCGGTGCGGCCGGCCGGATGGGGCATCAGTGTGCGACAGCAGCGCAAGACCCTCTTCAACCCACTCCTGTACCGCAAACACCCGCGTCTCTATCGACAGCGGATTCAGGCGAAGCCAAACTGGCAGTATTACATCGGGACTGGGGCAGGCCTATTCGCGATCGCCGGTCTTGTACTTCGCCGGCGTGGATTGGCGGTGCTCTGCGGAACGACCTGGCTTTTGATGTGGCTGAACTTCTCCAGGAAGCGTCTGATCCACACCTCCCGCGCTCCGAGCCACGTGCTGGAAATGCTGGCCACCTCCGCGGTGATCCCGCCTCTCGCCATCTACTGGCGCTTTCGTGGGAACATCCGCTTCCGCGCGTGGTTGATCTGAGGGATTCGAGCCACCCCTATCCGGTCGTCCGGGAATCAGCCGGTCGATCCTGCCATCGCCCGATATCTGAGGCTGAGCTCGAGACCCTTGAGAGCAGGAGACCGAGCGGGCGGCTGAGCCGTGTCACGCGCCCGTCATGTCACAACGATAGAGTAAAGCCATGACCCCTCTGCTGCGAGGTCTGCGTAACCCGTTCACTCGATCGGTACAGTCGTCCCCGGTCATACTCTCCGACCAGAGCGAGGGCCCAGCTACACCCCCGCTGCGGCGTGTGGAGCTGATCATGGGGATGCCGATTGAGATCGAAGTTCATGATCCCGGTGTCGAACCGGACCGCCTCAACGCTGCCTTCGACTGGTTTCGCCGAGTTGACGAGATCTTCAGTACCTACAAGCGTGAGAGCCAGATTAGTCGGATCAGCCGTGGGGAGCTGGAACCGGACGAGGCTGATGGCGATGTGCGCGCGGTACTCGAGCGGTGCGAAGAGCTGGCGGTGGAGACGAAGGGATACTTCGACATCCATCTGGCCCAGGGAATCGACCCCAGCGGGCTGGTGAAGGGATGGTCGGTCGACCGGGCGGGTGCGCTGCTGCAGGCGCAGGGGATCGCGAACTTCTGCATCAACGCCGGTGGCGACGTGCTCATCCGGGGCGCCCCTGGATGCGGCTCGCGCTGGCGAATTGGTATCCGTCATCCCATCGAGCACGACAAACTGGCCAAGGTCGTTGTCGGGAACGACCTGGCCATCGCCACGTCGGGTGAATACGAGCGCGGCCGCCATATCGTGGATCCACGAACCGGCCGTCCGCCTGATGGCGTCCTCTCCGTGACCATTGCCGGACCGGAGCTCGGAACAGCGGATGCCTATGCCACCGCCGCATTTGCCATGGGCACCGGTGCAGCCGACTGGATCGGACGCCTCGACAGCTACGACGGCATGGTCATCCTGGCCGACCAGACGGTGCTGCTCACACCCACATTTCCCGATGAGGCTGTGTTTGGTTATTGAAGGCCGGAACCCATAGACGGTGGCGGATCCGCACGCACCTGAATAAGAAGGGCGTTGCCTCTATAGTGCCGTGGGGTCGAGAAGGCGAGCCACCGGTGCCTGAGCCTGGTCACGCGTCGCGAAACCGGCTTCCTCCTCCGGTTCCAAGAGGATCGGCAAACGTCAGCCTCGCGGTCGCGAGGTGCCAGGGGTCCATGGCCGAAGCGCGTGCGTCCTCACGAGCTGCAGCGCGGACCGCCGTCGGCAGGGTCGCCAGCGAGCGGGTGAGCGAGTCCTCCTCATCTCTGTGGTGGGCCGAGCGGGTCGCACCAACGCGGATGGACCTCGATGCGCGCCCGTCACCCTGTTACCGACCGACTCCTCGAGGCAGTGCTCGCTCCTCGACGGCGGACCATGGCCGGCACCATGGAATAATTCGATGCAGAGAGCGACAGGATAGGTATCTGGGCGAGGAAGCATGAGCGACCACGACATCTTCATTCTCGACGGCGCGCGAACGCCGTTCGGCGCCTTCGGAGGCGCGTTCAAGGACACCTCGGCGACAGACCTGGGCGTTGTTGCCGCAGAGGCGGCAATGGAAAGGTCGGGAGTCGAGCCGGCCCAGATCGATCAGGTCTTCTTCGGCAACGTGATGCAGACCAGCGCCGACGCCATCTATCTGGCCCGGCACGTCGGCTTGAGGTCGGGAGTCCGGCAGGAGGTGCCGGCATTGACGCTCAACCGGCTATGCGGGTCGGGGACACAGGCCATCATCAGTGCGGCCCAGGCCATCCAGCTGGGCGAGGCCTCGGTCTGCCTGGCGGGTGGCAGCGAGAACATGAGCCAGGCGCCGTTCCTCGTCCGTGGCGCGCGCTGGGGGCTCCGGCTGGGCAACACCGAGTTCCACGACTACCTGTGGGAGTCGTTGACGGACTCCTTCTGCGGGTTCGACATGGCACATACGGCGGAGAATCTGGCTGACCGCTTCGGGATCTCCCGGCAGGAGACGGACGAGTATGCCCTTCGCAGCCAGCACCTAACTCAGGCCGCGACTGAGAGCTGCTACATGACGGAGGAAATTGTCCCCGTACCCGTGCAGACACGGAAGGGCACGGTAAATGTCGATCGCGACGAGCATCCGCGACCGGAGACGACTCTCGAAGCCCTGTCGAAGCTGAAACCCTACTTCAAGCAGGATGGCGTAGTGACGGCGGGCAACGCCAGCGGCATCGTCGACGGAGCCGCGGCCGTGGTGGTGGCGTCGGGAGAGCGGCTCGACGGAAAGAAGCCCTTGGGGCGGATTGTGTCTTGGGCGGTGGTCGGCGTAGAGCCGGCGGTGATGGGCATCGGGCCGGCAAGAGCCATCCCGATGGCTCTGCAGCGAGCCGGCCTGAGTCTCGACGACGTTGACCTCATCGAGATCAACGAGGCGTTTTCCGCCCAATACCTTGCGGTTGAGAAGGAGCTCGGTCTCGACCGGGACAAGGTCAATGTCAACGGGGGCGCCATTGCGATCGGTCACCCATTGGGGGCATCCGGTACCCGTCTACCCCTCACCGTCCTTCATG
>DASRCF010000178.1:0-5426 GCA_035653255.1 Chloroflexota bacterium
CGTGGCCTGCATGTAGATGGCGGTGTTTATGGCGAGGGGGTCAGAGCCGTCGTCGTACTCGTAGTGGCCGTTCGACGTGGTGTAGTACCGCAGCATCTTGTTGGGCTAGGGGAGCGTCTTCGAGGCGCCCGTGTAGAACCCCACCTCGATCGAGTCATCGAAATTGTCGTAGTCGAGGATCCAGACCGCCTCGTCCGAGAAGCCCTTGTCATTGGGCACCCACCAGTTGCTCCAGGTCGTGGTGTACGCGCCGGTGCCTATGGTGTCTCCGACCCCAGACCAAGCCTTCGCCCAGTAGTAGCCGATGGTGTTGTAGCACGTCGGACCCGCCCCGGCTGCAGTCCCTGGCGAGCCGGCCGCGGCCGTCGCGCCCGCCAGTAGAGCCACGGTGAGAAGCCAACTCCGCAGCGATGCACGCACCGGAAAGCCGGCGAAACGATCATGCATCGGCTGGTTCCACTTAGCGTACAGCCTCCGGAGTCACGGGAATCCACACGAAATCAGGATAGTCCGCAGGTTCGCGCGGGAGGCGTACTTCGCGCCCAAAATTTGCCGAATCCCGTGGTTCGATTTACGATTGGGTCAGTCATGGCTTCCCAGCCAAACGACCGCCAATCGAGGTTCGGGAGACTCCTACGGCTGTTGCGCCTCCGCGAGGGGGTAACGCAGGTACAGCTTGCGACTCGTTCCACCCTCAGCCTGGACTGCGTCAAAAGCCTCGAGGAGGGCCGCCGCGACTGCGGTCGCTCGACCTGCGAACTCTTGATCTTTGCGCTCGGCTTAGAGCCCCGGGAGGCGCGACTTCTCAGGCGGGCCGCCGCGTCCGGGCGAAGTTCCCGCCACGCTGTCACCAGCCCGGCCCACCTTGCGGGAGGCCTTGGCCTCAGGCTGCGGACCCTCCGGCGCTCGCGCGGTCTGAGCCAGTTGGAGCTTGGGCGGCTCTCGTCCTTCAGCCCCGGCTACCTGCAGAAGATCGAGTCGGGCGAGCGCCGTTGCCCTGTGGCGACCGTAGCAGCCCTCGCGTGCGCACTCCGCCTTGATCAAGACGAGCATCAGGCGCTGTTGGAGGCCGCCGTCGACCGCGACCAATCTACCGGAGTGTGTCGCACCCGGCTCTCGACACGATGGACCGCCGCGACGTCAGGCTGCCTCGACCAACCTTCTCAGCACGTACGGGAGAACGCCGCCATGACGGTAGTACTCGATCTCGACGGCGCTGTCGATTCGAACCAGCGCCTCGAACTCGACTGTCTCACCCGTCGCTCGTCGCGCTTTGACCGCAATCGTCTGACCAGGAGCAAGCGGGTCTGACAAGCCCACGAGATCATAGGTCTCGGAGCCGTCGAGCCCCAGGGAGTGGCGACCTTCGCCATCCTTGAACTGGAGGGGCAGGATGCCCATGCCGACGAGGTTGCTGCGATGGATGCGCTCGTAGCTCTCCGCGATCACCGCCTTGATCCCCAGCAGCATCGGTCCCTTTGCCGCCCAGTCGCGTGAGCTGCCCGACCCGTACTCCTTGCCGGCGACGACTATGAGCGGCGTGTCCGATTCCAGGTAGCGCGTCGAGGCGTCAAAGATAGTCATGATCTCGCCCGAAGGCTGGTGGGCCGTCCAGTATCCCTCGCGGCCTCCCGCCAGCTCGTTGCGAAGACGGATGTTGGCGAAGGTGCCCCGAACCATGACCTCGTGATTCCCGCGGCGCGAGCCGTAGCTGTTAAAGTCCCTCTGCGCGACACCCTGTCCCACCAGATACTCGCCGGCGGGGCTGGCCTTGGGAATCGAACCGGCGGGCGAGATGTGATCGGTGGTGACCGAGTCGCCGACCATCACCAGGACACGAGCGCCCTCGATGGCCCTGATGGAAGGGGGCTCTGCGGGCATGTCTTGAAAATACGGTGGCTCCTGGACATACGTGGATTCCGGCCGCCACTCAAACTGGGCGCTCTCGGACACCGGCAGCGACTTCCACAGGTCATCGCCCTCGAACACGTGGGCATAATTCTCGGCGAATACCTCCGGACCCACGGACTCCTCCACGACCGTGCGGACCTCATCCTTGGAAGGCCAGAGATCACGCAGGTATACGGGCTCACCACCCGCGTCGTGTCCCAGAGGCTCGCCTTCGAGGTCGACGTCGACGCGGCCGGCCAGGGCGTATGCCACCACCAATGGCGGAGAGGCCAAGTAGCTGGCGCGCACCTGCGGATGTATGCGGCCCTCGAAATTGCGGTTCCCGCTGAGAACCGAGGCCACCACCAGCTCGTTCGTGTCCACGGCTTCGGCCACCGCATCGGGAAGCGGACCACTGTTGCCGATGCAGGTGGTGCATCCGTATCCCACGACATGGAAGCGGAGAGCCTCGAGATACGGCATGAGCCCGCTGCGCTCGAGGTAGTCGGTTACGGCCCGCGAGCCGGGGGCCATGCTGGTCTTGACGTAGGGCCTGACTCTGAGACCTCGCTCGACCGCGTGTTTCGCCAGCAGCCCCGCGCCGACCATGACTGTGGGGTTGGAGGTGTTGGTGCAGCTGGTGATGGCCGCGATCACCACCGAACCATCGTCGATTTCCGCCAGCTCGCCGTTGAGAGCGACCTGAGCCTGGGAGTCCTCATCCTGTCCATGCACGGTGATGCCGGTCGCCTCGAGGTTCTCGTTCTCCGTGCCGCCTTCCCAATCGAAGCGCTCCTTGCCCACAGTGACATCTCTGCTCTGCCGGCTGCCTATATGTTCAGCGAAAGCCAGACGGAAGTTTTCGGGAAGATCGTGCAGTGCAACCCGGTCCTGTGGACGCCGCGGGCCCGCGACGCTGGGGATGACGGTTGAGAGATCGAGCTCGAGGGTCTCGTCGAAGACTGGCTCAGGCGAGGCATCGGTCCGGAACAGGTCCTGTTGCTTACAGTACCGCTCCACCAGATCGACCCGCTCCTCACTACGTCCGGTCAGGCGCAGATACCGGAGAGTCTCTTCGTCGACGGGAAAGAGGCTGGATGTGGCGCCATACTCCGGCGCCATGTTGGAGAGCGTGGCACGGTCCGCGATCGACAGCGCGCTCAAGCCGGGCCCGTAGAACTCAACGTACTTGTTGACCACGCCGTGCTCGCGCAGCATCTCCGTCACCGTCAGGACCAGGTCGGTAGCGGTTACGCCCTCCGGCAAGTCACCCTCGACACGGAAGCCGACCACGACCGGCTTCAGCAGGAAGAGGGGCTGGCCCAGCAAATTGGCCTCGGCCTCGATACCACCGACGCCCCAGCCCAGCACGCCAAGGCCGTTGACCATGGTGGTGTGAGAGTCCGTGCCCACGAGCGTATCCGGATAGGCGACCGTGTCGCCGGCGATCTGGCGGGAAGCGACCACCGTGGCCAGATACTCGAGGTTTACCTGGTGCACGATGCCGGTTCCGGGGGGAACAACCCGGAACTGCCGGAAGGACTGCTGCGCCCAGCGGAGCAGCGTGTAGCGCTCCTGGTTGCGCTCGTACTCCAGCTCCACGTTCCGCTCAAACGCCATAGTGGTCCCGAAGGCATCGACCTGGACTGAGTGATCGATGACGAGATCCGCCGGCACCAATGGATTGATCTGCTGTGGATCTCCGCCCATTCGAGCAACGGCGGAGCGCATCGCGGCGAGATCGACCACTGCCGGCACGCCCGTGAAGTCTTGTAAGACAACGCGAGCCGGCAGGTATGGAAGCTCATATCGGTCGGTCTGAAGTGGCGACCAGGAGGCAAGCTTCGCAGCGACGTCGACCAGTCGATCACTGTTCGCCGCCTGTCGTATGACGTTCTCGACCAGAATCTTTACCGTCATCGGAAGACGCTCTACGCTGATGGCTATCTCTCTGCCTGCGGCGGGAATCGAGTAGTAGGAGACGGGTCCGGCGGTGGTGGTCAGCAAGGTGCGTGAGCCGAAGGGGTTACCGGGGCTCGATGGCTGGGTCATGAATGCACTCCTTCATATGAGTTCAAAGTCAATATTGGGTTCAACAGCAGTCGAATCTTGAAAGAAAGGCTGAAATATGGGGGACCTGTGAACTGAAGATGCAAAAAGTGAGATCAGCGTGTCGCCGAAGTCTCGGGCGGGTCTCCTTCCAGCGCTTGCGCGCACCTTTGCAGGAGGTTGATCAGCATGCGCATTTCGTCCGCCGACAGCGCCTCTGTCAGCCGCCCGCCGGCAAGCTTCGACGCCCCGGGTGTCTGATTGAGAACACGCTCCCCTTCCGGCGAGACGCTGATGGTCCGCGACCGCCGATCATGCTCATCTGCCTCCACCACCACGAAACCTCTCCTCACCAGACCTCCGATCAGCCTTGAGGCGGAGCTCTGCTCGATGCCGATAGCCTGTGCGAGAGCGGCCTGAGTGATGGGGCCTGAGTCACGCAGCTGGAGAAGCGCTTCGCGCTGCGCCAAGGTCAGTCCGAAGGGTCGCAGATCGCTGTCGACCCGACGCCGCATGGCTCCATAACACCGCTTGAGCCAGTACGTGGGCTGGCTCTGCAGGAATTGCCGGCGACCCGCACTCAGTCTCTGAGGCTCACTCATCACGGCTCAATTATATGCATACACATGTAACCATAGGAGTGTGCTCTTGAAGTTCATTTGTCCCCAGCGAAGCCAGGTAGTAGAATGCTCCGCGGGTTAGCCGCAGCATCGGCAAACATTTCAAATACGCACAGGGGGACGAATCGAATGAACTCGCCGAACGCTCGTCGCTTTCTCGCGCTGATAACCGCCTTTGCCTTCGCAACGGCGATCCCTTTCGGCGCGAGTAGTGGAGTCGCCGGGGCCACCGGGACCGGTACCGGAGCCGGCAGCCGGGTCCCGACCTTTATCGGTCAGCACACGCGCTACCGTTTGCTGCCCGTATCGAAGGCAGAGGCGGCGCGGCTCGCCCGCGATGCCAATCAACGCGTCATGATCATTCTGCGCAGCCAGTTCAAAGGCATGAGTGCGCGCGGCCAGTCCGGGATTCACCGGCACGCCGAGATCGCCGGCACTCAGCAGCCCCTTCTGCACGAGCTTCGCATCGTGCACGCGAGGCGGATTACCTCGTTCCATCTGATCAACGCCATAGCCGCCACAGTCTCTAAGGGTGAAGAGGCGTATCTCAGTCGGAACCCGGAGGTGGCGAAGGTCGTTCCGGACGCGGTCATTCAGCCGCCTCAACTACCCAAGCTGGACGTCGGGGCGGTGCGCAAGATGCTCCATCGCAACGCCGCCATTTCCAAAGCCTGTCGCAGCTGGCAGCTTCAGCCCGAGGCCTTGGGACTGACACACACAGCCTACAAGGATCGAAAGACGCCCCAGGCACAGAACTATGTGGATGGCGCCGGCGTCAAGGTCGCCTTCATCGCGGATGCCCTCGATCCCTTCAACCCCGACCTCATCCGGCCGGATGGCACCCCGGTCATCACCGACTATGAGGAC
>DASRCF010000179.1:0-12453 GCA_035653255.1 Chloroflexota bacterium
GTGGGCGTGAACCGCCGGGGCCGCGGATACCTGTTGGAGGTCAACATGGACCAGATGATCGCCGAGTGGCACCTCTGGAACCATCAGCCGGGTGCTCGCCTAGGGTCGACCCCCACATTCAGGGTCCACGCTCTGCCGACGACTCAGCGCATAGTTCGCCTGGCGCTTCCCAGTGTTCTTCTGGCAATGGCACTCTTGACGGCAGCACTTGTTGTTTACCCCCTCTTGCTGGCACTGGTGCTGGCCCTCGAGAGACTCATCAGACGGGTGAGTCCCCGGCTCCGCCGGGCCGGAGTAGGCGTGCAGGGCTGGCTCCTCGACACACCGCTTGCGCTTATCGTGACGGCGGGGGTTGCCATCACCGGCTGGATGGCCACCAACGTGTATCCGGGCATCCCATTCGTGCAGGACGCGACCGCATACATGTTCCAGGCCAAGACTCTGGCGCTGGGAAGGATCTGGGTCGGCGTCCCAAAGCTGCCGTCGTTCTTCACCGATTACTTCGTGCTTGCTCTGCACGGCCACTGGTTTGGGAAGTACCCTCCGGGTTGGCCCCTGCTTCTATCCATCGGTGTGCTGGCGCATGCGCCCTGGCTCGTGAATCCAGTCATTACCGGCGGCGGCCTGGCGCTGATCTACCTCATCGGAAGGGAGCTTTACGGGCGCAAGGTGGCCCTCTTGGCGGCCGTTCTCGCCTTGGCCTCGCCCTTCGTCCTCTTCATCGGTAATGCCTACTATCCGGATGGTGCGACATGGCTCTTCCTCGGTAGTTTTGTCTTTCTCGTCCTGCTCTGGCGCCGCAACCACGAATCCGAGCCCATCCTGGCGCTTGACGTCGGCGCGGCTCCGCTTCTCGTCCCCGCGGGCGTTCTGTTCGGAATGGCGTTTGTAACCCGCCAGCTTGACGCGCTCGCGTTCGGCCTCCCGTTCTTCGTGTTGCTGCTGCGAAGGCCGCTGTCGCTGGTCTGGCTCGGCATCGGAGGCATGCCTCTGGCGGTCTTGTACGGCCTCTACAACCGCGCTCTAACCGGGAACCTTTTCGGCAACGCCTACACGGCTGTGAGTCGCTATGACCGGCTCGGATTCGGACGCAGCGTCGGCGGCCCACCGGGGACGTATAACTCCAACTTCACGTTTGCCCGCAGCCTCTGGAACATGTCCGGGCAGCTCGAGCATTTACAGTCGAGCCTCTTCGGCTGGCCCTATTTCTTCGCCCTGTGCTTCGTCGCGATACCCTTCGTTCTCGGCCGAGCCGGCTGGCGCGACTGGCTGCTGGCGGCCGCTGCGACCTGTGTCGTGGCCGCCTATGGGCTGTACTTCTACTACAACATCATCTGGGGAGACTTCCCCCGGTACTGGTACCTCACCGTTCCCTGCCTCTCTCTCCTGACAGCCAGAGGACTGCAGGAGCTATATCGATGGCCCTTGAGGGCCTTCCCAGGCCTGCTTGCAAGACGACGAATGGCGGCACTTGCCCTCCCGACGATGGTGCTCGCGGTCCTATTGACGTTCAATCTGGTCTTGTACGTCCCAGCCACGGTCGGGGTCGTTCGAGCACAGAACGCTCACGACCTCGACCCGATCAGGGCTGCGCGTCGGGCTCGTATTCACCACGCCGTGATCTTTCAGGTCCAGGGCTCGAACTTCTGGTGGCCCTATGGAGCGGTGTTCGCGGAGAACTCGCCACTGCTGAACGGCGACATCATCTGGGCACGTGACGAGGGCACGCGGGATGTACAGTTGATGCGCCTTTACCCGCACCGATCGTTCTACCGACTCGACGGTAGCCATCTGACCCGACTGTTCCTCCATCGTGTGAGGTAGCCTCCTCCTCTGGCGCGATTCTTGCGGTGGGAGCGGGTTTGCACCAGCCGCGAGGACAACACCACAGCAGAGGGAGATCTCTCGATGATCAGGATGTCGCGTTCTCTTGCCGTCCTCATTCCGTTGGCGCTTTCTTTGATGCTGACGATTCCCGTATCCGGCACCTCGGCAATGTCCAAGAGGCCCGTGCCCCCGCCGAGGTTCGACTCGGGACGTGTCTTGCGTGGGCAGGGTGGCGGCGAGCCGTCGATCGCCGTCGACACGACCAGGACGCGCTCACGGAATCACGTGTATGTTGAAGCCATCGGCGGCTGGGGCAGCACTCCGCCAAAGGGCCGGCCTGCGGGAAGTGGTCCCGTAATCTGGCATTCGTACAATGATGGCTCGACCTTCTCATCACCCGTGCCCTTCGACGTCAACGGGCCGTCCCGTGGAGGCGATGGGGATGTCGCGGTTACGTCGAACGGGAATGTCGTCGTCACCGACCTCAACGTGAGTCATGCGTGGGTCCAGGTTTCTTCGAACGGGGCACGGACCTTCAATACGGGAACTCCGACCGGGTTCGAGGATGACCGACCGTGGCTAACCACATCAGGCAACAACGTCTACGTCGCCTATCACGACTTCGTGCTCGAGGTACCCGTCGTCTGCACGTCCACGGATGGTGGAGATACCTTTACCAACTGCGACCCGGCCACCATTACGAATCAGACGATTGCCCAACAGTGTGCCGAGAACACGATCCCGGCAAGAGCTCTGTCTATCGACCAGAGCAAGGGCGCATATCACGGCGCTCTGAACTTCATGTTCTCCTGCTCGACCGCAAATGAGAACGTGAATCACCCACCGTACGGCCCGCTCCACGACTACTATCTGGCGCAGTCGACCAATGGGGGATTGTCCTACCAGGACTACACGGTGTTCAAGGCCAGTACCGCCGGTGGCAGGGCTCCCGACTACGCCAACATCTTCGGCACACTGGCGATCGATTCCAAGGGCAACTACTACGCCCTCCTTGATGGGACCGCCAACGACAACAATCCCGCCGCGAACCCGTATCACATCTATCTGCTGACGTCCACAAACCACGGCCACACCTGGAGCAAACCCAAGCGGGTCGACTTCGACCCGAATCGTAAGGGCACCCATGTCCTCGCGGACATGGCGGTCACAAGCCCCGGAAACGTGGACATCGTCTGGTACGGCACCTCCGCGACCGGAGAGCCCAACGGAGTGTGCGGGACGGTCGCCACTCAATCGCCGTGCAAGGACGGATTCCCACTCTACAGCTCCAAGGCCGCTCCGGCTTGGCGGATCTACATGGCACAGTCGACCGACGCTCTCAGTGCGATGCCGAGGTTCAAACAGGTGACTGTCACGCAGACGCCGGTGCACTATGGCGAGATTTGCACCAACGGAATCGTATGCGGAAGTTCAGACCGCACACTGCTCGACTTCATGAGCGTGGGCGTCGACTGCCGCGGATTCGCGCACATGGCCTTCGCCGCCAATACCAAGGCGGAGGAGAAAGCCGACTTCAATAATGGGGCGGCGGACATCCACGAGGTGAACCAGATCGGCAGCACCCGCATCGCGCCTCCCTCCGGCTGCAATCGGTGAGTTAGCGCTCCATGCACTATTGGACATCGGTCCTCTCGTAACCGGGTAGAAGAAATCTTCGGACCTGGGCCTCAGCTGCGGCCCAGGTCCCTCCTATCTCAGCGCGGACTCGATCGGGTGAAGAGCTTCGTGACCAGGACTCGGAAGGGACCTCACTTGATGCCTTGCCGCAGGCCCGAGAGGACGGGACTGCGCAAGCATGCCCGGTTGGTCTGGTCTCGCCTCCTGGCCCTGATAGACTGCCATGACCATCGAATGGCGGAGTGAATCCTACCATGCACCACCAGCGTTGACCGCCCCTGCCGGTCGAACGATTCCGGGCCTTTCGCCTCTTGAGCACTGCCCGTGACGGCAACTGATCGAACCGGGTTGGAGAACGACTCCGTTCCTCGGATCCTGATCGCCGATCCGCTGGCACAGGCCGGTTTGGACGTGCTGAGAGAAGTGGGCGCTCTCGACGAGGCCACGGGATGTGATCCGGCCGAGCTCCGCTCTCGCATCAGAGATTGCCAGGGTCTTGTCGTCCGCAGCGAGACGCGGGTGGATCGCGAACTCCTCCACTCGGCTCCATCCCTCAGGATCATCGGCCGCGCCGGCGTCGGGGTCGACACCATCGACGTTGAGGAGGCGAGCCGTCGAGGCATTCTTGTCATCAACGCTCCCGCCGGGAACACGATCGCCGCGGCCGAGCACGCTATTGCCCTCATGCTCTCGCTGATGCGCAACATCCCCCCGGCAGATCGAATGCTTCACGAGGGCGGCTGGGAGCGCAAGGCGTTCATGGGTGAGGAGGTACGCCAGAAGACGTTGGGTGTCTTCGGCCTGGGGCGAATCGGGTTTGAAGTGGCGCGCATCGCCTCCGCCGGCCTGAAGATGCACGTTCTCGCGTATGACCCGGTGGTGACTGTGGATCGGGCTCAGACCGCCGGCGCGGAGCTGGTGACGCTCGAGGAGCTGCTGGGTCGGGCTGACATACTGACGCTACACACCCCCCTGACGGAGTCAACCCGGAAGGTTATTGATCGGCGGCGTTTGGCTCAGATGAAACGCGGTGTTCGAATCGTGAACGCGGCCAGAGGTGGCCTTATCGACGAGGAGGCGCTCGTCGACGCCATCGAGAGCGGCCACGTGGGCGGAGCGGCGCTGGACGTGTACGAAGTCGAGCCTCTTCCCCAGGACCATCCCCTTCGCGCCTCGGATCGGGTGATCCTCACACCCCACCTTGGCGCCAGCACCCGGGAAGCACAGGTGAACGTGGCTGTCGAGGTGGCGGCACAGTTCAAGGAGTTCTTTCAGGGTACGATGCCACGCTACGCCGTCAATGCTCCGGTGGCATCGGCGGAGGATCTGGAGCGACTTCGGCCGTTCATGCTGCTGAGCCGGAAGATGGGATCGCTGGCCTCCCAGTTGTCGTCGGCGCCAACGGAACGCGTCACATGCACCTACCTCGGTGCACTGGCCCAGCTCGAGCCGGCATTCCTAACAGCCGAGATCCTCGGCGGCTTCTTCGCGCACTTCTCCGACGCCCAGCTCAATGCCGTCAATGCCCGGCTATTTGCAAGCGATCACGGGATCGTGGTGGAGGAGGCCAGAAGCAATCGGGAAGTGGAGGAAGAGGACTCTATCGAGCTGAGCGTGAAGGGGTCGCCGGTGCTCGGCATCCGTGGAGCGCTCGTCGACGGTGCACCCAGGATCACCAGGATCGACGACTATCGCGTCAACATGTTCCCCGACGGCACCCACCTGTTTGTGGAACACGCCGACCGGCCCGGAGTCATTGCCCGCATATCCACATTGCTGGCAGAAAACGATGTCAACATCGCACGCATTGATCTGGGACGCGACCGTCCTCGTGGCCACGCCGTCATGTTCATGCAGGTGGACGATCCGGTGCCTCCGCCCCTGCAGGACCGGCTCCGAGACGAAGCGGGTCTGGAATCGCTCCGGGTAGTCACCCTCTCGTGAGCTCCGATTCGGTAGCTCCTCACACCTACGCCCGTGCGCTCCGGGCAGTCCGGTATGATCCCGGCCGGGTGGACATGGGAAGAGTTCTTGCCCCTCCCTATGACGTCCTTTCGGAGGAGGAGAAGCTGGCGCTCTGCCGCCTCGATCGACACAATGTCGTCCGCATCGATAATGCCGACCCCTGCCAGGAGGGAGGCGCTGACGGCTACGAGCTGGCGGCGAAAAGACTCAGTGAGTGGCTCGGGGAGGGAGTCCTGGTGCGAGAGCCCAATCCCTCCGTCTACGTGGTCGAGCACGAGTTCCGCGTGCCGGCAACTGGCGGCATTCACCGCCGGATCGGCCTACTGGCGCGGCTGCCTGCGCTTCCCTGGAGTGAGTCAAGGGTTCGTCCGCATGAGCGGACTCACAAGGGGCCCAAGGAAGACCGGCTGCGGCTCATGAAGGCCACTCACCTCCAGACATCGCCGGTGTTCGTGGTGTGGGATGGTGCGCCACCGCTCGGAGACCTCATCTGCGCCTCGAAAGCGAAACGGTCAGCGTTGTTCCGGACAGAGTTCCGCCGCGACGCTATAGCCCTGAGCCGGGTAGATCATTCGGACGCCGTCAACTCCATCCTGGCTGCGTTGGAGCCGGCACGCTGGTACATCGCCGATGGGCACCACCGGTATGAAACCGCCGTGGCTGCAGCAGCGGAAGCGGGGAACGGTAACGGCGGCGGGAACAGCGGCTTTATCCTGACGTATTGCTGCTCGGCTCGCGATCCCAGCCTTGTCATCCTTCCCACCCATCGAATGATCGCGGCGGACGTTGAACTGGGCATTCCCGACGAGGGGCTGCCGGTGGCACTGGGCGAGACATGGAAGAGCCGGCCGGCCGGCTCTCTGGACGAGGCCGAAAGAGAGCGAGAACGGCTGAAAGTGGATGGTTACCACGCCTTCGCCGTTATCACGCCAGGAGCCCTAAGCGTCTGGTTTCGCAGGCGGCGCGAGGGTGGCCGGCCGCGGGGTCAGCTCGACATAACAGTCCTGCACGAGGAAGTTTTCCCAGCTTGCGGGATCCCAACTGACGCCCCTCCGGGGCAGGTCGAGTATTCGCATGATGCCGAAGCCTGTGTGCGGGCTGTGAGGGAGCACGCCGTGAAGGCCGCCTTTCTCACCTCAGCCTGCAGCATGGTCGACGTGATGGCAGTGGCGGATGCGAGGGAGACGATGCCTCAGAAATCGACCTACTTCTTTCCCAAGGTTCCGACCGGACTCGCATTCTCACCGCTCTAGGAACGTTAGGACGATCTTGAGGGCCGCGTCGTCTTGGATCGCGTCGTCCTCTCTAGCCGGAATGTCTGCGGACTAACACGATAGGAGTCTGTTCCTCACCCTGTCCCAGCGGATTGTCGAGCATCGCCAGCCGGATGTCACTCTTGGAGATCGATACTCCGCGGCTCACTCCGATCACCTCCACATTGACGTTGTTGGCGTCGACGATGACCACCGGCCAGCCGGTCTCATCCTCGAGCTGCTGGGCGTCGCGGGGTGGGTCTTCAGGGCCGAGCATGGCGAACTCGTTAAACGGTTTGACGGTGTGGGGATTGAAGCCATCGATCTCGGATACGCGGTTGCCGGCTATGCGGTAGAAGTCGCCGTGGCGGCCGGCCAAACGGGTGATTGAACCGCCAATAGTGGCGGCCAGCATCCTCCACCAGCCGGCCCGTATGATGGCCACCTGCATCTTGGCCGGATCCGAGAAGCCGACATCGTCCTCGTACTTCTTTACCCCTTTGACGATAAGGGTGGCGAGTATCCCGGGTCGCACCAGTGATCGGTGGATGACACGCCCCTGGCTGATGGCGACGGACTTCTCCGAGAGCACGAGTACGTCGCCCGGCCTGTACACGGGCGTGACATAGGTTTTGAGCACGTCTACCAGCGGCTCTTTGACGTGTATGAGATGCGTTCGCACCGGAATGCGTTCGTATGTGACTCCGCCGACGGTGACGGGCGGCGGAAACGGCGTGGCCAAGCTCTTATGCATGCGTGGCGACGGGTGAATCGACGAAGCGTTGCATCCACAGCTCGCTGACCAGGAATCGCCAGAAGATCATGCCGTCTCCGGGCGCCCCCTTGAGCCAGGCGTCGAACGAGTCCAGGAGGGCATCGACATCGTAAATTCCTCGACTCCGACACGCGGGGGACGAGAAGACTTCTCGAATGTTTCCGGCCCGCATCTTGAGCCACCTGTACTCCGGGTTCGAGAAGCCGATTTTCTTGCGTCGCAGCCGGTTCTTCTCAGGGATGCGCCCCTTCATGGCTCTGATGTACACCGCTCGATTCCAACCCCCCTTGATCTTCTGATCGATGGGGAGCTTGAAGATGAACTCGACCAGCTCATGATCGAGGAAGGGAACCCGAGCCTCGACTGAGAAGGCCATGGAATTCTTGTCCTCGTAGCGCAGGAGGTTGGGTGTCGAGTAGGCCAGCACGTCGTCGGCGAGCCGTCGGTTGAGGTTGCGGTTGGCGGCGTAGCTAACATGCTTGAGGTGGCCGTTCGAGGCCGCCGGAAGCAGCCGCCGCGCGTCGATGGGGGGCGAGAGGAAGGGCATCTTCTGGCGAACCGCGTCGGCAAAGTAGGTGCGGTACTGGTCCCAGCCCTGGACTGTTTCTCGAATGCCGCTCAGCATGTGGCCCTGGTCTCTTGCCGAGGTGAGATAGGCCCGGAAGTACGGGATGTACCCGGCCAGGAGCTCGTCTCCGCCATTACCCGAAAGCATGACCTTCACGTCCTCGTGGCAGAGGCGGTACACGCAGTAGTAGGCGTAGGGAGCCGTGGCAATAGTGGGCTCTTCCTGAAACCACATCCACTCCATCAGCTCGTTCCAGAAGGCGTCGACAGTGGGGTAGGCGTAGTGCGGACAGCTATGGGTACGCCGCTCGATCTCGTGGATGTACTCGCTCTCGTCGAGCCATTCACCCGGGTAGAGTGCCGAAAAGGTATGCAGGACGCCATTGGTGTGCAGGTCGGCGCCTTCGCGCATGAGGGTGGAGATGGTGCAGGCCACGCCGCTCGAGTCAAGGCCTCCCGACAGCGGAACGCCCACCGGGACATCGGAGAGCAGGTGGCGCCGGACGACGCGATCGTAGAGGGTGGCGAACTCCTCCGAGTACTCGGCATCCGAGCGGCTGGATCGGAACTCGAGATTCACCTCCGGCGACCAGTAGCGACGTGTGCTGCGAGAGCCGTCGACGCCGACCCTCATGGTGTGCGCGGGTAGGAGCCGTTTGATGGAGGAGAAGAAGGTCTGTGCGTCGGCGTCGTGGACGCGGTAGAGCAGGAAGCGATGGAGGATCTCGGCGTCGGGATCGCGCGGTACTGACGGATCCTGAAGAATGGCTTTGATCTCGGAGGCAAACGTAAAACCTCCATTCACCTCGGCATAGTAGAGCGGCTTGATCCCGAGCCGGTCGCGAGCCAGAAAGAGGCATTGCCGCCGAGCGTCCCAGAGAGCGAAGGCGAACATGCCGGCCAGGTGGAGCACCACGTCCTCGCCCCACTCTTCATAGCCTCGAAGAATGACCTCGGTGTCTGAGTGGTCGGTGGAGAAGTGATGGCCCTTGGCCTGCAGCTCGGGACGCAGGACGGGCGCGTTGTAGATCTCGCCGTTGAAGATTAGGGCCAGCGTCCGGTCGCCGTTGTAGAGCGGCTGGTCTCCCGTCTCCACGTCCACGATGGCCAGGCGGCGCATTCCTATAGAGACATGGTCGTTGACCTCGATGCCGAAGCCGTCGGGACCACGGTGGACGATGGAGTCGAGCATGCGCCCGAGCAGGTCTTTATCCCGGCCCAGAAAGCCGGCGATTCCGCACATTTCACTCAGTGTAGTGCCCTCGGGAGCATATAGGAGTGGACAACGGGCTCTTCCAGTGGCATGATCGTGGTAGCAGCGGACCACGCTGCCTGCGTCCCCCGGCCCGGCTGAGAGGCAGTTGGCGATGTGACTCCTGATACGTCGCAACCCACGCTGGGAACACTGCTGCGGTTCTATCGCCGGAGGCTGGCCCTCACCCGCGAGGCGCTGGCGGAGCAGGCTGGTTTCAGCGTCGAATACATCAAGAAGCTGGAGGGCGGAAGCCGACGCCCAAGTGCTCCCTCGCTGGAGATTCTGGCCCATACGCTGGAGCTGGATCCTGCTGAGCTGGCGTCTCTCCGTGCCTCGCGGTTGGCCTCTCTCACCCAGGCGGGGTCTGAGGCGGTAGCACGACCCGCAGGCTCTGCGTTAGGCGATCAGCCCTCATACAGAACGTTCGGGGACGTGGGTGAGGGGCGGCGGCTCATTACCGCCCTGTTCTGCGACCTCATCAGCTTTCCGTCCGTCGATGCGCCCCCTGATCCAGAGGACGTGCGCGATGTCCAACGGACGTACTTTGCGGAGGTGAAAGCCCTCGTCGAGCGCTACGGTGGCATGGTCGAGAAGTATGGAGGGAGCACCGTCCTGGCCGTCTTCGGTTTGGCAACCGCCCACGAGGACGATCCCGAGCGGGCCTTGCTGTGCGCTTTGGAGATGCAGCAGACGGTGCCGCAAGCCATCCATCCGGCGCATGTATGGGCTCCGCCGCCGTCGATCCGCGTCGGTATCGAGACCGGCGAGGTGGTCACGGAGTCCACGAGCGGCTACGACTGGGAGGACACGGCGGTCTCGGGGCATGCCATCAACGCGGCGTCCATGCTCCAATCGTCGGCCGAACCCGGCCAGATTCTTGTGGGACAGGAGGCGGCCCATCTCACCAGGAGCCGAATCCGCTACTGCGAGCCCCGCGAGCTGAGTCTCAGGGGCAGTAGCTCGACGACTCGCGTATTCCAGGCTCTCGGACTGGACCAGAGCACGGAGCGGCTTTGGCAAACAATCCACGAGATTCTTCCGCCCGCGCCATTCGTAGGAAGGGAGCGAGAAATCGCGGTCCTCGAGCAGCTTTGGCAGAGCTGTCAAGCGGGGCGGGGTGAGCTCGTGTCGATAGTCGGTGAACCGGGCATCGGAAAGAGCCGCCTGATCGCAGAATTCGTCTCTCGAGTGGCTGCGGATGACGATTTCCGAGTGCTGCATGCGCGCTGCTTCTCCTATAGCCAAGAGGTTAGCCTCTGGCTCGTGGCCGATCTCTTACGGTCGATCTTTTCGCTTCCCGAGGACGACACACTGGACGGCATCGGTGACCGCCTCGACGCGGCCGTTCCCGATCTTCTCAGCGCCGAGGACGAGGATAGGCGCCTGGAGGCGCGGGATGTCCTGGGCGAAGTTCTCGGCCTGCCGCCATCGGAGTCCCTGGTGAGCCGTGCAGGCGCCGAGATCAGGAGAAACGCACTCGTCCGCAGCCTACGGCTTGTGCTGGCCGCCCTATCTGACAGGAGTCCGACGATCCTGGTTCTGCAGGATCTCCATTGGATTGATGCCTCCAGCAACGACGTGCTGGCGAAGATCACTGTCGACGTACCGGGGCTTCCGGTTTTGGTCGTGGTGGCGCAGAGAGAGGGCTGGTCCGGCCCGTGGGCGGAGTGGAGCTGGCCCGAACGCCTCACTCTGCGGCCGCTCCTGGAAAGCGAGGGTGCAGCCCTGGCGGCAGAGGTACTGGGCAGGATCCATCTCTCCGCGGACTTGGAGCAGTACTTGGCACAGTGGGCAGGCGGCAACCCCTTCTTCATCGAGGAGCTGGGGCGCCGGCAAGAGTGCCCGAGCGCCTGGCCGATACCCTCGAGTCTGCCATCGGAGCATGGGAAGCTGGGAACGAGAGCGGTGCGAAGTCGCATCTCTTTGAGGCACTGGAGGTGGCGAGGGAACTGGCCTATGTGTAGCCAGCCGGTACGTGAGGCCGCGCGTGTGCGGGTGAGACGAACTATAATGATGGCGAACCAATCGCGGCGTGCTTCGGTCATCTCCGAGTTGACCGGGTAACGGCGCGCCTGGTAGATTGGAGGGCCCGGTCGGGGGATCGGGCGCTTGGCGTCTCCGCGACGCGGACGAGCCGTGCGCGGAACACAGACCGAACGTTCACAACTGAAGAGAGCACAGAAGGTTCTATTTGAAACCGCAAGCCGGATCCCGGCCGGTCGGCGACGACCAGCTGAGACCAAGCTGCAGTTTCTGAGCAAGGGGAACCAAAGAAGAAGGAAGAATGGGCATGCGGTGGATGCCTAGGCGCCAGGTGCCGAAGAAGGACGTGGTTAGCTGCGATAAGCTCCGGGGTGTCGCTAACAGACTTATCCGGAGATTTCCGAATGGGGCAACCCGCTATGGGTTATGCCATAGCACCCACATCTGAACACATAGGATGTGCGGAGGGCACTGCGGGAACTGAAACATCTAAGTACCGCGAGGAAAAGAGATTATTCCCTTAGTAGCGGCGAGCGAACGGGGAGAAGCCCAAACCTGTCGAACCAGACGGTCATCATGCCGGAGTTCGATGGGGGTTGTAGGACCGATCAGTCGGGCTGTGATGGGCCCGGGCAGAGTTACAAATCTGCCGCCAAGCCGAAGTCGACTGGAAAGCGACACGATACACGGTGATAGTCCGGTAGGCGAATGGCCGCAGACTCTGGGTCGGCACCTGAGTACCACGGGACACGAGGAACCCTGTGGGAATCCGGGAGGACCACCTCCCAAGGCTAAATACATCTGGCGACCGATAGTGAACTAGTACCGTGAGGGAAAGGTGAAAAGCACCCCGGGAGGGGAGTGAAAGAGACCTGAAACCGCATGCTTACAAGCAGTCAAAGGCCTATGGCTCTTCGGAGCAACGGCTGATGGCGTGCCTATCGAAGAATGAACCGGCGAGTTGCTGGTCGTGGCGAGGTTAAGGGCAGAGATGTCCGGAGCCGAAGCGAAAGCGAGTCTGAATAGGGCGCCATAGTTGCTGGGATTAGACCCGAAACCGCGTGATCTACCCATGGCCAGGTTGAAGCTCGGGTAAGACCGAGTGGAGGACCGCACCAGTGTTGGTTGAAAACAGCTTGGATGAGCTGTGGGTAGGGGTGAAATGCCAATCGAACGCGGAGATAGCTGGT
>DASRCF010000180.1:0-18300 GCA_035653255.1 Chloroflexota bacterium
ACTGCTTGTAGTGGCGGAGCATGTCAAAGCCGATCACGGGGTGCAGCTCCATCTGCGCCCGCTCCTCGGGCGTGAGCTTCCCCGGCTTCATCAGCACGTCGGATGAGATGCCAATCTTGCCGATGTCATGCACCAGGGCGCTCAGCTCGATGGTCGCCACCTGTTCGTGTGACAGGGCAACCTCCTCGGCCAGCGCCACACTGAGCTTCGCCACCCGCTTCGAGTGGTTATAGGTCAGCGGATCGCGATGGTCGATACTCTCAGACATCGCCAGCACTGCCTGGCGGGTCTCTTCCTGGATGCGGACGAAAGTGTCGATGCTGAAGTATGCCATGACGACGGGAAGAACGACGAAGGGGACGAATGCCGGGTTGTACAGCCAGAAGCCGCCCAGCATGAGACCCAGCCCGATCGTGGTCGCCTCCTGCAGGCTGGTCTTCAGATGAGTTGCCCGAAGGGTCGTGCGCAGGCCGTCTCCAGAGAGTATCGCGAAGAGCCTGGCAACGAGAAAGGTGCCCGACACGTAATACGTCAGCGCCAGCAGCACGAGAATGCCCAGAGCCCGAGGGGTGGCCACGAGCCCGGAGGACATCACGGCCGACCGACCGCCGGCAAGGTTGAAGGCCAGAGCTGCGACGGCCGTCTGAATGGAGATATAGGAGACGTTGAAGGCTAGCTTTACGCCCGGATTCCGGAGCTGACTGGCGGCCATCCCCACCGCCACCACAGGAATCGCGAGGTACCAGGGCAGTACGATGATCGCGGCGACGGCCGCGGCACTGCCGACGCTGTGGGCCGCTGGGTCACGCTCGTAGCTAATGAGCTGGATGGCCAGGCTCTCACCCGCAACGGCCAGCACGAGCAGGATTGCCGTGGAAGCCAGCTCGGCCGGGCTGAAAGAGGAGTGGTGTGCCCACACGGCTGCAGCCGCCAGCAGTATCGTGAGGCACCCGGTGCCGACGACCAGGAACCAGTGCATGCGGGCCTGCGGCGGCAGGCCTCTCACGACGCCGCGCACCTTGTGCTGCTGATGATTGCCTTCCCTGAAACCAAATCCTCATCACTGTACCCAGGTGAAAGCTGTCAGATATGGTACATTCGTTACGATTTGGTTACAGTAGTGCGCGCAGGAAGGCCCGTGAGTAGACGGCCGGTAAGCGTTTAGTGGGTTGCTGAAAGCGGGAGCACGTCCGCTATAGAGTCACGGGAGGAGCTGCTCTTGAGCCCCTCCCGTTTCGACTGCGGCCTTAGCCGACTACCACCAGCGGATGCCGGCTCCCGACGCCATGAGCGCCGAGAAGATCGCTCCGCCGACGATGGCGAGGCGGTACGCGTACTTCATGCCCCTTCTCCTTTTGGTTTTATTGCGGCTGGAGCCGCGATTGCTGCCATGAACATCAACCGGCCACGACCGATGCGGTCAACTGCCTCCGCCGGCGTGAGGACGCGACGCCTCGTTGCGCATGCATCTCGGCGACGATCAGCAACGCGCCACCCAATCCGATCAAGAGGTCACCGATGCTGTACACGCCGGCAAAGAGCGGCGAGGGAATGGTGATGTGGTCGTCGAGTATCGAGAGCCGCGTCCCAGCTCCGGCCGGTATGACGTTGCTGGCGTAACGGTGCTCGCGAATGAGCTTCACGATCGCCGGTCCGTGCGTCTTGGCCAGCTGCCGGGCATCCACGGGCATGGCGCCGCCATTAGCAGCAACGATCAGCAGATTGAGGCCCGCTCCGACACTGAGAACGAGAATGGGCCACCGGAGCCGGGGAATGTTGATGGCCAGCCCGGCAAAGAGCGCAGCCAGGGAGGCAACGTAGAGGGCGTGCCCATAGCGGACATCCCAGGCCTGATGAACGGTCAAGGGATTGAAGAGGGCTACCTGAAACAGGAAGCCGGTCAGGAAGATCCATGGCGCCCGCAAGGGAGTGGCTGCCAGATTCTTAAAGGAGCCTCCCGTCAGCTTCCCGAGCAGGAGACCGACAGCGACCGGAATGGCTAACAGCATCTGCGGCTCCGTCCGTCAAACTGACCGGCTGCGCACGCCATTCGGGGTGGCCCGTTTGGGTCATCCGCAACCGATACATTAACTATAGTTAAGGGGTGTGCACAGATCGTGACTCAACCATCCGTTCCATATGGGGCTTATTCGCTGGATTCTATAGCCCATCCTTCGAGACCTTGTACTACACTCTTGTAGATATATCGCCCCAGAGGTTGCGATTTGATCACCACTTCCCGGCGCGATGCCGCGAGGACAGGTAGCTTCCGATCAGCGTGACGCCTTTTCCTGAACCCGGCAGCGTCAGCTACAGGCAGAGCTACCGCAGGTGTGGAAAGCCCGGCTGCTCTACCTGCACCGAGGGCAGGGGCCATGGCCCGTACTGGTACGCGGGGTGGCGGGAGGGCTCCCGTACCCGATCGGTATATGTGGGCCGCACCCTGCCTGAAGCTCTGCCAGCGTTCGGCATCTCAGTTCGCGCCCTTGGAGGCCTCGAAGTCGTACTGGCGACCGGACGCCAGGTACAGTGGAGGCGTCGCACCCGCGAGCTGTTCACCATACTCCTCTCGGCGCCCAACGGGATCGTCCCTCGCGACGAGATTGCGTACTCCATCTGGCCCGACAGCGATTCCTTCGTCGCCTTCCAGAATCTGCGCTCCGCTCTCTCGGCCCTCCGTCGAGCGCTGCTCTCAGCCGGCCGAATCCCGGCAACGCCTGAAGGCATCATGCTCAATGTTCCGCCGGAGGCCAGGGACGATGTGCGCTTCGAATCCCTGGCAGGGAAGGCTCTGGGGTCCAACGACTTCGAGGTCGTGGCACGGGCAATGAGCCAGTGGGCAGGCGAATATCTGCCGGGAGATCGATACCTCGAATGGACCCAGTACCGCCGGATCGGGCTGGCCGACCTGCACACCCGACTGGCTCGCCATGCAGGGGAGCTGGCTCGCTCCAAGGTTGAGAGCGAGCGCGCGCTCGAGTGGCTCCGCCCGGTGATGGCCGCGGACGCCACCGACGAGGCCTCGGCTCGCGCCGCCATGCGTCTGTGGCTCCGACTGGGTCGACGGACCGAAGCGGTCCGCCGGTTCCAGATCCTCGCTCGGGCCCTCTCCACCGAGCTAGGAATCGAGCCCGACGGCGAGACCATCGAACTCCATGAGGAGGCAAGAGCGTGAGCCGGCAGTAAGTCAAAGCTGACGGGCGCCGAAGATCCATGTCTTCAGGACAGAAGCCCTGAGAGCCCATAGAATGGTTCCATGAACAGCGAGGCAATAGTGAGCCTGGACCCAGCCGGGAACTCGAGCTCGGATCGACGCCGAGTGGTAGACGCCGCGGTGACTCGGTACGCCCAGCAGTTGGCGGCAGCGCTTGATTCCGGCAACGTGGCCGAGATCGAGGCGGTGTTCTACGCCGTATTCGACGAGATCTACACAGATGGCTACCAGCAGGGATTCCGAGCCGCCGGTGGCGCGTCCCAGGAGGCGGTGGCGTGACAGATCAAAGAGAGACCGAGACAGACAGCGCGTGCCTCATCTTCACTCCCGGTGGCTCTTTCAAAGTGGCCGGCTCGGTTCACGACGCTCTACGGAAGCTTGCCGCCGAGGAATGGCCGATGTTCAGCCTGGCCGACGGCGGGGACCAGCTCGTGATTCGAAGCTCCGAGGTTGCGGCTATCCAGCACGTCCGGGGCCTCCGAGGCGCCCTGGGATTCAGAGCCTAATCCAAGCCACCCGGTTAGTGCTGGGTGGCGCTACTCTGACCCACCATCTTCTCCGGGTCCAGAAGCCGGCTGATCTCCTCATCGCTCAGGTCGGTGCGTTCACGCGCCAGATCGCGCACCGTCCTTCCTGAGGCGGAGGCTTCCTTGGCCAGCTCAGCCGCCCGGTCGTACCCGATCACAGGCGCCAGAGCGGTCACCAGCATCAGTCCTTGCTCTACCATCTCCGGTCCTCGCCGGGTGGCCTCGAGCCCGGCGACGGTTCGACGGGCAAAGCATCTCGCCGCGGCAGCCAGGATGTCGATGCTGTCGAGGATGTCGAAGCTCACCAGCGGCAGCATGACGTTCAGCTCGAAGTTACCTGACTGACCGGCGACGGTCACCGCGGCGTCGTGGCCGATGACCTGCGCCGCCACCATCGCCAGCGACTCGGCCATCACAGGGTTGACCTTGCCGGGCATGATCGAGCTGCCGGGCTGCAGGTCGGGCAGCTTCAGCTCGCCGATGCCGGCTCGCGGCCCTGATCCCATCCAACGGATGTCGTTGGCGATCTTCAGCAGACTGACCGCCAGTGCCTTCAAGACCCCGCTGGTCAGGACGAGCGGGTCGACGGTGCTCTGCGCCATGAAATGGTAGGGCGTTTCTCGCAGCGGGAGGCTCAGGCGCTCGTGCAGCCGCTCGAGCACCAGGCGTGCAAAGTCGGGGTGGGCATTGAGCCCGGTTCCGACAGCGGTGCCGCCGAGCGCCACGTCACCGAGCAGCTCGATCTGAGTTCGCAGGCCAGCACAGGCCAGTCTAATCTGGTCGGCGTAGCCGAGAAATTCCTGGCCGAGCCGTATAGGGGTAGCGTCCTGGAGGTGAGTCCGGCCGGTCTTGATTACAGGCCAAAGCTCACAGGCCTTCTTGCGCAGCTCCGTCTCCAACTCGTGCAGGGCCGGGATCAGGCCGTCGCGGAGAGCGATCATCGCCGACAGGTGCATGGTCGTCGGGATCATGTCATTGGAAGACTGGCCCTTGTTGACGTGATCGTTGGGATGGACCTCGCCTTTCGCGCCGCGCTCCCCGCCGAGCAGCTCGTTGGCTCGCGCGGCGATAACCTCATTGGCGTTCATGTTGGTCGAGGTGCCGGAGCCGGTCTGATAGATGCCGACTGGGAACTCGCCGTCGAATCTACCGGACGCAACTTCGGCCGCCGCCTCGACGATGACACGCCCCCGACGCTCGTCAAGCTGGCCCAGCTCGATGTTGACCTCCGCCGCCGCCTGCTTCAAAAGGCCCAGGGCGTGAACGAACTCGGGGGGCATGCGGTCGTGGCCGATGGGAAAGTTCTCGACCGCGCGAGCCGTCTGCGCACCGTAGTAGGCTTCGCGGGGAACCTCGACCTCGCCCATGCTGTCCCGCTCGAGGCGCACCGCCGGTTCTCGCGTCATGGCTGCTCCGGTGCTGGATTCCGACACATTCTAGGAGGAGAGTAGCTCCGAAGGGACAGAGCTCTACGGTCGAAGTCGATCCAATGCGGAGACTCGAGACGCGAGAAGGGAGTAGGGCCGGACTAACTCTCCAGGCTTTGGCTCCGCGCTTTCGAATCTCGGCGGTTAGCCTGCCGAGTCCTAAGCGTGACCCTGGCGACGGGCAGCGTCGCCCAGCTCCTTGATGACGTCGCGCACCGCTCCAATGGCAGAGATCGCGGCGGACAGCTTTTCTTCCAGATCGGAGAGCGCTTCCGAACCGGCCTCGACCGGATGGAGGGGTCCGGCATCCATGCGGGCTAGGTACTCCTTGGAAAGGCCGACCGCCGTCTTGAGCGGGATGCCGGCCTGACGGGCTTGCTGAATCAGCGTGATCAGGTCCAGCGCATTGCCGCTGACGCGCCGGTTCCCTTGCTTGGAGATGGGGAGGTAGCCACGATTCAGCCAGTGCTGGATCTGACGCTCGGAGACACCGGAGATGTCGGCCGCCTGACGGATGGTCAGTGCCAGCTCGCCCCACATTCGCCCCCGGTTCGGGGGCCGGAACGGGAACTCTCCCATGATCGAGTGTTGTATGGGCTCGAGCATGAATCATCTTAGCCCAACCAGCAGCCTCGCGGCCACATCCTGCCCCGGTTGGGGGATTGGAACGTCATAGGCCATCGCTACCTTGACAGCGTGATGAGGGTTCGCCTTGGTTGCTGAGATTCGCTGTATCATCGTCGTCGATCCCGTGCCCGACAAGATCATGCCCCTCGTGGATAATCTCGCGCGGTACGGGTACGCCGCCGACGTCTGCCGTCCCGAATCGTGGATGTCACACGTTGCTGGCAGCTCTGCCGCTGCGATGGTCGTCGGTCCCAACATGGTCTCCCTACAGCTCTGGACCTTCTGTCAGGAGGTTCGAGAGCAATCGGTCATCCCGCTCGTCGTGTTGGGCAACGCCCCATCGCCCGACCAGGTGGCTCTAGCACTCGAAGGTGGCGCGGACGCCTGCCTACAGGCCGATCCACCGCTATCGGCACGACAGGTGGTGGCGGCCATCCGAGCCATCGAGAGGCGGTCGCGGCTCTCCGGTCACGCCCGGAACGAGGTCATCGAGGCCGGCGCCCTACGAATCGATCTGGCTCGCAAAGAAGTGGCCAGCAGTGGCCGTCACGTCGCCCTGACGCCGACTGAGTTCGGCATCCTGGCCGTCCTGGCCCAACAGCCGGGCCGGGTCTTGAGCAGCGTCGAGATCCTGCGGCAGGTCCACGGTTACGAGGCCGAGCCGGCGGAGGCGCAGGATATCGTCAAGGTCCACGTGTCGCGGCTGCGGCAGAAGCTCGAAGAGGACCCTCAGAGCCCGCGGCGGATCGTCAACGTTCGCGGTCAGGGCTACATATACATGTTCGAGCGTCGAGCAGACCAAGCCGCTCTCTAAAGGGCGACGCCTTCGATTGTTCGGTGCGCCGGTGGACGTGAGACGCATCCCGGCTCCCCCGCCTTTGCCATAGCTGATGGAGGCCCTGGGTCTCAGCTTGAAACACGAGACTCGACGGAAAGGAATACTCTCGTGAACAAGCTCGGCTCGAGGGGGACGGTGGCCGGTTGTGCGGCTGCCGTCCTGCTCTTATCCAGCGCTCTGGTTATGACTCCCCAGGTAGCCGCTCACCCCGTCCCCGCCGCCAAGCAGCACCTCAAAGAGAAAAAGCTGCGCAGGTACGTCCTCAAACTCATCAATGGAGAACGGAAGACGATGAAGGTCAAGGCACTGGCTCTCAACGGCGCGCTCTCCAGGTGCGCCACCAGACACTCACAAGCGATGGAGGCCGCCGGCAAACTGTTCCACGATCTCAGTCAGGATGCCTGCATCACATTCACGGCCGCGGGCGAAAACATCGGCGTCACCTCGGGAGCGGTCGAAACCGCTCTGGCACGCATGAACGCCGAGATGTGGGCCGAGGGGCCGTGTCCCTCCGCCTGTCCGCTGGGAACGCTTGAATGGGAGCGACATGGCCACTACCTTAACCTCGTGAACCCCGCCTTCCATAGGGTGGGCGTGGGTATCGTGGTCGGCGGCGGAGGCGTCTGGTTGACGGAGGACTTCACCAACTAGCGCTCCGCCCTGCTCAGCTCGATCCCCGCGTCTCGGGCGTCTTTCCCTGGGCTTCGCCCCGCTCCGTGACCAACCGGATCGCCTCCTCAGGAGTCATCCTTCGCCCCTCTTCGAGTGCTTTCCGCCACGCCTTCTCGCCCGCCTCTGACCGGGCGGCATTCAGAGCCTCATCCATGCGCTGGTCGTCGAAGCCGCCCCGAGGGATCTCGTGCCGGAGACAGACGGTTTCTGCCGCTCCCTTGAGGTGGGCGCCCAGAAGGCCGGCGCCACCTCTGGCATACATGGTCGCCAGAAGCTCGAGCACGCCGGCCACGTTCCACCAGTCGCGGAGCTCGAGAAAGAGCGCGAACGCCTGCGCGTAGAGGGATTCCGCGTCTGTGGTTTGCGACTCGGACGCTGCCAGCTCGCCGAGATTGCCGAGAAGAGTCGCTATCAGGCGTCGATCGCCGGCTTGCCGCGCCAGAGTCAACCCGCGGGCGAAAAGGCCGGCCGCTTCGGCAGCATCGCCGGCGTCCGTCGCCAGCACGCCCAGATTGTTGAGACTCTTGGCCATGCCTGAGGAATCGCCCAACGATTCCTCGGCGCTCAGACCCTGGCGGTATAGCCGCTTCGCCTCCTCGGGCCGGCCCTCTTCTCGGGCCAGGCCTCCCAACCCTTTGAAAGCTTTCGCGATAAGCGCGTCATCGCCAACCCGGCGAGCCACATCCAACCCTGCCTCCAGCAGACCTCTGGCGTCTCCCAAATCGCCTTGATAGAACGCAAACCAGGCTGCCTGCTGGAGCAGCCTGGATCTGAGTGCACCGTCTCCAGTCACCTGCTCGAGGGCGCGCTCGATCCATGACCGGCCTTCCGCCAGCAACACGCGCTGCTCCCAGAAGGGCGCCAGTCCCAGCACCATTTCCGCCGCCTTCGCGCCATCCCCAGCTGTCAGCCACCATTCAACCGCCTCGCGGAGATTGGCCTCCTCGTCCTCCATCAAACGCATCCAGGAGAGCTGCTCCTCGGATTCCAGCGCCTTGGACGCCGTCCCCACCGTCTCCAGAAAGAATTGAGCATGAGACTGTCGTGCCGTCGCCGCCTCTCCCCGCTCTTCGAGCCGCTCGAGGGCGTACTCCCGTACGGTTTCTAGAAGCCCGAGTCGAGGCTGTCCGGGCCCATCGGAACGCCTTTCGATCAGGCTGGCGTCCAACAGGACGTCGGTCATTTCGAGCCCATTCCGCCCGGGGCCGTTCCAGATTGCCTCGGCGGCCTCCTGCGTCCAGCCTCCCACGAACACTCCGAGACGGCGAAAGAAGGCCTGCTCCTGCTTTCCCAGCAGGTCATAGCTCCAGTTCAACGTGCCACGAAGGGTTTGTTGGTGTCCGGGTACGTCCCGGGGTCCGCCGGTGAGCGTATCCAGGCGGTTTGCCAGCCGGGTTCTCAGTAACTCCAAGGGCAAAACCCGGATGCGGGCCGCAGCCAGCTCGATGGCTAGCGGCAGGCCCTCGAGACGGGCGCAGATGGCGGCAACCTGGTCACGGTTCTCTTCCGTGAGCCTGAAGCTTGGATCGGCGGCAGCGCCACGGTCTACGAAAAGCTGGACGGAGGGCGTGGCGAGCAGCGCTTCCAGGCTCATCTCCTGAGATTGCGGGAGCGGAAGCGGACCGAGCACGAAATCGTGCTCGCCGTAAAGGCGGAGCACCACTCTACTGGTGACCACAATCTTCACTTTCCGGCAGGATCTCAGGATGCTGCCCACGACTTCAGCGGCGTCGAGGACATGCTCGAAGTTGTCCAGAACCAGCAGGCAGGATTTGCTTCTCAGGTGTTTGGTGATGACCTGCTCCAGAGGTTTCTCCTGCTCCTCGGTCAAGCCCAGTGCGCCCGCGATAGCCGGCGCAACCAGATCGGGGTGGGCAACGGATGCCAGGGCCACGTGAAAGACCCCGCCCCGAAAGCGCGCCATGATCTCGGCTGCCAGCCTCAAAGCAAGCCGGCTCTTCCCTGTTCCGCCGGTCCCGCTTATGGTCACGAGCTTGACGTCTTGAGAGGAAATCAAGGCCCGCAGGGCCTCGAGCTCCTGCTTGCGGCCGACGAACCTGGTCATTTCGGCCGGCAGGTTGTTGGGCACCGAGTCGGCCGGCTGCTCTTCGGGTGCTCTGATTGCGCCGGCCGCAGCCTGGATGTCTCGCACCAACCGCCGGCTCTTTGCCGAGAAGTCTTTGTTGCTGATCTCGACGGCGTTGAGGTAGGCCAGGGGGCGGAGGTCTACGGGAAGATCACCCTCGGAAGGCATGGTCGTTCCCTGGACCAGCAGGGGTATGACCTTAATGCCCCGCTCCATGGCCAGGGCTACCTCCGCTCTCACCCAGTCGTCGGGATCATGCAGCCTCGTCTGAGTAGACCGGCCCGGCCCCCCATCCCAGCCCGCCCCGATTACCGCAATGAGAGCGTCCGACATGCCCAAGATGTCACGTATATGCTCACGGAAGTCGGTGCCGGCCGGAATGTCGTCGACGTCCATGAAGACATGGCCTTTGCCGAAGGCTCGTGTGAATCGGGTGTAGAGAGGAATGGTGAAGGCCGCGGCCGCGGCATCGCTGCGACGGTAGCTGAGGAACACGCGAGGACGAGTCACAGCCGGGTCGGGGCCCATGCCGTCAGGCGCCCTTGATGACCTCGAGTGGTCGCTCACGGTGGAGCATCACCCAGTCGGCATTCTCGTTTAGCGCCTCCTGTCCCAGGGCGCGGAGGAGCTCGGCAGCGCGCTCAAGTCGCTCCTCTTTCAGGTCTGCGTCCAGCATGCGGGTCGCCCGGTCGAAGAGTCTGGCCATGCGCTGGTACTGCTTGGCTTGCTCGGCAAAGGCGGCCTTGTCGGCATATCCCTCCAGGAGTCCGGCGGCCACGACCAGCAGAATGGCCAGCGGAAGCAGCACGGGCTTCAAGTCCACGGAGCCGCTGAGGAATACAGCGGCGACGGCCAGCGCCAGCGCCGCCAACACTCCCAGCACTGTAAGTGCGATCGCGACCAGCCTAAATCGTCGCCGTCGGGACAAATCACGGAGGGCACGAGCCTCGAAGTAGCGGAGCTGGTCACGAAGCCAGGTGTCGCGGATCGCCCGGAGCGACTCGGGGTCGAGGGCCGCCGCCCCATGCCGGTCACACGGGACATCCAGTGGGACATCGAGCGACCGCATGGCATGTCGGATCCAATCCAGCTCACTCTTTTGCCGGAGTAGATAGTGATCGGCGGCGGCCTCCTGAGTCCACCCGGCCATGTGCCAGAAGAGCTGCACCCTCAGGCCCTCGGCCAGCGCCCGGTAGTCCTGGTATTTGTTCTGAACGTCGTGCCATTTGACCCCGATCAGCCAGACTACCGAGGCAAGGACGAAAAACACCGGATAAAGCCAGAGGATTGCCGCCGCACCGATCACGTCGGCGTAGACAATGATTGCCAACGCGGCCAGCGAGGCCAGCCCAAAGAGCCACATGAGCATCCGGGTCGTTCTCCGTTGAAAGCGGAGGGCCAGAGCATCGGCCAGGGCGAATGCCTCGCCGAGGCGCTCCAAGTCGCCGCAAATGTCGTCGTGCCTCTGACCCAGAATCGCCGCTTTGGTCTCCTGAATCTCGGCTCTGTTGCCCATTCCCAGGCGGAGGGCGTCTTGGTTGAACCGGTCGATGCGATCGCGGATTCGCCAGTAGCGGAGCCGGGCGAGGGATGCGCCACTTCTGCCTCCCTGGCGAATGAAGGGAAGCCGGCCGGTGTGCCCCACCGTCGGCCTACCGGAATATCGCGCTGCGCCGGTACCATCTCCCGTACCGGGATACCAGGTGAACTCCTGAAAAGACTCGGCCACATCGGGCCCATCGCGCCGTGAGGTGACGATCTGGTACACCGGACCGCTGTCGACCTCATCGAGGGGACCGGCCCGCGGTGACACTCCGCTGAGATGCGAGCGGACTATCGCGGACGTGCCTCCAATCCGGTCCAGGTCCTTTCCATCCCACAATGCCACCAGGATCTGGGAGTGCCGGGCAACGTAGGCGCCGACTGCTTCGTACTGCCGTTCTCGAGCCTCGCCTTGCGCCCGCTCGTCCGAGAGCGAAAACCAGTAGGACGCCTGCTCCAGCAGACCCTCGAACTCCTGCCGTGACTCCTCGGTGTCGAAGTCGCGCTCGTACTCCTCCGGAGCCATGGGCAGAGGAACAATGAGGCTGAGCCCGCGCCGAAGGGCGACGCGAGCCGTGAGCCGGTCGGCCCCCTCGGCGACGGGCGAAAGCAGCAGGAGAGGCGTGTGGGGATGATCGGCTCTCAGCTCCCTCATGAACACGTCGAGCATGTGCTCCAGCCGTTCTACCTCGGAGGGACGGAGGTCACGATGTCCCGTCACCCCTATCACGAGCGGGAGCCTCGCCTCGATGCGCTTTCCGGCCTCTCCCCTGTCCACAGCCAGCCCAATCCCTGAATGCTGCAGTGTAGCGCGGCCAGGAGTACCAAGTTCTCCAAGGGGGTGGCTTGCTTGTGCTGAACCGATTATGCGGGCAGACGCTGCACATATCCCAATGGCGGGGAAACTCCGAGGCTGTTATGCTGGCAGGTGCAGGGCGGCCCATTTCCGTCGGCCGAGGTGCCAGATGCGCGTCCTGCTGCTGAACCCACCCTTTCACCCGCGCTTCTCCCGCTCCCAGCGCTCGCCGGCACGCACGAAATCCGGCAACCTCTACTACCCGATCTGGCTCGGATACGCGACTGCCGCAGTTGAGCAGGCCGGGCACACCGTCCGGCTGATTGACGCACCGGCCGCAGGGTTGAGCCTGGTGGATGTGATCGCACTCGCCGGCTTGTTTGCGCCCGATCTCATCGCCGTCGATACCTCCACGCCCAGCATCATGAACGATCTCGAAGTGGTTGACGGCCTGAGAGCCGGCCTCACTCGCCCGCGACCATTCATCGTGCTGACGGGCACCCATGCCTCAGCGCTGCCCGAGGAAACACTCCGGCGGGCCGCGAGCGTCGACGCGATAGCCCGTCGCGAGTTCGACCACACTCTCCGTGACCTGGCGTCGGCGCTCGAATCAGGCCTCGACCTCCAGGGCGTAACCGGACTCACCGTCCGCCAGGACGGCGAAATCGTCGCGACTCCTGACCGGCAGGAGCTGAAGCCGGCAGATCTCGACGCGCTGCCCTTCGTCAGTGCCGTCTGGTCGCGACACGCCAACGTGGCCAGCTACTTCTATTCGATCACGCCTCATCCGCAGGTCACCTTCGTGACCGGACGAGGCTGCCCCTATCGGTGCGATTTCTGTGTCTGGCCGCAGGTGCTCACCGGGCACGGGTACCGTCGGCGCTCGATCGACAACGTCGTGGCAGAGTTTCAATGGGTCGCGGGTCGCTGGCCGGGCATTCACATCTTCCTCGAAGACGACACCCTGACCGTGGATCGGAAGCGCTGCCGTCAGCTTGCCGCTGCACTCATCGCCGGCGGCAACCGGATCCGTTTCACCGCCAACTCTCGCGCCGACGTCGACTTCGAGACTCTCGAAGCCCTAAAGGCGGCCGGCCTGCGCATGGTCTGTGTGGGATTCGAATCCTCAGAGGATGCCATCCTCGAAGGCATCGAGAAGCGCCTGCGCGTCGAGCAGTCCCGGCAGTTCGTCGCGGATGCCAAGCGCGCGGGTGTTCTGGTGCATGGCTGCTTCATGGTGGGCAATCCGGGCGAAACTCGCGCCACGCTGGCGCGAACACTCGATTACGCCCAGGAGATAAAGCCCGACTCGGCGCAATTCTTCCCATTGATGGTCTACCCCGGTACCCGGGCCTTCGACCGCGCCCAGGCATCAGGAGCACTGCGGTCCGAGGATTGGTCAAGCTGGCTTCGTCCGGATGGGACCCATAACACGGTAATCAGCCGTCCGGGATTGCCTTCCGCCGAGCTCGTGGCCTGGTGCAATCACGCCCGGCGACGCTTCTACTCGGACCCGGCTTTTATCCGGCGAAAACTACGTCAGAGCGCGGGCGATCGGTCCGAGATGTACCGCAACCTGCGCGCGGCCAGGGAGCTGGCCGGACACATCTTTGCGCGCTGATAGCGCGCTTCGCTGCACCGTCGTGGTTCCCGTCCACAATGGTCGGTCGCAGCTGGCGCGCTGCCTCGGCGCGTTAAGCCGCCAGAGTCGCCCGGCGAACGAAACTATCGTCGTCGACGACGGCTCGACCGATGGGACTGCGGAGGTGGCAATGGCGTTCCCTGTGCGTCTGCTGCGGCAGCCGCGTCGCGGGCCTGCCGCCGCCAGGAACCTCGGTATCCACGAAGCCGGCGGCGACGTCATCCTCTTCACCGACGCGGATTGCGCTCCCGCCGACGACTGGATCGCGATCATGCTGCGGTCATTTCAAGATCCCCGGGTGGCCGGCTGCCGAGGCGTCTACACCAGCAGTCAGCGACGCCTGGTGGCGCGCTTCGTCCAGGCCGAGTACGAGGACAGGTATCGCCGAACGGCGAAACTGAACCACATCGACTTCGTCGACACGTATTCTGCCGGCTATCTGAAGTCCGCCCTCGAGCATGTGGGCTGCTTCGACGAGCGCTTTCGTCAGGCCTCCGTCGAAGATCAGGACCTGTCGTTCCGAGTAGCCGCGCTGGGGTGCCGGCTGGTCTTCATTCCGGAAGCCCGGGTCGAGCATCAGCACGTGGAAACTGTGGCGGGCTACTGGCAGAAGAAGTTCCAGATCGGGTTCTGCAAGCCGCTCGTTCACCTTACGTCCAGGCGCCAGCTTCTCAGCGACTCCCATACACCGGCACTGGTACGTTTTCAGGTAGGCCTCGGTCTCGCCATGCTCCTGCTGTTGCCCGCTTTGCCCTATGCGTCACGAACTCGTAGGGTGTTCACAGTGTTGGCCTGTAGCCTCACCACTTCAGCGCTACGGACCACGGCCGGACTACCATGGCAGGATCCGGCCCTGGTGCTGGTGACGCCGGCGCTCGTCTGGGTCCGCTCCGTGGCTCTGGCGGCGGGCCTTCTCTGCGGCGTCGCCGCACTCGCTCCGAAGCAGCTACTCCTACGGGTGACAGGACCAAGGCCTCGTTCGCGACCGAGTTAGCTGACAATCGTCTGCGCCGCCACGATCTAGCGACGGGACGGAGCCTCAGCCGCTGTCGAAGCGGGAGCCACCGCCGCGTGACGGCTCTGCAGGTACCGAAGGAGATCTGAACGCCGAAGCAAACCGATCGCCCTGCCGTCCTGGACGACCGGGAGCTGATTGTGACCGTGCAGGTTCATGATGTTCATGGCGTCGAGGACGTGGGTATCCGGCGTCACGACGTCGAGCTTCGAGCGCGGCGTCATGGCGTCGGCGACGGGGGTCGCCGCCCACCGGTCGGGTGGAAAGTGCCGCACGTCGGTCACGGTAAGGAGGCCGGCCAGCTCGCCCTTCTCGCCGATTACCGGGATCGCCCGTAGGCTCTCCTGCAGCAGGTGACCATAGATCACTGACCCGAGACTGTCGCCGGTGGAGATGGTCGGCGGATTGGGCGTCATGATGGTGGCGACGTCGACCGACCGGAGCTCACCCGACTGCTGGGCGTAGCGATAGCTGCTCGTGGCGGCGTTGTTGAGGAACCAGCCGATAAATGCCAGCCAGATGCCACCCAGGATGTTGCCGGTGAAGACATACCAGATGCCTACCAGGATGAAGAGCCAGGCGATTCCCTGCCCAAGCAGGGTGGCAATGCGGGTGGCGCGACGAAGATCGTGTGTGATTCCCCACGCGATGGCACGAAATACGCGCCCACCATCCAAAGGAAAGGCCGGGATCAGATTGAACAGCGCCAGAACCAAGTTGATGGCGCCCAGGTAGCCGAAGATCGCGCTCAACCAGTCGGGCTTCGCCAGTGCCTGGTGGAGCAAGCCGAAGATGACGCCGAGAGCGATGCTCGAAAGCGGTCCCGCGAAGGCAATCCAGAACTCCTCGCCTGCCGACGACGGCTCGCGAGTGAGGTTCGATACACCACCGAACACGTACAACGTGATCGTGCTCACGGGAAGGCCTCGAGCCTGCGCGACGAAGGAGTGGCTCAGCTCGTGGATCAGAACGGAGACGAATAGCAGCAGCGCCGCCGCCACCGCGACCGCCCAATACTCACCCTCGCTCCAGTGTTTGAAGTTCGCGGGAAAGTATCCGGTTGCCAGCGACCACGCGACGAGGGCGAATATAAGCAGCCAGGACCAGTTGATCAACAACCGGATGCCGCGAATACTGCCGATTGGAAGGTTGCCGCTCATGCCGGCCTCCGGCCGCCGGCCTCGAATCGCCCTTGAGTCACAATGGCTTGAGAGCAGGAACGTCCGGCGTCAACCATTATGTGCGTCCGAATGATATGAGAACAGTACGACTCGCGCTGGCACAGATCAACCTGACCGTAGGCGATCTCGCCGGGAACGGCGACAAGGTGCTCGAGTACGCCCACCGGGCGGCCGAGGCCGAAGCCGACATCGTCGCCTTCCCAGAGCTGACAATCACCGGCTACCCGCCGGAAGATCTGGTCCTAAAGCCCGATTTCATCCGAGAGAACCGTCGCAGGCTCGATCAGGTCGCCTCCGAGATGCCGGACATCACCGCCGTGGTCGGCTTTGTGGACAGCAACGGCGATATCTTCAATGCCGCCGCCGTCATCCAAGAGGGCCGCGTCCAGGGGATCTATCACAAGTGCTTCCTGCCGAACTACGCGGTCTTCGACGAGCAGCGCTACTTCAAGGCCGGCGATAGACCCGCCGTCTACCTGATCCGGGGCGTCAGGGTGGGCCTGACCATCTGCGAGGACATTTGGTATCCGGTGGGGCCGGCCACGCTCGAGACCATGGCCGGCGCCGAGGTCATCGTCAACATCAACGCCTCGCCGTTCAGCGTCGGCCGGCAGCGACAGCGCTGTCGAATGATCGCCACTCGAGCTCAGGACGAGCTGGCGTACGTGGCCTACGTCAATCTGATCGGCGGACAGGATGAGCTGGTCTTCGAAGGCAATAGTGCCGTCTTTGACTGGAGGGGCGAGACCGTCGCCGCTTCGCCGGGCTTCGAGGAGGATCTCCTGATCGCCGACCTCGACGTCGACGGCGTCTTCAACGCCCGGCTGCATGACACCCGGCGGCGTCAGATGCGTCCGCCGCCCGGCATCTCCAGCGAGGTCACGATCGCAACCACACCGCTCTCCCAGACCAAAGACTCCGACCCGAAACCGAATCTCGCGCCCGGTCGAGACGTGACGTTGGAGCTCTGCCGGAACGAGGAGATTTATCGTGCGCTCGTCCTGGGGACCCGGGACTATGTTGTTAAGAACCGCTTTCGGGATGTGGTTGTCGGGCTGTCGGGTGGCATCGACTCCGCGCTTACGGCGACGATCGCGGTCGACGCCCTGGGCTGCGAGCACGTCATCGCCGTCTCGATGCCGTCGCGGTACTCCTCCGCCGGTTCCAAGTCCGACGCCGCCGAGCTGGCGTCAAATCTCGGCATCCGCATGCTGACCATTTCGATAGAGAAACCGTTTGAAGGAAGCCTGAGCGCGCTCTCCGAGACCTTCGCCGACACGACTCCGGACATCACCGAGGAAAACCTTCAGGCGAGGATCCGGGGCAACATCCTGATGGCGCTCTCCAACAAGTTCGGCTGGCTCGTCCTGACCACCGGCAACAAGAGCGAGACGGCGGTCGGCTTCAGCACGCTGTATGGCGACACTGCGGGCGGCTTTGGGGTGGTTAAGGACGTGTACAAAACCACGCTGTTCCGACTTTCGAACTGGCGCAACGAGCAGTCGCCGGAGGCGGTGATACCACCGCAGATCATCGCCAAAGAACCCTCGGCCGAGCTCCGAGAGGACCAGCGAGACGTCGACCGCCTCCCACCGTACGACGTTCTTGATCCGATTCTTGAGGCCTACATCGAAGGAGACCGATCGGTCGAGGACATCGCTGCCCAAGGCCACGATCGAGCCACGGTCGATCGGGTGGTGGCCCTCGTCGACGCCAACGAATACAAGCGCCGCCAGGGGCCGCCGGGTGTGCGCATCTCTACGCGCGCCTTTGGCAAGGACCGCCGTCTCCCAATCACGAATCGGTTCCGATCCGGACGTTGATGCCCGACGCCGGCTCTCGAGTCAGCTCCCGTCTCGCCTTGGACTGACCGGCCGGAGGCTCGAAACTCGAAATATTGCCTCCGGCCTTGCCGGATCAGTGTGATGCCGGATGGCGCCTGGTCCGTCGATCATAGGCCTCGTAGAGAACGATCCCGGCGGCGACCGACAGGTTGAGTGAATCTGCACGGCCTTCCATGGGAATGAACGCGGTGTCGTCGCAGGCGTCGCGCGCAGCGCCGGACAGTCCCTCACGTTCACTACCGAACAGCAGGATGCAGTTGTCGGCGTAGTCGAGCTGACGGTAATGCCGATTTCCGTCGCCGGTCACGCCAATCATGGCGGTGGCCGCTCGCCGCTTCCAGTCGAGCACGGAGGGCATGTCCGCCACCGCCAGGGTCACCGAGAAGATCGAGCCCATGCTCGCGCGAACCGATCGCGGGTCGTAAGGATCCACGTGAGCTCCTACGAAAATGAGCGTGCTCCCCCCGACTGCATCGAGCGTCCTCATGATCGAGCCGACATTCCCGGGGTCTTGCGGCCCCACCAACGCTACAGAGACGGCCGCGTGAGAGGGATCAATCGAATCGATCGGGGCCAGGCGGCGTCGTGCGACAACGCCGATGCCCTGCGGCTGGTCTCGATCCGAGATCGAGGCGAAGGCGGCCGAGCCCAGCTGCATAGCCTCCACGCCGGCTTCTCGGAGCCGCGCGGCTGTCTCCAGGCCTACGGTAGATCGCAGCAGCTCGGGACACACGACCACCGACATCACATCGTCGCGATTCTTCGAGGCTTCTACCGCCAGCCGCAGGCCTTCGGCGAAGAACAGCCCGCTCTCCTCCCGGTGCCGACGGGAGCGAAGCTGCCGGATGCGCTTTACAGCGGGATTAGACGGACTCCGGATCTCGATTGA
>DASRCF010000181.1:0-9056 GCA_035653255.1 Chloroflexota bacterium
GAGGCGGTGAACACCTATTTGGAGATCAAGGCGCGCCGGCTGCTGTAAGGTGGAGGCCGGCAGGCATGAAGTAGCACTGCACGGCAGTCGCTCGCGATGAGATTCGCGACTAGTTCAGACGGGTCTGGTGGCCGGCGAGCCCTCCGACCGGGCCATGCCGGTTGGGCTGAGCTGGGCCGGAAGCTTCACCTGCCGAGCACTGCCGGCTCGTCGCCTGGACCCCAACAGATAGGCATACAGCAAGAACCCGGAGACGGCGCCGACGGCAACTTTCATATACGCCGGAGAGTTGGAGGCAGAGTAGAAGCCCTCTATCGTGCCCGCGATCATCAACAGTGGAATCGCCCCCAACACGATCACCGCTGCCTTGCGAGCCGCTTGCACCAATGCCTGACCTCTAGTGCTGAGCCCCGGCCGCAGAATCGCGTCTCCCATGGCAAGGCCGGCTCCCCCGGCCATGAATATTACCGATAGCTCGATGACGCCATGTGGTACGACGAAAGACCAGAACTGCCGGCTGAGCCCGTACTGAGAAACCATTGCCGCGATAGCCCCGATCATCACACCGTTTTGGACGAGAACCACGACGGTGCCCAATCCCAGCAGGATACCTCCGGCGAAGGCCAGAAACGCAACTTGGATGTTGTTGAGCATGATAAAGTTCGCCGCCACCGAGTGGTTGGCGGTGTTCTGCCCCATCCAAAGGTGATGGAGACTCATGACCTGCCGCAGGCTCTGCGCCTGAGGATGTCCCAGGAGCAGGTCGGCATTGGCGGGATGGTAGACAACGGCAGCGGCGGCGACGAGTGCCGATCCTGCGCACAGCCCAAACGCGGTGGCGGTGTACTGCCCGAGCTGCCGGTAGCAGCTTGGGAAACTGAAACGAACGGCGTCCAGAATGCCGGATCGGGACGATGGTGGAGGCTGATACACGAGAGGATGTGCCCGCCGAACCAGACCATTCAGATAGATAGTGGTGCGGTCCTGCGGAAAGTACTTGAGGGCGACCGCCAGATCTGACGCCGCTGAGCGGTAGAGCCTTCCCAATTCCAGAATGTCTCCCGCAGACAATGTCGATCCGCCTCGACCCTCGGCTCGGAGCACCAGCGCTTCAAGCGCCCGCCACCGCTCCTCACGCCGTCTGATGAAGATTGACCGGTTCATCCGGCGATTCCCTCACCTTTTCCTACCACTGACATCGCTTCCGGCTTAGATTACTGTGAGTTGAGGATGAGACGATGATCGAAGAGTACCGGGTGGAAACCCCCGAAGCGGTGGCGCTGAGCTATGAGCTCGCCGGAATCGGGACCCGCTTCGTGGCCGCGCTCATCGATCTAGTGGTCATCGTCGGCATGGCGGAGCTTTTGAGCCTCGCGACGGTGGGCCTAATATTCCTCGCTGGTATTCTCGGCAGCTTCTTCCTCGATGCCGCCATTATCTTCACGCTCACGTCCTACTTCCTGCTCTTCTGGGGCTATTACATCGCCTTTGAGACCTTTTGGAGCGGACAGACGCCGGGTAAGCGCTCGATCGGTGTCCGGGTGATCAAAGTGGATGGCAGGCAGATTCGCTTCGTCGACGCGCTGGTGCGCAATCTCGTGCGCATCGTGGATTTTCTCCCTTCCCTCTATGGCCTCGGACTGCTAGTCATGTTCATCGGGCGGCAGCCTCGAAGACTGGGCGATTACGCCGCCGGGACAGTGGTGGTCAAAGAGCGGAAGACGGTGGGATTGGCGGAGGTCAAGAGTGAGGCCGGGGCAGTTGAAGCTTCGGCTGCGGAGCCGATCGAAGGCGAGCAGGCGTGGCCGGTCGAGCGCCTGACCTTGGACGACGCTCACGAGATCCGGCGCATCCTGGCCTGGCATCGAGGGGGCTTCCGAAGGCCCGGGCCGAAAGATCTCAAACGTCTGTCTGCGAGGATCGGGCTCAAGCTCGGACTGGGTGAACCGCCGGAGCCACAGGTGATGTTCCTCCGCCGTGTCCTGGCCCTGTATTGGTCACCCCCTGACGCCGGCAAGGGACTGACCGTCGCCACTGCCGATCCGGCCGAGCAGGCGTGGGACCTCAGAAGGTTGAGCCCCGAAGAAGCCCACATAGTGGACGAGTTTCTAGGCCGCGCTCCGACGCTCGATCCCGCCGCTCGGAGGCGACTGGCGGAAGCTCTCGCCGGTCGCGTCTCGACAGAGATTGGCGCAGCGCAGGATCCCCATGATCCCGAGGCTTTCCTCCATCGGGTGGCTGTGCTTCGAGCCGGGAATCCCTCAGGAAGCGATTCGTGAGGAGAACGAGCCGGTGACTGCCGATGAGCGCCTCATCATCCATGCCGACGTCGACGCCTTCTACGCCTCGGTAGAGCAGCGGGATAGACCCGAGCTGCGGGGCAGAGCGCTCGCGGTCGGTGGGCCGCCCGAGAGCCGCGGGGTCATCATGACCGCCAGTTATGAGGCCCGGCGTTTTGGAGTTCACTCGGCGATGCCCAGCCGCACAGCCCGAAGGCTATGCCCGCAGCTCCTCATCGTGCCGGCACGGTTCGGCGCCTACCAGGCAGCATCCCGAATGATCATGGACATCTTCAGGCGGCATGCCCGCCTCGTCGAGCCGCTGTCACTGGACGAGGCCTTTCTCGATATCGCCGATAGAGCAGACAGCATTGCTGCGGCGGAAGACCTGGGCCGGTTGATCAAGGAGCAGGTACTCTCAACCACCGGGTTGACCGTCTCCCTTGGTATAGGGCACACCAAGCTCCTGGCCAAAATCGCCTCAGACTTTGAGAAGCCTGATGGGTTGACCGCCGTGCCCCGGGAGCGGGCGCTCGAGTTTCTGGCGCCACTGCCCGTTCGGCGGCTCTGGGGTGTGGGGCCGAAGTCCGAACAGGCCATGCGGCAGGCTGGGCTGGAGCGCATCGGCCAGCTGCAGACTGCCCAAGATGACTGGATTCTTCAGCATCTCGGCCCATGGGGCCTTCGCTGGCGCAGTCTAGCTCGTTGTGAGGACGACCGCGAAGTTTCGACACCGGGTAAGACCAAGCAGATGAGTCGAGAGACGACTTTCGCCCGCGACACCGCCGATGACGCCGAGATCCGCAGGATATTGGCGGAAATGGCGAGCAGCCTCTCGCGGTCACTCAACGAATCCAGCCCGGCCCGCACGGTGCACATAAAGATTCGGTACCGTGACTTCACCACCATTACCCGCCAGATAACTCCCGGCCAGACCATCCGAACGCAGGAGGACATCGCCGGAAACGTGTTCGGGCTGCTGGAGAAGTCATGGAACGGAAGGCCGGTTCGTCTGGTGGGCATCGGCCTGTCCAATTTCGTCGAAGAGCCCAGTGCTCAGCTGCCGCTCTTCGAGCTCTGAGGACCTCCCAAGCATAGATATCTAGGCTGCCGCCAGAGTAGTCTCGGCGGTCGCCGGGCTCCCCGTCAGCCGGGAGCCGGAAAGGAAGAGGGCGGCGAAGACGCCCAACAGCACGACGCCGGCACCGGCGAAGACGGCAGTGTGGAAGCCGTCGACGAATGACAGCTTTGAAGTCGCAACATGCTGAAACACGGCTCCCAGGACGGCGACGCCGAAGACCCCACCCAGCTCACGTATGGCATTGTAGGCGCCGGATGCCTCTCCCTGCCGGTTGTCGGAGACTGCGGCCATGACTCCGGCGGATAGCGGCGCATATGTCAGACCCATTCCCAGGCCACCCAGAAGGAATGCCGGCAGGAGCACCGGGTAAGCCGTTCCGGCATGTGCGAGAATCCCGATCCAGAGCAAGGCCGTCGCCTGCGATATCATGCCGGCCGTTACCAGCAAGCGGGGTCCGATCCTTCCGGCGAAGATGCCGGCGATGGGGGCAACCAGCATGATGGTTCCGGTCCAGGGCATCGTCTTGAGCCCGGCTTCGAGGGGATTCGCCCCCTGGATTTGCTGGATGAAGAGCGTTAGCAGAAAGATGGAGCCGAACATGCCGGCGCTCATGAGGAAGCCGACGCCGTTGGCAGCGGAGAATTGACGCACCTTGAACAGCGAGAGCTGAAGCATCGGAGTTCGCGACCTCCGCTCCCACCACACGAACGTTGCCAGCAAGGCCGTTCCGCCGGCGAGTGCGCATGTGATCTCAAGGCTGCTCCAGCCGACCGAATTGCCGCGAACCAGACCGTACACAATGCCCAGCAAGCCAAACCCAGCCAGCAAAAGGCCGGGCAGATCAAGCGGCTTGCGATCACCGAATGACTCTTCCAAGCGGAGCCAGCCGAGGCACACCACAAGCACTCCCACAGGCACGTTCAGCCAGAAGATTGCGTTCCAGCTGATGCCGCTGACAATCGCGCCGCCGACCAGCGGCCCGATGGCGAGCCCGAGGCCGGAGATACCAGACCAAAGACCGATGGCGGCGGCCCGTCGGTTCTCAGGAAAGACACGTGTGAGTAGAGTGAGAGTCAGCGGTGTGAGGAAGGCCGCACCAACGCCCTGAACCGCCCGAGCCATGGACAGCGTAGTCGCGCCATCGCTGGTGGCGGCGAGCGCCGAACCAATCGTGAATGTGGCTACGCCCAGGAGAAAGATTCGCTTTCGCCCGAACCGATCGCCCAGAGCCGCCCCCGTCATCATCAGCACAGCGAAGCTTAGAGTGTAGGCGTTTACCGTCCATTCCAGGTCCGGAACGCCGGCGTGCAAGCTCCGCCTGATGGCAGGAAGGGCGGTGAGCACGACCAGGTTGTCGAGCATGGACATGAAAAGGGCTGCGCAGACAACGGCAAAGGTCCACCAACGAGTTCGAGAGGTCATTCAGTAGCTCCTTCGTTATTGATTAATCACTACCTTAAGTGGACAAATTTTTTTCAGCCCGTCGCCGAGCTGAGGCACTCTGAGAGCCAGTCTTCTCCGATGCCGCTTTGAATGAGATTCATCGCGGCCGCCACATTCAAGAGCATGCCGTTGGCAAAGAATGTTTGCATGACCTCGGACGGCGCATTCGAGACCTCCTGGACGTAGCGATACAACTGTCCGAAGCGCTCTCGGACAGCCTCCTCGATATCCGGGTCCGAGCAGGCGGCATAGCAGTGGAGCTGCAGCAGCAGGTCCTGTCGCTTTGCCAATAGGCCTCGGTACGCCAGTCCCATGGCTTTGAGCACGTCGTCGTTCTCAGCCGCCGCAGCTTCCTCAAACGTACGCTGAACGTCGTCGAAGCCGCGGTGCGCTGTGGCGATGAAGAGATCCTTCTTGGTGCGGAACAGTCGAAACAGGTAGGGCTGAGAAACGCCTGCCCGCTTGGCGATGGCTTCCGTAGAGGTGCCATGGAGGCCTTTTACGGCAAACTCGGCCACCGCCGCATCCAGGATCTCATGCCGTCGTTCTTCCGCCGACATCCGAGGGGAAAGGGGTTCGGTTGGAGCCGTCATAAGTTAGTGTACACTCACTAACTTACTAGCGCAAGTCGCTTTCATCTGATCGGCATCGGCTCTCGCCCGAGACGGTGACTTGGGGCAGGTTCCGCCCTAAAAGGCGACGAATTACCTTGCCCGGTAGCACTTTTCGGAGTTGGATGCAGAGCCAAACCTATCGCGGATAGGCTGCCGCCAGCCCTCCATCCACAGTAATGACGCAGCCTGTGGTCTTGGCACTACGGCAGGACGCCAGCCAGACAATGGCTTCGGCAACATCTTCAGCGGCGACGTTCACCTTCAGGGCGTTGCGGTCGCGGTAGAAGTCTTCGATTCGATCGACGTCGAAGGCATAGGTACGCGCCCGCTCCTGCCGCCAGCTATCATTCCAAAGCCCGGATCCCTGTATCACCGCGTCCGGCGCCACGGCATTGACACGTATGCCCTCCGGACCTCCCTCCTCAGCCAGGCAGCGGCACATGTGCAGGTCGGCGGCTTTGGCCGTCGCGTAGGCGACGGCGTTCTTGCCCGGAGCGAGTCCGTTCTTGGATGAGTTGATGACTATCACGCCGCCCAGGCCCTGACGCTTGAAGAGGCGGAACGCCTCTCGGCAGGCCAGGAAGTACCCGGTGCTCAGCAACTCCTGCACGCGGAGCCACTCCTCCAGTGACGTGTCCTCTATCGGCGCCGCCGAGGCCACCCCGGCATTCGGCACCACGATGTCACAGCCGCCAAACGACAGCACAGCCTGTTCCATGAGCCGCTGGTTCGCGACTTCGTCGGTGGCATCGGACTCGACCGCGATCACGCGACCCTGCTTCGATCCGCCGAGAGCTTCGGCGGTGCTCACCGCCGCTTCGCCGTCGATATCTCCGAGGACCACGTGCGCGTCTTCCTTCAGCATCCGAGCAGCCGTGGCACGTCCAATGGCACCCGCGCCACCGGTGATGACGGCCACCTGCCCGTCCAGGATTCCCGGTGCCGGACGCAGCGTGAGCTTGTACAGCTCTAGTGGCCAGTACTCGATGTCCCAAGCTTCCTTGGGTGTCAGGGAGGCATAAGTTCCGGCGGAGGAGGCGTAACGCATGACTCCAATGGCGGTTCGATAGAGCGAGGCAGCGTTGGCCGCGGACCAGGCGTCGCGTCCCACCGCAATCAAACCAAAGCCCGGGATGAGCAGGATGCGCGGGCCTGGATCTAGCATCTCGACGCCTGGGTCAGCGTTCTCCTCGAACCAGCGTTGATACTGTTCCACGTAGTCGTGGATGGCCTCATCAAGAGCGGCGACGAGAGTCTCGCTCTTCCCGGTGGTCAAAGCTCCCAGACACGCGGCGAGGTCTAGGACCATGGGCTTGAACTTGGTATACATGACATGGTCGGGGCAGGCGGCTCCCGTCTCTGCCAGCTCGCGACAACGCTTGGAATTGACGAAATCCATGACCTGAGGCGATGAGTCCCAGTGCAGAATCCAGCGTCTCTCCGGGCCGCCCGTCTTGGCGAGCTGTCCGCGCACCGCCGGCAGAACGTCGACCATGATCGAACGCCTGACCTCTTCCCGCGACGGCGAGACGGCCTGCCCCCCGAAGAGGGTGGAGGGATCAACGGCCGGTTCTAGACGAGACTCAACTCGGTTAAGCGTCTCAATCGTCCGCTCGTAACTTTCCCCTGTGGTCTCGCCCCAGGTGACCAGACCGTGCTTGGCCAGGAACATCCTGCCGGCTCCGGGCCGCTCCTTCAGGGCCTCCTCGGCGAGCTTGGCTAGCGCGAATCCTGGCCGGACGTACGGAACCCACACGGCGTCGTCTCCGAATAGCTCCCGCACCAGCTCCTCTCCGGAAGACATGCAGCAGAGCGCAATGGCGGCGGTTGGATGGGTGTGATCGACGTGAGGAAACGGCAGGAAGGCATGGAGCATTGTTTCAATCGAGGGCCGTGCCGCCTGGGGATCGAGGAGGCACCGTGACAGGTAGTCGACCATTTGGTCGTCGGTCATAGCGTCACGGCGGCTCAAGGGCGTGATCTCGTCCAGGCGTAAAGGGCTAAAGCTGCGGCGGGTCGCCGAGGCCAGGTCGGACCCGCTGCCCTTGACCCAGAGCACCCGGCATGGCCTTCCGGTATGGTCCGCACCATCGGTCTTGCTGGAGGTGTTGCCACCTCCGAAGTTCACGATATCCCGGTCACTTCCCAAGAGGTTGGATCGGTAGACCAAGAGATCGAGATCGTCGCGGCCGGCAGCCTGGGGTTCAGACCATCGGTCAGCCGGCATTCGCCCCTTGCAGTACTCTCTCCTCGAATCGGCTCCGTGAGAACCGGCCACTGAATGGGATCGACCTTCCCTCTACCAGGTCGGCCACCAAGGCGCCTACGGACGGTCCGAATTTAAAGCCGTGGCCGCCGAATCCGACCGCAAGTATGACAGGTCCCACGCGATCGATGACGAAGTCGTCGTCGGGCGTAGAGGCGTAGAGACAGGTCTCAGCCATCTCCGGATGATTGCGGACCCCGTGCAGATTGGCCGAAACGAACTCATCCAGGGCACGGATACGTTCGGGATCCAGGTTCCCGTCCTCCGTGGGATTCACTTCCGGCCCGCCTCCGTGTTGCCCGAGCTTGACCGTCTCCTCTCGCAGGTTCGGAAGCCCATAGTACTCGGTGCCGTCGCCGCCAGGGTGCCAGATGAACGGAACTACCGAGTCCGCCTCGTTACGTGCATAGTAAGCGACGTGCTCTCGGGTGACGGTGATGGGGACGTGGAGTTCGACGGAATCCAGGAGGTCATTCGCCCAGGCTCCCGCTGCGACGACGACCTGTCCGGCATAGAATGCTCCCTCGTCGGTTTCGACGCCGGCCCCGTCACGCATGCGCACGATGCCCACGGCTCGTGTGTTTTCACAAACCTGTGCACCGTGCTGTTTCGCCAGCTCGATCAGCGTCTTCACTGCCCTGCGGGCGCGCAGAACACCGCCGTCCGGCTGCAGGATTCCGACCCACTCGTCCGGAGTGTGTACCCATTCGAACCGCTTCGAAAGCTGCTGTCGATCCAGCCACTCATAGGAAGCTCCCGCATCGGCAAGCGTCTCAGCAATGGGCTCCAGAACTTCACGGGGGCCGAGGTCCAGACCACCCACGGTTACCAGGAGCTCGGCTTTGGCCTCCCGTTCAAGCTCGCGCCAGAGGGGAAGGGCCATCTGCGCCAGTCGGGTGTAGTCCGGCTGATCGTAGGCCAGCCGGAAGATCCGTGAGCGTCCATGGGAGCTGCCATACACGTGATCGAGCTCGAACTGCTCACAGATAAGCACGCTGCGTCCTCTGCGCGCCAGTTGGTACGCCGCCGCCGCGCCCACGATCCCCGCGCCGACCACAACCGTGTCGACGGAAGTCTCCCCTCTCATGGTGCCTCCCAGGTTGTCACGCTTCCCTTCATTCTAGGTTCGAGCCGGATCGGGTTCGGGGTGCTGCGCGCACTGCACGCCCTCGTTGCCCACCTGTAACCCGCGCAACCGAATCGCAACCGGGGAAGCCTCCGTCTCCTCCTACCATGTCGATAGCTCGGATGGGCTACCACGGCTGGCGATTGGCGCCGCTATCAATTGGGGGAGTGATCCCAAGAATGCGACTGCAGAAAAAGGACAAATGGTCTGATGCCGATTGCTGTCCTGTCCAGGCGCGCATCATCAC
>DASRCF010000182.1:0-8474 GCA_035653255.1 Chloroflexota bacterium
GGGGCCTCCGACGCAGGAGGACGCCCGCGTGTGCTGCCAGCGACGGGTACGCCGTAGCCCACCCGGGCTCACTCGTGACCTCGCACGCACCTATATGACCGGAACAAGACGGGAACAGGATCGCAGGCTACGACGGCGCAAACTCTAAACTCCAAACCCTAAACTCCAAACTCGCCCTCCCCTTGACACCCTCCACCTCCGTCCCCACCATGGAGCGACAATACCCGCTTAGGAAGCTCCATGCCAATCCTCGTACCCACCGGCTCATCGCCATCCCTCGCCGACTTCACGTCCCGCGTCCGCACCGACCTCTTCGACGCCGGCCAGCGAGCCGGAGAGCAGCCCCGATGGGCCGACTCGGACCTGCAGCGCGCCCTCGATCGCGCCAACGATAAGTACTCGTCCGCAGCTCCCTACCTCAAGCAGATCCTCACCCAGACCTTCCCGGGCGCCCGCCGCTACGCCGTCCCCGCCGACGCCTGGTTCGTCGACCAGGTCGAGTATCCCTACGGCGCGTGGCCCACCTGGCTCCAGCCCTTCGAGGAGCTGCTCTCGCCCCTCATCTCCGCGCCCGTCGTCAGCCCGGCCGCCGCCGTCTCCTTCAGCAACACCGGCAACACCGACCTTAACCCCGGCGCCTACTCCTGGTACGTCTCCTTCGTCACCCCAGGCGGCGAGACCACCGCCGTCCTCTTCCAAACCGCCACCGCCGCCCCCGGCTCATACCACCAGGCCCTCCTCTCAAACCTTCCGATCGGGCCCTACGGCGTCACCGCCCGCAACCTCTACCGAACCGCCGCCGGCGGCACCGGCGCCACCCTCGTCACCCAGATCCAAGACAACACCACCACCACCTACCTCGACTCCGCCTCCGACGCCTCCATCGCCGCGGCCGCAGCCACGCCCGCCGGCAACACCACCCAGGGCGTCCGCTGCGTCGACCTCCAGATCGACGACTCCAAGCTGCCCAGCTCCTCCAATGCACTCGGAGCCGATCCGAATTGGGGCTGGCTCCGCATCCAGTACGCCGCCAAGCACGAGCTCGACGCCAACGGCACCACCATCCCCGAACGCCATTGGGACCTCCTCTGCCTGGGAGCCGCCATGTTCGCCGTCATGGCCTACCTCGTCCCCACCGCCGACAACTTCGAGTACGTCGACGGCCAGTTCCGCGATCGCGTCGACGACACCAAAGCCCCCGTCGCATGGCTCGCCCTCGGACACGACATGGAGCAGCGCTTCGAAGCCCGGCTCTCCCAGGTCCGGCTCGAGGGCGAGACCGGCATCGCAGCCATCGCCTCCTGGGGCGACAAGCCCATCCGCTGGGACCGACTCTGAAGTTTCGAGTTTCGAGTTTCGAGTTTCGGGTGGAGTTGGGAGTTTAGAGTTTGGAGTTTGGATGTTGGGGTTTCGAGTTCGAGTAGAGAGATAATCCGGGCGACGGAGCGGGCGCCCTCCTTCGTCGGGCGCCCCTACAATCGACCCGCGTTTGACGTTCCTCGTTCGGCCTGCCGGCCGTTGAACATTGAACGTTGAACATGCCCCGCCTACGGATGTCCCTTCCGCAGACGGTGGCGCGAATGGCGCATGGCCGCCTAACCCTTGGTGCTGCGTCTGCCGCTCCGCTCCTCGCCCGCCGTGACGCGATGGTACCGCCGATAGGGAGACAGCACCGGGCCCACGCCCCAGGCGTAGCCGTAGTTCAGCTCCGGGTCGGGCAGGTAGTGGTCTTTCCGGCCCCGCCTGGCCGCCACTCGGGCCACGAAGAGAACCGGCACCAGAACCACCAGCACCAGACCCGGCAACAGCAGCGCCTCAGGCGTCCAGCTCATGCCTCATCGTACGGCCAGGGTATAGGCGGTGCCGGCGAGCCTCCAGGTAAGACCATCACCGTCGGCGATTCTCGGCCCGAACGTAGCCCGGCCCCTCTGTGGCCGGGCGGGGCGCGATTCCCCGCTGCTAACTGCTAACGTCCGCTGCGGCGAAGGTGTACCGGGTCGGGCGCCTCCGGTGCTCCCGCTACCCTTGGTCGTCGACCGATAGCGCGACCCAGTCGAGAACCATCAACCGTGTGATTCTCGGCCCCAACGTAGCCCGGCCCCTCTGTGGCCGGGCGCGGTGCGATTCCCCGCTGCCAACGTCCGCCGCGTCGGGGGTCTACCGCGGTCAGGCGCCTCCGGTGCGCCGGCTACCCTTGATCGTCGACCGAAAGCGCGACCCAGTCGAGAACCATCAACCTCGGTGATTCTCGGCCCGAACGTAGCCCGGCCCCTCTGTGGCCGGGCGCGGCGCATTCCCCGCTGCCAACGTCCGCCGCGTCGGAGGTTTAGCGCGGTCAGGCGCCTCCGGTGCTCCCGCTACCCTTGGTCGTCGACCGAAAGCGCGACCCAGCCGAGACCATCACCGGCGGTGATTCTCGACCCGAACGTAGCCCGGCCCCTGTGTGGCCGGGCGCGCGGCGCGATTCCCGCTGCCGATGTCCGCCGCGTCGGAGATCTGCCGGGGTCAGGCGCCTCCGGTGCGCCGGCTACCCTTGATCGTCGACCGAAAGCGCGACCCAGCGCTTGCCCTGGTGCTCCGCTTCGATCTGCAGGTGATCACCGGCCTTGATCTGGATGGGAGTCTCCGACGGCTGGCCGTTCTGATAGTACGCGGTGTTTCCCGTGAGGAACACCTTTCGCTGGCTGGAGTCGGCCAGCTGCACGATGAGGTAGGCATTGTGCTTGGCCACCTTGCTTGCCACCCCGGAGAAGCTGGAGACCGGATAGACGTGAAACGCGTGGGCGTCGTACTCGACCGAGTCGGCGATGCGGACCCTCTTCGTGGTGTGGGCGATAACGTAGGCGAAGTCACCGGTCGTGAACCCGTTGACCTCGGCCTGGGACGAGTGGGCGATGAACTTGGTGCCTGTAGTGACCTTAAAGCTCAGGCGCCCCGATCCGTGAGGCTGAAGGTCGAAGCGAAGGACATCCTCGGTCTTCTTGGCGCGAGTTACCGAGACCACCTTCCCGTAGGTGTGGAATGAGCCGTCGGCCGCGGCGGGCGTTAGCGCCTCCGCTCCGGCGACAAAGAGCGTCGCCGGGCCGAGCAATGCCAGCAGCGTAAGGATGCGAAGGAATTTCATGAGTTCACCAGCGGAAACGTCTGCTCTTCATGCACCCCAGTCTAAGAACCGACTCTTACCCGCCAGTTGCGTAAAGATGAACATTTGATTAACTCCAAACCTTCGGCCCGAGCGTCGAAACGTACCCTATACTTTTTCATCAAGGATAGTTGCGCCATGACCGACCAGTCCGTTCAGGGTACCTCAGAGGGAGACGAAGTACCGGTCGACCCGAACCTGCCGTGGGAGACGACGCATCGTGCGCTCATAGGAGCAGTCAAGCTGGGAACGACCAAATCGGTCAAGCGGATTCAGGGCGTCGACGGGATGACTGTGGGCACGCTACGACAGGAGCTGGAGAAGGGCGGCCGTTTCGTCGTCTACGCGTACGCCATCTCGATGCTGATAGTGACGCTGCGGCGGCCCTCCGCCATCATGTTCGTCCCGGCCGGCAAGAGCAGCCGGTCAAAGGCGATTCCGTACATCGTGACCTCGTTGCTGCTGGGGTGGTGGGGGATCCCGTGGGGGCCGATATTCACCCCCATGGCCATCGTGACCGACCTCAAGGGAGGGCACGACGTCACAGGCGCCATCGCCCGGCCGCTCATGCAGCACAGTCTCGCCGTCGCCCACCAACGGAGCGCCCAGCAGGCCTAGTGGCCGCACGGCGGTCCAAGGGGAGGTGCGCGGGGCGCCAGGCCTGGCTCGATGTCCCGCGGTGCCTCTGCGTGGCCCGCACGTGCCCACAGTCGAGCCTTTCGACCTTCGGCAGGCGACGTTTGAGGTTCTACGTTGGAGGTCGGATGTTTCGCCTTCGACGTTCGATCTTCAACTTTCGCTCCCGACGCTAGACGTTCGACGTGCGATGCTTCCCTCTAAGTCCCCTGGGCGTCCCAAGCGCACGCGATGGATCCGGAGGTGGTGGATGCGCCGCTGATCTGCATGGTGCAACCGGCAACGGTGACGGCGGTCGCTTTGACGGTTCCGGATCCGAGGTCGCCCCGATTGGCAGAGCAGGTGACGGAAGGGATGGAAGCAAAGGCGGGCGAGAACGAGATGGAGGCGGTGCCGTTGCCGGAGCCGTCCGTGGAGACGAGGATGGTGCCGGAGTACTCAATTGGCCCGGAAGAGCCTGACGCGGAGACGCCGGCGAGTGCTGTGACCTGTCCATCGCCAGGGTGGTGTCGATCGGCGAGCTCCACGGTAACGTCGGCTCCGGGAGCCAGCTGAGCCTGAGGAATAGCGTGGCTGATCGTGAGCCCGTCGACGAAGGTCTCGGTCTGGCCGCTACCAGTGAGGGCGACGGTAGCGGTCGGCTCGGCCCCGGCCGGGCGTGAGACGGCTTTGAGCGTGGCGCGGAGTGTGGGCATGGGAGACTCCTCGTTGAACCTTGAACGTCGAAGGTCGAAGCGGGGCTGGAGGTTCAAGATTGACGTTTAAACATTGAACATTGAGCATTGAACGTCGCTAGTGGTGCCCGAGCAGCGAATACGCCACCAGAGCCCCGATGACCAGCCCGATGAGGCTGACCAACCAGGCGTTGATCTGGGTCGAGAGGCCGCTGGTGCGGGTGTTGTTGTTCTCGTCGATCTGATCCACACGCGTGGAGAGGTCGGCCAGGCGGTTCTCGACTCCATCGACCTGCTCGCGGGCGGGAGTTCCGGCCCGCAGCTCCGCCAGGGCGACCTCCACGTTCATCAGTCGCGGCGTGAAGCCTGCAATCAGCTCAGAGAGCCGGTCGATCTTGGTGGTGAGGAGGTCTCGGACACGGCCGATCTCATCCTCGATGCGGTTGGTACGCGCCGCCATCGAGCCGACGGCTTCAGCCACGTCACTCCTGGTTGAGAACTGGCCGGCCGATGCCTCCCGGCGCTCCTGCCCATCGCGCGTGGGACCGGATTCCGGAGACATGGCGTCAAGCCTGGTCTGCAGCGCCTGCAGCGACTCGATGAGTTTGCTATCGCCCGCCTCTGTCATGCCGAGGCCTCCTGTTGATGTTCCGTGTCATTGCATCCTATTTGCTCGGCACGATAGGTCAAGGAGTATGACGGCGGACGGACTGGCCATGGCTCGGCCGCGGGGCTGCCCTGATCCGGAACCCGAACGTCGAAACTCGAAACCCCGAAACCACTCCTCCTACGAACAATTTCATGAGGCGAATATGCTAGTTGCGGACGTCATGCTCATGCGAGTACACTGTGACATCCGTTCGCAATTCGAGCGGACGGCGCGGGTCAACGACAAGCGATCCAGCTGGCTCAGGACACCCAGTTGACAATTGACATTGACGGCGTCAGCCTTCAACACCACCGGGAGGATTCCATGCGCCGATTGCTTGTCTGCCTCATCGCCTGCTCGACTGTTCTCACATCGTTCACCGCCGTGGCGGCGGCATCCCAAACCACATTGCCCCGAGCGGCTCACGCGTCACTGCTTAGCCCGAGTACGGGGAGACCCGGCAATACACTCGCCTCGAGAGTTACCCCTGCCAACTGGCTCTCATCCGTCCATAGGAGCGCGGGGTATCCGGAGCGAAGCGCGGCTCGCAGTCTTTCGGCGGAGCACTTCCATCCGTCGCCTGCGATTTACCGGCATCATGGGCAGGGTTTGCTGTTGGAGCGGCCGGCCTCTCGCGGGGCCATCCCCGTGACGCGGTCCATGCCTACATGGCAGCCTTCCACCGCACCCTCCCCGCCCGGGCCACCCAACCCCTACGGCGAGGTGTATTTGCTGGCCTGCAGCTCAGCAGGTATCTGCACCGGCATCGGCACCTACACCAACAAGCAGGGCGTCAACCTGCCCCTGATCTACACTCGCAGCTCGGCAGGAAAATGGACCGAGATGGCGGCGCCGCTCCCCAGTAACGCCGTTCTCTATCCTCAGACTGGACCGGAGCTCTTCGACCTCAGCTGTCCCAAGCAGGGAAGCTGCGTCTCCGTCGGCACCTACCTCACGTCTTCGAGCGAGCAGGCGCTGATCGAGACCGAGACCAACGGTACCTGGAAGGCCAGCACCTCTCCGCTCCCAGCGGGCGCCGGCACTCCTGATCCCGCGGCCGAGCTGGTCTCCATTGCCTGTCCGGCCGCCGGCAGCTGCATCGCCGTTGGTGATTTTCAGGATAACAACGGCAACCAGATCGGCCTCATCGCAACTCTGAAGAACGGAGTCTGGCAAGCGACCGAGCCGGCACTTCCCTCCAGTCTCAGCGGCGACGCGTACGTGCTGGTAGAGGTCCACTGCACCTCCGCCGGCGTCTGCGCCGCGGTGGGCGGCTACTTCGACCAGAATGGAAACGTTCAGGGCCTGATCTACACCCTCTCGGCGGGCAAGTGGACGCCCGCCGTTCCCGCCGCCCCAAAAAGTGGGCTGGCGCTGGAGCTGGATACCATGGCATGTCCAACGAGCAAGACCTGCCTGGTCCTCGGTGAGTACACCAACACCAGCAACGAGCTGGTAGCGACGGTGCTGACGGGCTGGGGCACGACCTGGAAGTCACGCGATCTGCAGCTGCCCTCGAACGCGGACATCAACGCCGCGGATCAGGGCGGCCCGTCATTCAGCCAGCTGGTCTGCCCCGACGCCAAGGATTGCGTCGGTGACGGCATCTATGGCACGGCGAAAGGAACTCAGGGCGCAGATATCGAGACCGAAGTGAACGGTGTGTGGAAGCTGAGCACGGTTCCCCCGGCCGGGGCGCCGGAGGCATACGAGGATGCCTACTCGGTGTCGTGCCCGGCCGTGGACCACTGTCTGGTCACGAGCGCGGCCGGTAACGTCGGTCCGCAGAGCCTTCTCCTGTACCGCCAGCAGGGATTCTCTTGGTCCGCGGTCACCGTTCCCGCGCCCAGTGGCGCCCTCAAGCCGACCATCTATAGAGGGCTCGAAGGACTCGACGTTATCACCTGCCCCAGCAGCACGCTCTGTGTGTACAGCGGGTTCTACACCGACCGCAATGACGATATTCAGGGGTTGGTGGGCCAGGGGATCGGGCAGACACTCGAGTCTGCCCAGGCGCCTCACCCGGCCGGACAGGGGGTATCGCCGGACGTCAACCTCACTCAGGACAGCTGCGTCAAGCCGGGATACTGCGCGGCGGCCGGTACCTTCGGCCTGGAGGGCCTGATGGAGGTGGAAACGGCGGGCGTGTGGAAGCCGGTTGCGGGCGTCGTTCCGGCGAGTGTCGCCGGTGGTATCTATTCGTTCAGCAGTCTCTCCTGCGGCGCCGCCGGCCAGTGTGTTGCGGTCGGAACAGGCCTGTCGAACGCGGGCTTCTCGCCGCGGCCGGTTTCGATTGTCATGAGCGTCTCGAGTGGTAAGGTGTCGATCGTCGAACCTGCCCTTCCCAGCGGCGCCGCCAGCGGCAGCCTGCAGGCGTCCGAGCTGCTGTCGGTCGCCTGCCCGCAGGCCAACCATTGCATCGCCGACGGCGTCTATCTCGACGCCCACGGCATCAGTCATGGTCTCATCCTCAAGCAGACCAATTCCGGCTGGGTGGCCTCGATGTCTCCACTGCCCGCCAATCCGGGAGCGTTGACACAGTCACTCTTGCATGGCATCTCCTGCACCTCCGCGACGAGCTGCATCGCCGTAGGAGAGAACTACGAGTCGAGTCAGGGAACACCGGCCCAGGCGCTGATGCTGACGTGGAACGGAACCCAGTGGAAGGCGACGACGCCGGCGCTGCCGAAGAACGCCGCGGCCGGGTCAAGCCAGGTAGCCTTCCTCAACAGCGTGAGCTGTGCCGGCACCTCGGTATGCTCCGCCGTCGGGCAGTTTGTCAATTCACAGAACAGTCCCGAGGGGCTGATTCTTACCAAGATCGCCGGAGTCTGGAAGCCCTTCCAAATTCTGATCCTTGGCGCCTCTCTCTATCAGGCCTCATGCACTCCCACAAAGGGGTGCGTAGCCTTTGGGGACTATCAGAACTCCGCCGGCGACTACAGCTTCTTGGTTTCGGGCTCCGGCTCCAGCTGGAAGCATGTGCTTACTCCGATTCCCGGGAATAACGTCGGCAACGGCGGCGCGCTCTCGGTAGCGTGCCAGGCATCTGGAGCGTGTGTGGTGGCGGGGGATTACGTCGACCAGAACGGTGAGAATCTCGGCTTCATCGATACCGGTTCGGGTACGAGCTGGAACACCCAGACGTCACCACTGCCTCCGACCGTAAGCAACTTCCCGCCCAACGTCAATCTGGCGTCGGCCTCCTGTCCCAGCACCGGCGCGTGCCTCATCGCGGGCGAGTACGACACCGGAGGTCCGCTGCACGGGCTCATCCTGCAAGAGAAGTAACTCATCTCACACGAGACATAAGTAGAAGGTCCGGGGTGCCGGCCTCGCTCGAGGCCGGCACTCGGTCCGGTTTCGGGTTTCG
>DASRCF010000183.1:0-3122 GCA_035653255.1 Chloroflexota bacterium
TCCAGCACTGACCCGAACGGCGTGACGACGAGCTTCAGCTACGACCCGGCGAACCAGCTCAGCCGGATGTCCTACAGCGGCAGCAAAACCCCTACTGTCAACTACACATACGATCGAGATGGGCGCCGAACATCGATGATCGACGGCACTGGGAAGACGACATACGGCTACGACGACCAGGGGCGTGTCACCTCGCTGGCCGATGGCGCGGGATCGCACATTGTCTACAAGTACTCTCCGAGAGGCGATCTTACGGCGATAGTCTATCCGAACGGTAAGTCAGTAACTCGCACCTTTGATTCCGCCGGTCGGCTAACGTCGACTCGTGACTGGCTGAACAACACGACCTACTTCGCATACGATCCGGATGGCAGCCTGATCGAAGTGAACCGGCCGAACAGTGTGACCACAGCCTATACGTATGACGCCTCAGGAGTGCTGAATCAGATCGAGCACTTCCGCTCCGGTACGCCGTTGCTCACCCTTACTTACAACCGGAACGCAGACGGACTGATAACGTCGGAGAACGGCGTGGGCTACTCCTATGACAAGCTCGACCAGCTTACGCGGGCCGGGTCGGCTTCCTTTGCCGTCAGCTCCAGCGGCCTGATCACCAAGGCCGGGGAATTAGCCTACAGCTACAACGCCGCCAGCCAAATGATCAAGGCCGGCTCAAGTACCTTGCGGTACAACTCCGACGGCGACCGCATAGGTGGCCCGGCGGCTACATATGCGTACGACGCTGCTGACCGTCTTATCTCGTGGACCTCAGCTGCCGGGACCCATGCCTCTTACGCCTACAACGGCGATGGGGCTTTGGCGAGCGAGACAGTCCGTACCCCCGGATCCAAGACGGGAGAAACTACGAGGTTGGTCTGGGATGGGGTCGACGCTGCTATTCTAAGTTCCGGTGCGGATTCGTTCGTGTACGGGCCCTCCGGCCTTCCATTGGAACAGATCGCGAGCGGTGAAGCCGCCTACTTCCTGGAGGACCACCTTGGGAGTACCATCGCCCTGACCGATTCCAAGGGGAGGGTGGAAGGGAACTGGAGCTATGGTCCCTACGGCGCGGTCCTGGGCCACAGCGGGACGGCCTCGACGGCTCTCCTATTTGGAGGACAGTACACGGACGCTGCATCCGGCCTGCAATATCTTCGCGCGCGCTGGTATGATCCAGCCACGCGCCAGTTCTTGACCGCCGACCCGTTAAGCTCGCAGACCCAGCAGCCCTATCAGTACGCGGGCAACGATCCCATCAACCTGTCCGATCCCACCGGAACCGATGCAGAAATGTACTACGAGCCGATCGTCGGAATCCGACGGGCGACCATCGACACTCCTGATGGCACAGCCACGGTCAACGTGCCCGACGAGGATCCGGTCTTCCGAGCAGACGGTGGCCTGATGTTTGGCGAGCCTGTCATCCTCGCCCCGGCTGATGGGGAATCCAGCCCCAGGATCCAGCGGCTGAAGCAGTACCAGGTCAGCCTGAGCGACGTGAGCACTCTGCAGTTATATGGAGAGTGTGTGGGCTGGCAGGTCCCCGCCGATTGGTCCGCAATGAGCAATACGATAACACTTTCTGCTGCCCCCGCCGCCCCCGAATCCGAGGGAGCGGCACAGAAGGCCGTCGACCAGCTCCCGCTGCCGGTTTCCGGCGACGATGGCGCCGGGGCGGTCGCGCCTCCTCAGCAGAGCATGGTTTCGGATCCGGACTTCGAGGGTGTGCGCCAGGTGACGCTAGCTGCACCCGACGGAAGCACCGTTACAGTCAACACGACAGATTATCAGCCGCTGTTCGCTGCCGACGGACACGAGATTTCCGGTGAACTCGTCGTCCTTGGTCCCTCCGCCGGCGAGACCAGTCCGATGGTCGAGCATCTCAAACAGTTTGCGGTCTCACTCCCTGATGCGGTCGAACAGCTTCACTGGGTCGTGCCGTCCGAGTTCACCGCAGGCAGCACCACCGTGAGGCTGCAGGCGGCGCCCTGATCTACGAGGCCGACTCCACGAACCCACGCCGGGCGGCGAAGGAGCCGGCTTGACAAGGGCGAGGCCGACTTCACGACCAGCGTGGGACCCGCCAAGTCCGTCATCTCAAGGCCGACGCAACCTCACGACGCCACTGTGCGGGGCGAGTTTGTTCAGTGCATCAGCCAGGGGTCTCGTGCAAACCGGCGCTTACCCTCGTACCAGATACCGGGCCGCGCGACGTCATCATCAGAAGCAGTGTCGGCGCCACCAGCGAGTTCTCCAGATGCCTTCCTGTCTCTACTCTCTACCGCGAAGACATGAGCCGGTTCCAGGGGCAAAGCCAAGCTCGATCGTTCGCACTTTGATGTGAGGCTGCCCTCGCGTTCGTTCTCCTCGGGTCTGGCGTCCTCGTGGCGTCTTTCTCGGCGAGGATAAGACCCGGCGGGCATGGAAGTGCGGCATTGCCCGCCCTTCCATTTTTGGCCTCATGGCCGCTCATCCTCAGGGCTTTGCCTCACTCGACGGCTGGAGCCGGTGGAGCTCGTCACGTCGGGCTCGGCAGGTTCACTCGCGCAGGCACCGACCCACTTCGCCAAGGAGTGTATGGAGCTGAGCCTCAAGAGTTTGGCTTGAGCTCTCAACTCTGAACTTCCCTTTGTCGCGCCTCTGCGACCATAGGCTGAAAAGCTCTCTAGGAGAGTCGCATGCTCACGCTCGGGATCAACGCCGCTTTCCACGACTCCGCCGCCTGCATGGTCGACGACGGGGTGGTGGTGGCCGCCGCGGAGGAGGAGCGCTTCACCGGCATCAAGCACGGCAAGCGGCCCATCCCGTTCAGTGCCTACGAGCTGCCGTTCCATGCCATCGATTACTGCCTGTCGGCTGTTGACGCCGGCATCGACGACGTCGACCACGTAGCCTATTCCTTCGACCCACACGTCCTAACCGGACCGATTGACGGAACGGAAACGCTTCAGCTTCCGCTCGAGCCGTCCGCGGCCTCGGCCAGCGAAGGAGGCGGCTCGCCCTGGGACCCACTCTTCATCGCGCACGTGCTCAATGCGCCCCGCCACCTGGTCGGCGGTGTGCCCCACCACCTGCAGAAGCGCCTCTCGCCCGCCCAGAGAAGGTATCAATGGCACTTCGTC
>DASRCF010000184.1:0-6005 GCA_035653255.1 Chloroflexota bacterium
AGGGCGGTAATGCTCGATCTGCCCTGCAGCCCATGCTTCTACCGCTTCAAGGATCTCGGAACACCTAAGGGGTGCGCGACTCGCGAGTGCCTCTGGTCCCTTCGCCCCGACCAGGTGCTCGAAGCTATCGCGGACGTGCTGAGCGAGCAGCGTGCGGCTTGATGCCGTTCGAGTGCTCGGCGTCCCGGTCGATCCAGTTACGGAGCAGGAGGCACTCGACTTCATCGCGTTGGCGATCGAATCCCGTGGCGTGACTCACCTGGTCACGGTCAACGCGGAGTTCGTGATGCAGGCACGACGTGATCCTTCCTTCCTGAGGGTGCTGGAGAGCGCCGACCTGCGAACGCCAGATGGCGCCGGTGTGGTGAGGGCCATGAGGCGGCATGGATCCACCATCTCGGGCCGGGTTGGCGGCTCGGACCTCATATGGTCCATCTCCGAGCAAGCTGCCCGGCTTGGCCACCGGCTATTCTTGCTGGGGGGCGCGCCCGGGGTCGCGGATGCCGCGGGGGTCCGTCTGCGCGAGACCTACCCTGGACTTCAGGTTGTGGGGACATACCCGGGGAGCCCGCGGCCCGAGGCAGCAGCGGAGCAAATCACGCTGATTCGAGAGTCGCGGCCCGACATTCTCATGGTGGCCTTTGGCTCGCCCCGACAGGATCTCTGGATCGCCGAGCATAAGGAGAGCCTGAGGGTCCCGGTATCGATGGGGGTCGGTGGCTCATACGACTACGTGGTGGGAGACGCGGTCAGGGCGCCGAGATGGATGCAGAAGTTGGAGCTGGAGTGGATGTGGCGCCTGATGCGTGAACCATGGCGCTGGCGACGCATGACGGTGCTGCCGGCCTTCGCCTGGCAGGCAATCGTGAGAGGGGAGTAGCCGAACAATGACTGCAGCCCGAGAACGAGAGATCGCCGCCGAACACCATTCTGTGGCGCGCTTTCTCGAGGATCTGAAGTCGAAGACCACGGCGGTCGGGATCTGGGGCGCAGGCGCCATCGGGTCGAGCGCAGCCTACTACTTCGCCCTGCGCGGCCTTCGATGCCTGGCATACGACATCTCGGCCGAGCGAGTACACGAGATCGCCGCGGGCCACTTCCAGTCAACCTCTGTCCACCAGACACCCACCGACGAGGGCCAGGATGGCCCGATGGACGTGACGGCGACGACGCGCTGGCGAGATCTGGAAAACGCCGCCGTGAGTGTTCACCTCGTCTGCGTACCGACGGAACGGGCGGCGGAGCCCAGCGCCGCCTCGCTACGGGACGTGATGCCGAGAATCGCCCGTACGGTACGGAGTACAAAAGCGCCTTCTACACCTCCCATTGTCTGCATCGAAAGCACCATCCTTCCCCATTGGATCGACTCGATCGTCATTCCCGCCCTGGAGGCCGAAGGCCTGACCGTCGGCCGGGATGTGCTGGTCGGAGCGGCACCGCGCCGGGACTGGTTCAATGGCGAGGACTACACCATCGAGACGCTGCCTCGTATTGTGGGTGGCAGCGACGATCGAACCACGCGGATCCTGGTCGCCTTCTACTCCCTGGTCTGCCGGACGGTACAGCCGGCCATCGATGCCCAACACGCGGCCTTCACCAAGGTGGTCGAAAACGCCATCCGTTATCAGGGAATTACGTTCGGCAACGCGCTGGCACTGGCCTTTCCACAGTTCGACATGCGGCATATCCTGCGCCTGGCGAGTACCAAATGGAACATTCCCTACTACTTTCCTTCTCTTGGTGTCGGCGGCCACTGCATCCCGCTGGCGCCGCGGTATGTGCTGGAGGAAGGCGGCCTCGACAACGAATTCCTGGAACCAGTGCGCGAGGCGCTGGCGTTTAACGATTCTTACTTCGAAGAGCTGCTGGCAACACGGTTGCGACCCTTGATGACCGGCAGACAGTCGGTCGCAGTTCTCGGCCTCGCCTACACACCCGACGCCAAAATGCACAAGCTCTCTCCCGCGCTCGCGGTCATCGACGCCCTCCGAGATGTTCCGCGCCTTCGCCTGCACGATCCGTACTACACCGCCGACGAGATCTACGATCTCTGCAGCGTTCCCGGCCTCCAGTTCCCTGACGACCTCTCCGACTGCGACGCCGTGATCCTGGTCACGGCGCACTCCCGCTACCGGTCGACGCGCGTCGAAGACTACATCGCCCCGGGCACCCTCGTGATCGACAACTCGGGCGCCTGGAGCGATCGTCGGTTTCCAGACGGAGTGGAGTATTACGAGGTGGGCAGGATTCCCGGGCGTCGCGTGGAGGTGGCCGAGCCATGGTCGCCCCGCGCCGACTGAGAAGGCGTGTTCCAGCTCTCTTCACACTCTGTCTGGCTCTGGCTGGGGCCCGCCCTGGTGGCGGCCGGCGTGTGCGCGGCCCTCACTCCAGGCGCGATCAGGGCCGCCACGCGCTTGGGCATCGTCGACCGGCCGGTAGGACAGAAGATCCACAAGCGCGTCACTCCCCTGCTTGGGGGCGTGGCAGTGTACGTTGCTTTCGCGGTGGCCTGTGTCCTCTTTCTTCCGTTAGGTGGTCCGGTTTTCGGCATTCTGTTGGGGGGATTGGTCGCCGTGGTAGTGGGGGTGCTCGACGACCGTTTCAGCCTGCCTCCACTGCTCCATCTCGCCGGTCAGACCCTGGCCGCGGTCGTCACGGTCGTCACAGGGCTCGGAGTGGTGCGCTACATCAGCATTCCCTGGGCGTCCGCAAACTTCAGGGGCAGCTGGCATGTACCGTTGTTGCTGGGCGTCGTCTTCAGCCTGTTCTGGATTGTAGGCATGATGAATACCATCAACTTCCTGGACGGGCTCGACGGTCTATCGACCGGCGTCGGTATCGTGTCGGCCGTCCTGCTGGCATTCTGGGCCGCTCACGAGCAGAATTTCATCGCCCACCCCTCAGCCAGCTTTCATCACGCCGATCTGATCCTGCCCGTCGTTCTGGCCGCGGCGCTGGTCGCGTTTCTCCCCTATAACTGGAACCCGGCGAAAATCTTCATCGGCGACTCCGGAGCCATGTTCGTGGGCTTGGCGCTGGCCGCCCTGTCCATCATGGGCCCGGCCAAGATCGGAACCGCCCTGGTCGTTCTCTGCATTCCGGTTCTGGACGTTGCCTGGGCAATCGTGCGCCGGCAGCTCCACGGCCGCAGCTTCCTCAGCGGTGACAAGCAGCACGTCTACCACCGGATGCTAGAGCTCGGGATGTCGCACACGGCAACCGTGGTCGCGCTCTACGCCATCTGCATCATCCTGGCTCTGGCGGATTACAGCTTGCTGAAGCTCGAGAAGCTGGTCGCATTCGGAATCGTCGCCGTACTGACGATTTCTGCGTTTGTCATCCTCGAAGTCGCCGGTGACAGAAGGCAGCGGCGCTTGAAGCAGACACGGCAGGCGCCCGAAGCGTCATAGAACCGCTTCGAACGCCCGCTTCAGTCGACAGCCCTTTGAGGTGGGCTAAGCGCCGTCGTCGTTGTCGGTCAGATTGTCGACGGCGTCCTTCACGTTTCCAACGCCCTGCTTGACGTTGCCCTTTGCCTGCTTGCTCTGCCCCTCGGCCTGGTCGCCCTCATCTCCTGTGACTTTGCCCCAGGTTTCCTGGAGCTTGCCCTTGGCTTCGTCGGTGCGGCCCTGATTCTTCAGATCTGTCATGATCGCCTCCTTTGTTGGAGTCTCATAGAGAGGAGGGCAGAATGCGTGCCACCCAGACGGGCGAAACGGGATGAACCAGGAAGGAGGCAGGCGTGCCTTCGTCTCGCCCCGGTCCCCATGTGGGTTCCATCACCCTGGACTCCGGTATCCAGGGCAGCGGGTCCCTGTCTTGCTGACAGTTGGGAAGATGGCAGTAAGGGGTGTGATAGATGAACTATCGAACAGTGGGTCGGTCGGGCTTGCAGGTCTCACTCGTCGGTCTTGGATGCAACAACTTCGGCCGGCGACTCGACGCCGCGGGCACCAAGAGGGTGGTGGATGCCGCCATAGACTGCGGCATAACCTTCTTCGACACCGCAGACGTCTACGGGAGCGGCCAGAGTGAGGAGTTCCTGGGCGCTGCTCTGCAGGAGCGACGCGACCGGGTTGTGATCGCCACCAAGTTTCGGAGCCCAATGGGCGAGGGCCCATACCAACAGGGCGGATCGCGGCTCTATATTCGACGCGCCGTAGAACGAAGCCTTGCCCGCCTGCAGACCGATTACATCGACCTGTACCAAATGCATGCCCCCGATCCGCTCACGCCCATTGAGGAGACGCTATCCACCCTTGACGATCTGATTCACGAGGGCAAGGTGCGGTACGCCGGCTCCTCCAACTTCTCTGGATGGCAGATCGCGGACGCCGATTGGACCGCCCGTACGAATGGGCTGGAGGCCTTCATCTCCGCGCAGAATCACTACAGCCTTCTCCGTAGGGATGTCGAGCGGGATGTAACCCCCGCCTGTGAGCGTTTCCGGGTCGGCCTCATTCCCTTCTTCCCGCTTGCCAGCGGCATGCTGACGGGCAAATACCGTCGAGGCCAGCCGCCGCCGGAAGGAAGCAGGCTGGCCGGAGCAACCGGCGACCGGTTCTTGAATGAAGCCAATCTGGACGTGGTCGAAGAGCTGGAGCAGTTTGGTCGCGAGCGAGGCGTATCTCTGCTGGAGATCGCCATCGGGGGTCTGGCTGCTCAGCCTGCGGTGTGCTCCGTGATAGCCGGGGCGACGCGACCGGAACAGGTCGAGGCCAATGCCGGGGCCGGAGAGTGGAAGCCGAGCACAGAGGATCTGGAGGAGATCAACCGCATCGCCCCGGCTCAGTTCTCGAGCCGGTAGGGATGGCGGGCAAGTCTCCGGACCCGCAGAGTACGGCTACGGCATTGACATTTGCAGGTGCCAGCTGCTTCACGATTCGAGGCCGTGCGACAACCACAGCGACGGAGCTCAAGCCCCTGTCACTGCTAGCCTCGGCCCATCGTGAACCACTGCTCGCGGAATGGGTAGAGGTAGCGATCGGTCACGAAGTTCAGCACCCTCCTGGCCTGACCGAACCCGCCGGCCATCTCCCGCAGGGTGCCCGAGGTCCCCGACTGCCGCTCGGCCGCGATCGAGGCCTGCCGGTAGGAGGCGCTGCCGATCATCTCCAGAAAGTCCAGCTCGGAACGGTCCTCGGATTCTGATTCGGAGGCATTGACCGCGCTCTCGAGCCGGCGCCGCTGAGTGGGACGGAAGGTGTGGGTGCCGGCGAAGTCGGGAAAGACGCCGCTGAGGAATAACGCCAGATCTCCCAGACGCCGCAGCAGAACCGGGCGCTCGGCGTCGGGGACGTAGTTCAGCATCTCGACCAGACGCATGAGATCCAGGTCGCTGTAGCGGCGCCGCTGCCACCCGCGAGGCGTGTGCACCCAGAAGCTGCCGCTGACCACCCGCGTGTAGGATGCCAGCAGCTCGGCAAGAAACAGCTGATGGGCGGAGTCCGCGGAAAAGGCGCGCAGGGTCGCCACCTCAAAGAGAGGAACGCGTCTGGCGGGACCCAACCACTCCTGGACGAAGCTGGTCGTTCTCAGCTCGGCATGGGCGCGGACGATCAGCACGGCAAACACCAGAAATGGAGATGCACGCAGGAGGGCCTCCTCATGTCCCGCCCCAAACAGCGCCTCGTACACGGGGTCGCTGGCCAGCAACCCCTGAAGACTGTCGGTGTTCTCCTCGAGAAACTCTCGCAGCCCGGCCGCGGTCCCCGTTCTTGAAACCGACACCAGGAAGGCGATATCAGGATCGGTTAGGTGTTCCAGGTAGGCGACGGGGTGCATCTGCGTGAAACCTCTTTCATTACCCGAGAAGTGAGTCTCTCCTCCGCCCAACGATATCAACGCTTAACGCCACTATAGCGCAACGGCGGTCCCGATCAATGGGAAGCGCATTCGTGCACTACAGCAACCAAGAGCAGCGCCTCGTCCGTCCGAGCATGAGCATCCGCAGCGTATGAGGAGGCGCGTGGTCGGTCAGTCTTCTCGTGTCCAAGGACCAGCCC
>DASRCF010000185.1:0-22453 GCA_035653255.1 Chloroflexota bacterium
CAGCGAATGAATCGGTCTGGATTGGGCCGGCTTAACGGTGGAGGAACGATCTCCGGGTAACCGAGGTACAGAAACGAAACGATATGCGCCCGGTCCGAGAGCCCGAGAAACTCCCGGACGGCTGGGTCGTAGGCGGCGTCACCGGTCCGCCACATGGCGCCCAGACCGAGAGCGTGTGCCGCCAGCATCATGTTCTCGACGCCGGCCGCGACCGCCTCCACCTCTTCGATCTCTATGGTCTTCGGGTCCGTCGACGGCTCGGCTGCCACCGCGATCATGACTGGGGCTCGAAGCGGTTTGGCACGCTCCTTCTCCAGCAGCTCATGCCTCCGCTCGTCGTCGACATCCTCGAGGCGTTCGGCGAGACGCGAAGCCATGAGATCACCGAGTCGTTGCCTGGCCCCACCGGTTACGACGACGAAGCGCCAGGGGTCGGTTCGACGGTGATTTGGCGCCCAGGTGCCGGCCGCTATCACCTGCTCGACCAGGGCTTGTGGCACCGGCTCCGGCCCGGACTTGGTCATGCTCCGTCGGAGGCGAAGGGCCTCGATTATCGCGGAGCGCGCACTCTCGACGGTCACCGGCACAACCTGGATGTCGCCCCGGGATGGTACGCGGACCTCATTCGCGGGTCTGTGAACCTGCCAGAGAGAGCGCCAGCCCGGCGTAGAACCTGGTCGAGTCGACCACATCCTGCAGCGGCACCTGGTCGAGCGTGGTGTGGGCGAAGCGCTCATCCCCGGGACCGAAGCCAATTGCCGGAATGCCCGCCTTCCCTGCCCAGTAGATGCCGTTGGTCGAAAAGTCCCACTTTCCGATCCTGGGCTGCTCCCTAAAGACGGTCCGGTAGACATCGACGGCGCGCTGAACCAAGGGATGCGATTCAGGCAGTGACCAGGCCGGGAAAATTTTGGGCACCGGAAACACGAAGCCGGTGTAGCTGGGCTCGTTCCACGTGGGCACCTCGATCTCCGCCTCCTGGCCCTCGGGCAGAGTACGCAGCTCCGCCGTTACCGACTCCGGAGTGTCGCCGACGATGACGCGGCGGTCAATATAGATCTCGCACTCGTCCGGAACCGCGTTCAGAGACGGCGTAATCACCCTCACGCTACTCGGCACGACAGTGCCCTGACCGAGGAAGGGGTCGGACGGCAAACGACCGCCGAGATCCTCCATCCCCTCCAGGAAACGCGCCGCCGGATAGAGCGGATTGACGCCGAGCTGAGGCATGGCGGCATGGGAGCTGCGGCCCCGGAACGTGGCCGTCAGCTCAATCCGACCGCGATGTCCCCGGTAGATGCCCATCTTTGTCGGTTCGCCGATGACCACAAAGTCGGGCCTGATGCCCTCGTGCTCGACCAGGGCGTGCGGAGCGATGCCGTCACACCACTCCTCCATGTTTCCGAAGTAGTACACGGTGATGCCCTCAAGCAGGCCTAGGCGCTTGAGGATTGCGGCGGCGTACACCATCGGTGGTGTCGAGCCCTTCTCGTCGCAGGCTCCCCGGGCGAAGAGGACCCCGTCCTCGATCTTGCCCTGCAACGGGTCCCAGCCCCACTGGCTGAGATCTCCGAGCCCCACGGTATCGATATGACTATCCAGCAACACTGTGATGGGTCCGGTGCCGACGCGGCCGAGGACGTTCCCCATGTCGTCGAAGCGCACCTCGTCGAAATCAAGCTCACGCATGCGCTCGGCGATCGCCCCGCCAACCTCACCGATCTGAGAGTCGTAACTGGGGATGCGCACGAGATCATGCAGGAACTCCGCGATCTCCTGGCCCGAACGGTCGACCTCGGCCCCGATGTCGGCGAGCACGCGCTGGTCTTGCTCCATCTCTCCCTCAGCTCCAAGTTTGCGAGTGGGCGGCCGCTCAGGACAGGCCGCGGACGATCAGGGGGCGGCGCCCCGTGCCGGCGCGAGTGACTGACGCTGCGAATCGGCCACCTGGTGCAGCAGATGCCGGAATGCGATGGCCGCCCGCGACAGTCGCTTATCCTTATGATGCACCAACAAGAGATTCCGGTTGATGGTCAGCGAGGGGAGATTCGGCTGAACCAGCCGGCCGGCCGCCATCTCGAGTCCCACGGCATACCGCGAGGCCACCGATAGGCCAAGGTTGGCCGCGGCGGCTTGCTTTATCGCCTCGGTTGACCCTAGCTGCATGGTATCGGCGGCCTGAACGCCGAGCTGGAAGAGCCGCTCCTCGAACAACCTCTGGGTTCCCGAACCCCGTTCACGAACCAACAGGGTCTCCCGCTTCAGATCGGCGGTGCGCACCGGTTGGCCTTGAGCAAAGCGGTGACCAGGTCCCACTATCGGAATCAGCTCGTCTTCCAGATAGGGCTCGGCCACCAGCTCGCTCTCTTCGAGTGGTCCCGCCACCAGCCCAAAGTCCACTTCGTTCTCGCGCAGACGCTCGAGTGTCCGCGCCTTGTTGCCCAGCTTCAGATTGACCTTCACTCCCGGATGGGCCTGCCGGAATTTTCCCAGAACGTCCGGGATGAGATAGATGCCTATGGTGGCACTGGCGCCGATGACCAGGACTCCACGATCCAGGTCCTGAAGCTCGCTCAGGGCGAGCAGCGCCTCTTCCTCCAGGATGACCATCCGGTTGGTATCCTCAGCGAGGATGCGACCGGCCGTGGTTGGGAAGATCTGCTTGCCCACCCGCTCAAACAGGCTCACGCCCAGATCCTCCTCCAGGCCACGGATATGGAAGGAGACGGCGGGCTGGCTGATGCCCAGCTCGTGTGCCGCTTTTGAGTAGCTGAGATTGGTTGCGACGGCATGGAATACGCGAATCCGCTGTGAAAGCATCAGTTCTCTGTGGGCCACCTCACGGTTAGTACATCTATTCTTGCAAACTGCCCTCCCTAGCTCCTCACCACTGAAGGGTCGGCCTCCAGCAACATAAACAGGCCTAATGGATGACCAAACAAACTGATATTGGACTTATGGGTTGGAGGACTCGTAGTCTCGAGTAGAGGTTGAGTTCAGCGGGGAGGTTGAACTGTGGCTGTGTCAGGTATTTCCGCCGTAATCGATCGCTTGAGGGCCGATACGTCGTTCCGCAGCTCGTATCAATCGGATCCGGACCGCGCGCTCTCCACCTACGGTCTAAGCGGTGAAGAAGCTCGTGCTCTCAAGACCGGCGACGGACTCCATCTGGAAATGATGGGGCTGGGTGACAAGTGGGACGACTTCGTCCAGACCGTCTGCGGCCCAAACCCGGGACCCTAGCTCCGGGCCGCTATCCGTAGACGCCCTTGAGGCGCGTGGGCAGCAGGGCAGCGACGGCTTTCATAACCAAGCCGCGGGCTTCGTCGTCGCGGGACTCCTGCGGTAGATGCCGAACCGCTTCCAGGTCCACTGCCGCTCCGAAGCGAATCTCTACGCTGCTCTCCCCGTCGTAGACGGCCGCCGGCACAATATCCGCACGGCCGGCCAGTCGTAGGAGTAGAGCGCCGGTACCCGGCACAGCCTGGATCAAGGCCGGAGTCGGGCCAACGTCCCCCTCAGGGAAGATGCCGACAACCTCGCCGCTTCGTGAGACCTCGAGCAGGTGCCGCACCGAGGCGGCGCGTTCCCCCACCGACGCGTACTCAGGTGCCATTCCCAGGAAGCCGAAGGTTTCGTAGAAGCGCGCGAAGATGGCTTGCGTGACCAGAGGTGGGACCGGGAGTATACCCAGCCGGTAGTCCCGCCACTGAGTGATCGCGACCCAGTGGACATTGGCGCCCGTGTGCTCGAACACGGCACGGCCGAGTAGCATGGCCGACCAACCCATCCAGAGGCCCGGTCGCTGATAGTGGTTGCCCACAATCACCTGCCGGCGGTCACGCGCCAGATGTTCGGCGCCCTTGACGGAAGGCAGAGATGGTAGATGGGGGATAAGCCATTTGAAGTCAGCTCCCAGATTGCGTGGGCGACCTCGAAGCATGAAGTAGAGTGCCTGGAACAGGTGGTGAAGCGGTAGTCGGAAGCGGTCCGGTGTTGTGGCCTGGGAGCTTAGTTGGAGCGTCGTCACGTCTCCGCTCTGCCGCTCGGCTCAGCATCAGGCAGCGAGCGTACCGCTGAGATCAGGTCTCGGTCAACCGGGAACGAGGCCACCACCGGAGGCGGGAACAGCCGTCGCTCGACCTGGGCACGTAAACGACTGATCGTAGCCCTCGACTCGGCCGCCTGGCCGGCTGTGACATGACCGTTCGCCTCCGCCCTTTCCAGCTCCGTCTCGTCGAGGACGGTGCAACGGCCGTTGGGCCAGATCCAAAGGTCGAGATATAGGTCAACCAGGGTTTCGAGGGTCTCGGGGCGGTCCCTTTGCCAGCGCACGGGCTCTAGCGAGTCGACATAATATCCTTTGAACACTTCCGATGCCGAATAGACGCGTGCGATGTCGAAACGCTCCTGTTTGAACAGGAACCAGATCCCCAGGCTGCCCCGCTCGACGACGGTCTCGCCATCGGCCTCGACGGGGACCCGGGGATTGAGCGTGTGCGCGAGGACGATCATCTCCTCGCCTGCGAAGCAGAGGGTCGACTCGAATCTCTCGGCCTGTCGGGGTGGTCGCCGGTATCGGAAGCTGAGCCGCCCGTGAGCCGGCCGTCCCTCCGGCGGCACTACTGGAAGCCGGTAGCTATCAGCGTGAGGCGGATCTCATCTTCGAGGTGGGGATGAACGCTCGTTCCGACGATCGTGTTGGCGTCCGGCGCGACCTTTGCGCCGATAGACTCGGCGATCGACTGGACATCATGGAGGGTCATGTCGGGCCCACCGATGACGTTGAGCAGAATGCCTCGGGCTCCGGTAAGGGAGCCTTCGAGGAGCGGGCTGTTCATTGCGGACTCGGCAGCCATGGCCGCTCGGTCTTCGCCCCGACCTTTTCCGATGGCCATGAGAGCCGAGCCGCTGCGCGACATGACCGCGTATACGTCGGCGAAGTCGAGGTTGATGATCCCGGGGGTGATTACGAGATCGGCCACACCCGTGATGCCCTGCTGTAGTACCTCGTCCGCCAGCCTAAAGGCATCGAGCAGATTGCTGCGAGGTGGTGCGATTTGCAACAGCCGCTCGTTGGCGATGACGATGAGCGCATCGACGTGGTCCCTTAGCTCCACGATACCGGCATCGGCGATCTCCTGTCGACGTCTTCCCTCGAAGCGAAATGGACGGGTGACGATGCCGACCGTCAGCGCCTTGGAGGAGTGGGCGAGTGCTGCCACATATGGAGCTGCGCCGGTTCCCGTGCCACCACCGAGCCCCGCGGTTACGAACACCATGTCGGCGCCTTCGACCGCCTGCTCGATCGATTCCGTGTCCTGCTCTGCTGCCTGCAGCCCGAGCTTTGGATTACCGCCCGTACCCAGCCCTCGGGTGAGGCGCTGGCCGATGGCGATCTTCCGGCGGGCGCGAGAGGATTGCAGCGCCTGGAGGTCGCTGTTGACGGCGATGAATTCGATCCCCCTGACGCCGGTCTCGATCATGCGATTGACCGTGTTGCCGCCGGCGCCGCCGACGCCCAGTACTCTGATCTCGGTGAATCCTCGGGCACGAGACTCGTTGGTTTCGGAGAGGAACTCGGAGATCACGGAGTTGGGTCGCTTGTGCTCGCCCAACTTACGGGGATCAAAGCCGCCTCGCTGATCAGACACGCGCCAGAACCTCCTGTGCCAGCTCTCGATAGGCCTCCACGGCTCGCTGCGCTCCGTTGAGATCGGTGAGGGGGATTCCGGCCGACGCCGCCTCCAGGATCTTCGAGTTGGTGCCCACGCTGGTTTCGAATACCAGGTCGCCCCAGTTGTCCCTGAGGTACTGAGAGACCGTCTTTTCCTCGCGCAGACGCTTATCGAACTTGCTGAGGAGTATGCCGAGGATCTTGAGATTGGGGTTGATGTACAGGATCTCGTCGATGCTCTCCTGCAGCATCTGGAGGCCCTGGAGCGAGAAATATCGTGCCTCCGTGGGGATGAGCACGAGCTGCGCGGCAACCAGGGAGTTGATGGTGAGCAGGCCTAGGGAAGGCGGCGTATCGATCAGAATGAAATCGTAGTCGTCGCCGGCCTTTGCCAGTTGATCGCGAAGCCGGAACTCGCGGCCCAGCTTGTTCATCAGCGCCGCCTCGGCACTCGCCAGCGCGAGAGTCGTCGGCACGAGGTCGAGCCGGCCGTTGAGATCCTGGAAGACCTGCATCATGGGGAGTGCATTCTTGTGGTCGAGCAGAGCGTCGGCAATGGTGCCGTCGATCTCCCGGTCAGATATCAGGCTCGAGGTGAGGTTGCCTTGAGGATCCATGTCGACCACCAGCACGCGGTTACCCAGCTGATAGAGGCAGATGCCCAGGTTGGTGGTCGTCGCCGTCTTGCCGACGCCGCCCTTCTGGTTGGCGATAGAGATGACTCGTGCTGACATGCTATGCCAATCTACCGGAGAGCGCTACCTATACGCCATATGAATTTGCATGAGAACCTGGCCGCCCTGCTGAGCGAGCAGGGACTGGAGCTGCGGGAGCTGCCGGCCGACACCGGAACTGCCGAGCAGGCGGCGGCTGCGGTTGGCGTCCCCACCGCCTCGATTGTCAAGTCCTTGGTACTCACGGCGGACGGGAATGGGATTCTCGTTCTCGCGTCCGGTGATCGCAGAGTCGACCTCGAGCGACTGAAGGACATTCTGCGAATCGGCGACCTGCGAATGGCTACGGCGGCCCAGGCTAAAGCCTTTACCGGCTTCGCCATCGGAGGGGTGCCACCCCTCGGTCACGCCGAGACATTGCCGTCGTACTTCGATCGGCGGCTGCTTGATCACGCCACCGTCTATGCTGCGGCCGGAACCAGGCATCGACTCTTTGCCATCCAGCCGGAGCGGCTGCTGGCCATGACCCGAGCCACCGTAGTCGACTTTGAGGGCTAGTTTCGGGGTTTCGGGTGGAACGTTTCGCGTACCACTGTCAAGTCTGTGGCCGCTCACTCGGGGGGTTCTCGGTTCTACCTTCGAGGCCGACTCACCCGTTTCGAGCTCGAGGCGTCGACTCTGAAAACGAGGGAGGACCCGCTTGCGGGCGGGCGGTGCAAGCGGGTCCGGGTGGGATAAGGAGGCGAAGGGTTAGTGGCGTTTGGTCTAGGGCGCGGCTCCGAGAGTGACCTGGATGCTTCTCGTCTTCCCTGATCTCCATACGGTCATGGTTACGACATCGCCCGGTCGGTGAGGCTGGAGCACCTGCTGAAGGGCATTCGGTCCTCGAAGTGCGGACCCGTCGACAGCGGTGATGATGTCGTTCCGCCTGAGGCCGGCGCGTGACGCGGGGCCCCCGGCTGCCACCCCCATGATGGCGGCGCCCCGGACCGGTGACGTCACGGGCTGATAGCTGACACCCAGGTACACCGGGGGGATGTGGGCGATCAGCCGCTCCGCCAGGAAGGCAGCCGTGTTGCTGGGGATGGCGAAGCCCAAGCCTTCCGCTACGGTGCTGTTGGGATCAGTGGTCCCGAACAAGCCGCCGGAGCTCTGACCTGTTGATCGTTGGATCTCGGTGTTGATTCCGATAACGTGTCCCGTCATGTCGATGAGCGGGCCGCCGCTGTTGCCGTGATTGATGGCGGCATCGGTCTGAATCATGTTGTTCATACGCCCGTCGGGCGACACACGATGGAGGCCGCTGACGATGCCCTGGGTAACCGTGTTCTGGTAGACGCCGAGAGCGTCGCCGATGGCTACCACCGGCTCTCCCAGTTGGACACTGGAGCTGTTTCCGAACAGTGCCACGGTCGGCACCGGTGGTTTCACACGGATAACGCCGATGTCGTTCATGGTCGTGCGGCCCACGAGCTGCGCCGTGGCTGTTTTGCCATTGGCGAAGGTGACCTGGAAGCGATGGTTGGCGGGAAGGGGAGCCAGGACGTGGGCGTTGGTTACGATGTCGCCGTTGCGGTCGACAATGAATCCCGAGCCGATGACGGTGCCGCCCGGCTGCGGGCCGGCGAACGGGTCCAGCGGATTGACCTGAGCGGGGAGGCTGTGCTGAATCTCAACCACCGCCGGCGCAACCCGCTTGACCACCGCCTCGGCGTTGGTAACTGGTACCTGAGGGCCGGACGAAGTGTCGTTGGAGGTTGGAATCAAGGCCGGGACCGCTGAGGGCGACTGCGAGGATGAGACGGCGACGGTGACGGCGCCTACGATGGCTCCGGCGACGGCGCCGAAGATCACTCCCAACATCACCAATGTGACGACTGTCCCGAATCCGATGCGTCGCATCGAAACTGACCTACCTAGTTAGAGCATCTGCTCCATTATCAGGACGCCAACATTGGAGGCAGATTTACCACTGGCGGCTTAACGCGGGCCTGTTGGCAGCGGGGGTGCGCGCCTGCGATGTATGCGCGGCCGGCGGCTCGGTCTTGGGTCCGGCATACGCTTGGAGGAACTGGCGGATGGGGTGGGATTCGAACCCACGAGACGGTTGCCCGCCTACGGCATTTCCAGTGCCGCGCCCTAGGCCAGACTAGGCGACCCATCCACGGTTTGGCGCTTTCGTGTCCGGCAATTCTATCAAGGCGACTCGCTCTTTCCCGCCTTCCGCCTGCCTTTCGATGGGCGGCAGAAGTTGGATGGAAGGGATACACTGATAGGCGAAACTGCTACCAAACATCCCCAGCGAACATCACTCCCCGCGACCAACTGGAGGCGACTCGATGACTCTCGGCACGACACAAAAGATTGGGCTGAGCCGGCGCCTGATCGTGGCCCTCACTGCCGCAGCAACCTTGGTGGCCGGCCTGGCGCTCACCGGACCCGGTGTCGCCTTCGGCACGCCGGCAAAAGCCTCCACACCCTGCCCCGCCTTTGAGTGCGGCAAGATTCGCCACATCATCATCATCGTCCGTGAAAACCACAGCTTTGACAACCTCTTCGGCCGGTTTCCCGGAGCCGATGGGACCAAGTACGCCATGCGCGGAACAAAGCGGATCCGGATGCCCCAAACACCGGACAGCTTGACGACAGACATCGCGGCCGACAGCCGGAGCACCAAGAAGTCAATCAACAACGGCCGGATGAATCAGTTCTACAAGACCGCGAATGCCTACCAGAACGGGCATGACGTGGCCGACAGTCAGTACCGGAAGAAGCAGATTCCCGATTACTGGACTTACGCGTCGGACTTCTCGCTGGCCGACCATTTCTTCGCCAGCATACAGAGCCAAAGCTTTCCCAACCACTTGGCGTTGATTGCAGGACGTAACCTCCACGTCATCGACAACCCTACCGACAGAGGCCACGTGTTCGAATGGGGCTGCGACTCGCCCAAGGCCACCCGCGCGAAGACCTTCGACGCAGGAAAGTACGGGTCGGTGTTCCCGTGTTTCAAGTCCAAGACCCTGGCCGACGAGGCCGACGCGGCCGGAGCGTCATGGAAGTACTACGCGCCGTCTAAGGGCCAGCTGGGGTACGTCTGGTCGACCTACGATGCCATCAAACACGTCCGCTACTCGCCCGAGTGGCAGAGCAACGTGGTGCCCACCTCCCAGTTCCTGACCGATGTTTCGAAGGGTACACTCCCGGCGCTGTCCTGGCTCGTGGCGGGCCTCAAGACAAGCGAGCACCCGCCTGAGAGTGAGTGTCAGGGCGAGAACTGGACGGTCGACCAGATCAACGCCCTCATGAAGTCCCCGCTCTGGAAGACCTCGGTAGTCGTGCTCACCTGGGATGACTATGGCGGGTTCTACGATCACGTAGTTCCGCCCCACCTGGGTGCCTACTCGCTGGGGCTGCGGGTGCCGACGCTGGTGATCTCACCGTACACTCGCGCGCATCTGATCTACCGCGGGACGCTTGACTTTCCCTCGATCCTCAAGTTCGTCGAGGATCAGTACCAGCTGCCGCACGTGGCCACCTTCAATCGCAATGAGACCAGCATCGCTCCCATGCTCAACGAGAACCAGACGCCTCTGCCGCCGGTCACGTTGCCGACGCTCACCTGTCCGAAGCGAACCAAGGCCCGGGCGACCACCTCCCTCGCCACCGCAACCTGGTGAGCCACTCCGCTCCCGAACTCGAAACTCGAAACTCGAAACTACTGCACCACTTCCGGCAGCTCGTCGAGCCCTCGAATGGTTGAGGTCGCGAGACCATCCGGAGCCTCCTCTTGCAGGCGGTTCACCCATATTGCGGGGATACCCAGCGCCGTGACGGCACCGATGTCGTGGAACATGCTCTGGGCGACGTGAGTCCAGCCTCCCGGCTCAGGCCGAACCACCTCCTGGAAGCGGAGAAAGTGGGCAGGGGCAGGCTTGTAGGATTGAACGTCTTCGGCGGTGACGACGAGCTCGAATAGCGGCGGCAGGCGCCGGAGCGTGAGCGCCATGAGATCGCGATCGCAGTTCGTGAGCACCGCCAGACGCCAGCCCTGCTCCCGGCAGCTCTGAAGGGCCGCGGACGCATCGGAAAAGACCGGCCAGTACGGGAGGGTCGTGGCCAGTGCGTCCTCGTCGTCCGGCTTCAGCTCGAGCTCTGACTCTTGGGCGGAGCGACGAAGCGCCTCGCGAAGCACTTCGCGGTAACGCCGAAACGGCTGCTCCGACTGCACCTCGGGCTCGTGTCGGTTGAAGGCGTCCAGCAGATCAGCGCCGCGCTCTGGGAACAGGAGGTCGCAAGTGGTGCGGATTCCGTGACGCCAATCGACGATGGTCCCGAAGCAGTCGAACGTCAGCCAGCCGCCGGACACAGCCTGCTCCTCTATCACTGATGAGGTTACGCCTCTGGCTCATGATGACCCCTGGGACGGATCGTAAGAGAAGATGGGAAGACAGCCTACAAGGAGTGCGACAGTATGGATCCACGAGTACGGAAGATGGCCGAGGTTCTGGTTGGCTATTCGATCGGCGTCGAGCCCGGCCAGAGTGTTGCGATCGAATCGCCGCTGCAGGGAGAGCCGCTCGCCGTCGAGTGTGTGCGGGCCGTTCTGGCGGCCGGCGGTTTCCCCTGGACACGATTCTCAGCCTCCTCGGCGCGGGAGGTGTTGTTGCGCGAGGGGAGCGATGAACAGCTGCGCTTCATCTCGCCCTTATCTCGAGCGTCGGTTGAGGAGGCGGACGCCTCCATCGCCATACTCGCGCCCGAAAATACCCGCACCCTCAACACCGTCGACCCCGCCAAGATCACCGTTAACCAGCAGGCGCACCAGCCGCTCCTCGAAGCCTTCATGAGGCGGTCCGCCTCGGGCGAGCTGGCCTGGACGGCCGCGATGTATCCCACTCAGGCGGCGGCCCAGGATGCCGGCATGTCCCTCTCCGAGTATGAGGACTTCGTCTACGAAGCGTGTCTCTTGAACGAGCCCGACCCGGTTGCGGCCTGGCAGGCCCTGGGGGCGAAGCAACAGCGGGTCGTCGACTGGCTCTCCGGCAAGACCGAGATTCACATTTCGGCACCCGGTACCGACTTCAGGGTGGGGATCAAAGACCGAACGTGGCTCAATGACGACGGCAAGAAGAATTTCCCGGGGGGCGAGGTCTTCACCGGGCCTATCGAGGACTCGGCTGAGGGCACCGTGTCCTTTACCTTCCCTGGTTTCTATGGCGGGAAGGAGGTTCAGGGGATCCGGCTGCGGTTCGAAGCCGGGAAGGTCGTGGATGCCGCTGCCGAAACCAACGAGGACTTCCTTATTCAGATGCTCGACACCGACGCCGGCGCCAGACGCTTGGGCGAGCTCGCAATCGGCACCAACCAGGGGGTGCAGGCATTCACGAAGAATGTCCTGTTTGACGAGAAGATCGGGGGCACCTTTCACATGGCCCTCGGCGCCTCCTATCCGGAGACCGGAGGTACGAACGAGTCGTCGATCCACTGGGACATCGTGTGCGATCTGCGACGGGGTGGTGAGATTCGCGGGGACGGCGAGATCCTATCACAGGACGGCCGCTTCGTCCCCTGACAAACAGCGAGGCGCCGGAAGTGAATCTTCCGGCGCCCGCGTGGGGGATCGGGCTGAGCCCGGGCTCAGCCCGTTGGGGGAACCGGCGGATGGGTAGTCGCCGGTGCTGGGGAAGCCTCGTCACTCGTGAGGTACAACGCCTGTCGGTCGACGTGTCCGGTAAGCGCCTGCTGTAGGAGCCCGAGAAGAACGGCGTAGAAGAGAGCGATACCGTCCCGAGCCGGCTGAAGACCTCCCAATCCCTTCCGCAGCAGAACGACTCCCAACAACGCCGTGACACCACCCGCCGGAATCTTCAGCAGGGCTACGGCTCCCAACAGTCCATCAGATTCATGCCGCCCGGGCGCTCTCGACAGCGGCACCACCGCCGTCAGCAGGCCTGCCAGCGCACCTAGCCCCATCACCCTAAGGAAGACCGGACTCACGACGAGAGTCGCGATCAACAATCCCAGCGTCAGCAAGAAGGTGATTCCGAGGACTCGGTTACGGAGCTCACGGATGGCGGCACGTCTCTCCGCCGCCGCTGCGTCCTGATCACGGAGGAGCCGGCGCATAGCTGAGCGGTCCAGGTTTGCACGAATCTCACCGGCGGTCGGGGGGTCAGAGGGTGGGGACCCATAAGATGCCCCGGCTAGTGATGCGAAGCTGGACATCTGGGCCCTCACACTGTCGTCATCTTCGAGCATGACCAGGGTTTCACGGGCGGTTTCCAGGTGCCCGTAAGCCTCCTCTTCGAGGGAGCCTGAGAACCACTCGAATGCGCCGGCTCTGCGGCCGGAGGCGGCGCGGGCTCGGTCGACTGACGCCTGAACACGCACGGCCAGACGGCTCTCCGGATTATTGACCGTGTAGAGGTCGGCTTCGATCCGGCCGGCCTGGTAGCGAACACGAGCACGCCATCCACCCGTCAGCTGCGGAAGCGCAATTCGATTTTGTTGCCGCTCCTGCTCCGACATGTCAGCCGCCTCGCCGGAGCCCCGACCCTGCCGGTACGCCGCGAAACCAGCCACGCGACGGCGAAAAGGCATCACACGTTCCGACGGAATGGTGGATTGAGATATCGCGGTCACCCCAGGTGAAAGTGCGGGACAGTGTCACTCTATCGAGCAGGAGATAAGAGATGCTCAAGATTGAAGTGAAGAATCGGGTCAGACGGGGAGGCCGGGCATGTGCTTTTCTTGACAGCGGCGCTCTGTAGCCGGTAGAAAACGTCCCGGGTGCCCAGGCGCGGAGCGTCGTGCGTGTTCCTCCGATCGTAATGGAGACCGACCTGGTGCGTGTAGGGCGGCCGAGCGCAAAGGGTGCCCGCCCGACAAGATCTGCGCCGTTCGACGACCGTCAGCAGTCAACCCGGGATGTCGCGCATGACGCGGAGTACCTACCCGACCGGCGCTGGTCCTCTCGGTGGATGACTGGAGAGGCGACCCGCCGTTCTGGTGCCCTTAACCCAAGGCCTAGATCACCAGAGCCGCTACTTCTTGGCTTTGCAGACCGCCAACGGGCTGTTGTACATTGACGTCGACTTGTTGCCCTTGCAGTAGGTGTCGTTGATCAGCCACGCCTGGTGTTTGTAGATGCTGTTGAAGATAATGACCACCGGATGTTTCTTCTGAAACCAATAGAAGACCTTGACGGTGGCCTCGGGCGTAGTGCTGTCGCTGCGGATGTAGCCGACGTTCGAACTACCGGCGCCGAATGAGATCTTCTTGGGGTAGCGGCTGCAGCGGCATGTCGGGTCAACCTTTGGAGACTTCGACATGAGCTTCAGGAGACGCTTCCGAAACCGATTCGTGACCGGACAGCCGTTCTTCACCAGGAAGTCTTTGCCGGAGCCTCCAGATGCACAGGCCGTGTGGCCCTTGCCTTTCAGCTTGCAGCCCTGCACGCTGGTATGCCAGCAGGCTACGAACTTGGTGGATGTGACGTACGAGCTTGGAAGCGAGGCCTTGCCCGGAGTTGACGCCCCGGCGCTTGCAATGTTCAACAGTGGAATGAGTGCCAGAGCAGTCAAAACGGCGAGAAATTTGATGGTGGACATGCCTAGGGTTACCTCGGATAGAGAATGCGACCCAGTTTACCGCCTTTCTCCTTGATCCCAACCGTCGAATCCGAGTCCGGGAGTGCGCTAAGAGCCCCCGAAGCGGGTTCCTGCCGGTAGCATTGCGGCCCGGCTGCCATCCCCTGATCCCGGCGTCCAATCCGAGTTTGCACCGGCTCGAAAATGAATAGTAGATGAAGACAGGGTGGTATAATCCGGCCAGAAAAGGGCGAAGGGCACGGAGGTCTGCGGGGGATGGGAACGACCAAAATCGCAGTGCTGGCCGACACGCATTGGAAGGGTGACGATGCCGTGCCGGCAAGCGTTTTGGAGCAGCTCGAAGATGTGGACATCGTCATTCACGCGGGCGATCTGAAGTGTGAGAAGGTCATGAAGTCCCTCAGCAAGGGAAAGCGGCAGGTCTATGCGGTCCGCGGCAATAATTTCGATTGGGACCTGGCCGAGCTGCCGGAGACGCGGGTGGAATCCGTGGATGGCTTCAAGATCGGCGTTGTGCACGATCTGGGGCACCTCGAGGACTTCGCCTATGGCCGCAAGCGCCCTGAAGACCTGTTCGGCAATGCCGTCCAGTGCGTGGTGTTCGGACAGACGCACCGGCCCTTCTTCGACTACCTGCAGGGCGTGCCGTTTGTCAATCCGGGCAGCGCCACCGATCAGGACCATAGAGGTGAGCCGGGGACCCTGGCCTTCCTCGAGGTCAACGGCAACCTCCAACGAGTGAGCTTCGTCAAATTGACGTGATCGAGCTGCGGAGCGACACCTTCACGCTCCCGACTCAAGAGATGCTGGCAGCTGCCGCCACGGCTCCGCTTGGAGACGATGTCTGGGGTGAAGACCCGACGGTGACTCGCCTGGAGCAGAAGTCGGCGGAACTCCTGGGTAAAGAGTCCGCTCTCTTCGTCACCAGCGGCACCATGGGCAACCTCCTGGCGTTGCTCTCCCAGACGCGACGTGGAGATGAGGTTATTGCGGGAGACAAGAGCCACATCGTCAATGCCGAGGCTGCCGGCTCAGCCGTTGTCGGTGGTCTTCAGCTTCGGACGCTTGCCAACACGCGAGACGGCACCCTGAATGTAGACGAGCTTCAGGCCGCAATCCGCCCGGTCGACGTCCACTATCCGCGAACGGCTCTCATCTGCCTCGAGAACTCGCACAACCAGTGTGGCGGAGCCGTCTTTGGGCGCGAGTATCTGGGGCGCGTCCGAGGGGTCGCCGACCACGCCGGAGTCGCCGTCCACCTGGACGGTGCCAGGATCTTCAACGCCGCGGTGAGCCTCGGCCTGCGGACCGCAGACCTCGTGGCCGATGCCGACTCCGTCACCTTCTGTCTCTCGAAAGGGCTCTCGGCCCCGGTTGGCTCGGTCCTCTGCGGGCGCGCCGGCTTTATCGACCGAGCACGCAAGTATCGGAAGATGCTAGGCGGAGGAATGCGGCAGGCGGGGGTCATTGCGGCGCCGGGAATCGTGGCGCTGGACACGATGATTGGCCGGCTGGCGGAGGATCATCGGCACGCCCGCCGCCTGGGCGAGGCTCTCAATCGGATTCCCGGCATCACCGTAGACCTCGAGACTCTGGCCACCAACATCGTCGTGGCGGAGCTCGAGCCGACAGGTCTTGGAGCTGCGGACGCGGTCGCGCGACTCGAAGACGTGGGAGTGAAGATCGCGGCCGTCGGCGAACGCAAGATCCGACTGGTGACCCACAGAAACGTCTCATCCGCCGACGTGGATGGCGCCATCGACGCCTTCGAGCAGGTGTTTCAAGCCCAGGCTCTCGCCTCGGCATGACATCGCTGCCTCCAGAGGACCTGCTTCAGCGGGTCCTGGAGCTGGAGTCTAGGCAGGATTACCGGAATCGAGCGGCAGTCGGCGGTCTAAGTCGATTTGCGGGCGAGCTGATGGCGAAAAGCCCGCACTCGCAGCGTGTCTCCTTGGCGGCACTTGCGCTCGCCTCGTATGAGGTGATGGATGAAGCGGGTCGACATAACGCAGTAGCCGAGGCCCTGCGACGGTTGGCGGCCTTGCCCAGCGGCGACGACGGAACCCCGACCGGGACGTCCGGACGGCAAGAGGACGGCAAAGTCGTAAGGAGACGGGCCAAGCCGGCCGCCCCCAGGCCCAAAAGGAAGCCTCGGGACGACGCGAAAACAGAGCCGGGCCTCGACTCTCCGGTTAATCGACTCGGGGGAGCAGCTCGCTGGGTGGAGGGCCTGAGCAGGGCAGGCGTGCATACGATTCGGGAGCTGCTCTATTACCTGCCGCGAGAGCACGTCGACTTCCGTCAGACGGACGCCATTCGGAAGCTGCGTTATGGGGAGCGGAAGACGGTTGTCGGCCTCGTGCGCCGTGTGAGAACCCGCTATCCGAGGAAGGGCCTTACGATAACCTCGGCGGTCATTGCCGATGAAAGCGGAGCCATCGAAGTCACCTGGTTCAACCAGTCCTACCTGGCCAAGCAGCTCGAGGTGGGCAGGCGAATCGCCATAACCGGCCAGATCGACAGCTTTGACCAGCGGCTCGTGCTGGTGCCCCGGGACTATGAGTGGGTGGGTGACCAGGAGTTGATCCACGCCGGTAGATTGGTTCCGATCTATCCGCTGAACAAAGGGCTGTTCCAAAAGTCGCTGAGGTCGCTCATGCGCAAGGCGGTGCTGGAGTTTGCCCCCTCCATCCCCGAGTATCTTCCCGACTCGATCCTGGCTAAGACCGAGCTGCTGGATGAGTCGGCCGCTGTGTCGGCCTTTCACTTTCCTGCAGACGAACTGTCTCTCGGGGCGGCACAAAGACGGTTGGCATTTGACGAGCTGCTGGCAATAGAGATCGGATTGATTGGCCGCCGGCTCCAGATCGAGGCCGAGGCGAAGGCCGAATCGCTTCGCCTTCGGGATGCCGACGTGGAGCGATTTGTCGAGACGCTGGGATTCTCGCCGACGCGAGCACAACACCGGGTGATGGCCGATGTACGGTCGTGCCTGGCGTCGAGCAGGCCCATGACGCGGCTCCTTCAGGGCGACGTCGGCTCCGGCAAGACCGTGGTGGCGGCGTTCTGCCTCTTCTCAGCCGGGACATCGGGCTTCCAGGGGGCACTGATGGCGCCGACAGAAATCCTGGCCACACAGCACGCCCAGGTCCTGAGGCGTTGGCTTGAGCCGCTGGGACTCAAGACGGAATGCCTGGTCGGCAGCACACCTGCGGCCGAGCGACGCAGAGTGCTGGACACGGTCGAGAAGGGCGTGGTCGACGTACTCATCGGGACTCACACCCTCTTCCAGGAGCAGGTCGAGTTTGAGCGACTGGCGATGGTGGTGGTTGACGAGCAGCATCGGTTCGGGGTCGATCAGCGAACTCGCCTCCGGCAGAAGGGAGTCGATCCACACGTGCTGGCTATGACCGCGACGCCGATACCTCGCACCCTGGCGCTGACCGTGTATGCCGATCTCGACATTAGCACGCTTGACGAGCTTCCTCCCGGCCGCAAACCGATAGAAACGGCCCTTGTGCCCAGTGCTGGACAGGCGTACGATCGGGTTCGGGAGGAGATTGAAGCAGGACGTCAGGCCTTCGTCGTTTGTCCCGTCATAGAGGAGTCGTCAGAGACCGACACCAAATCCGCAATCGCCGAGTTTCGGCGGCTCCAGCAGGCGGTTTTTAGAGACAAGCAGGTGGCCTTGCTTCATGGGCGGATGAAGGCGAAGGAAAAGGAGTGCGTGCTTAAGGGATTCCGCGATCGCGAGTTTGACGTTCTGGTGGCGACGTCCGTAGTGGAGGTGGGAATCGATATCCCCAATGCCAGCGTCATGGTGATTCGCGACGCCCATCGCTTCGGGCTGGCGCAGCTCCATCAACTACGGGGCCGGATCGGTCGAGGAGGCGAGCGCTCATTCTGCCTCCTGGTTAGTGAGGCCATGGAAGGCCCCGCTCGCGAGCGCCTGGAGGCGGTGGTGGCGTCGCAAGATGGGTTCCGACTGGCGGAGGCTGATCTCAGATTGCGGGGACATGGCGACTTCTGGGGCACCCGGCAAAGCGGGATGCCGGAGCTGAAGGCGGCCACGCTGGACGACGGATTGGCGATCCAGCAAGCGCGCGATGTCGCCTTCGCCATTCTGAAAGAGGATCTGCATCTGGAAAGCGAGGCCTTCGCGCCCATACGCGAGCACGTGGAGAGATTTTGGGAATCTGCCGGTGACCTGAGCTAGTGTCCATCTTCTCACAATGCCCAGAAACCGGTAGGCGGTCAGGAGTACCGGGTGAGAGCCTTGTCTCCGACGGTATCGACGGCCGGGTTCAATGTCGCCGCGGGTAGGTGGCGGCTCAGTGAAGGGAGCGGCTCTGAAGGCGCCGAGAGATGCGCATACCAGACCAACGAGCGACAAGGTTCGGCAGGCAATCTTCGACGTCATTGGATCTGCCGTGGTGGACTCCAGGGTGCTGGACTTGTATGCCGGAACTGGCGCTCTCGGGATTGAGGCCCTGAGCCGCGGTGCGGAAACGGCGGACTTCGTCGAAGCTCGTTCCGCTGCCTGGCGGGCGATCGAAGCGAACGTGTGCTCCCTGGGAATGCAGAGCAGGGCCACCATCTGGAGGATGCCGGTGATGAAGGCCCTCAGCCGCCTGGACCGCGCCTTCGACCTCATCCTGGCCGACCCACCATATGCCGATAGGGACATCGAGGGGATGATGGAGAGCCTTGCTTCCGGCGATGTGGTCGAACCGGGTGGCCTGGTGGTCCTAGAACACGGCAAGCGGATAGAGACCCAATCCGAATATGGGAGCCTGAGGCGGTGGCAGCTCAAACGCTACGGCGACTCCATGGTCTCCTTTTATCGCCGGGCCTTTCAGCCAAGCGCTGAGCCAACCGATTCCGGGAAGGAGCGGGGATGAAGGTAGCAATCATGGCGGCCAGCTTCGATCCCATTACCAACGGCCATGTGGATCTGGCCGTGCGTGCCTCGGCGGTCTTCGACTCGCTCGTCGTGGCCGTCTATGAGAGCCCAAAGAAGGACGTGCTGTTCTCGGTCGAGGAGCGCGTACGCCTCGTGCGTGAGGCCTTGGCGTCGCTTCCCAACGTACGTGTCAGCTCATACACGGGGCTGCTGGTCGACTACGCCAAGACGGTCGGAGCTAGTGTCATGGTTCGAGGGCTACGGGCTACCTCAGACTTCGATTACGAGTTCCAGCTCGCCTCTATGAACCGAAAGCTCAGCCCGCAGCTCGAGATCATGTTCTTCCTGGCCGATACTCGCTATACCTTCCTGAGTTCCAGTATTGTGAAGGAGATAGCAGAGCTTGGCGGTGACGTGTCCGACCTCGTTCCGGAGTCCGTTGGGCGTTCGCTGAAGTCGCGCTATGGGAGCGGGGAGCGATGAGCAGCACAAGAGAAGGCATAAGCATGGACATCCTCATGCTTGTCGACCGCCTGGAGGCGGTTATCAATGGAGGATGGCGACCGCCTCTCAGTGAGAAGGTGATGATCGACGAGCGCGAGGCGCTCGACGTCCTCGACCTGATGCGGACGGCGATTCCGGAAGAGATCAAGCAGTCGCGAAGGGTGAACCAGGACCGCGAGCGGCTGATCGCCGAGGCGCAGGCCGATGCGAACCGCCTCCTCACGCAGGCAGAGGAACGGCTGAACGCTCTCGTCAGCGACGACACCATCACCCAGGCTGCGGAGGAGCGGGCCGAGGAGATTGAGCGCGAGGCCTACAGTCACGCGGAGGAAATCCGTCAGGGCGCCGACCGGTATGCCTACGATGTTCTCCAACAGCTTGACGGCCGGATCGACCGAATTCGCACCGAGGTGCGCAACGGCTTGAGAGCGCTGGCCCCGCGACGAACGGATGAAGCCGACCGCGGAATAGAGGAGCTCGAATTGGCCCAGGTGGAGGAGTAATCTGAGCGATCGAACGCTGACCAACTGCACACCGGTTCTGGTCCTCGCGTTGTCGGAGAAACACCATGGAAGCACTCGAATTCAATGTCTCGCAGCTGCTGCGCGCTCAGGTCGGCACTACCACCCATCATCGTGTCGACGTGGACACTCCTATGGAGCTGGACGGGATCCGCACCTGGGGCATGCACGGCAGGGTCAACCTCATTCGTACCAATTTCGGCATCCTCGCGCACGCCGATCTGGAAGCGCGCGCGGGTCTCGAATGCGACCGTTGTCTGGAGCCGTTTGAAGCCCCGGTCGTTGCCCGGTTCGACGAGGAATACCTGCCTATAATCGACATCTCGACAGGCCGTCCTGTACAATCCGAAAGGACGGACGAGACCTTTTTCATCTCGCCGAACCACGTGGTCGACCTCACCGAAGCGGTCCGGCAGAATCTGCTCCTGGCGATCCCAATGCATAGTGTGTGTAGCGAGGATTGTCGGGGGCTTTGTTCTGTATGTGGAACCAACCGCAACCTGAATTCATGTGACTGCGTGCTGGAGGAAGAGCATCCGTTCGCGGTGATCGCAGGGTTGCTCGACGGCGAGGAGAGTGCGTAGCCAGACGGTCGATTGCGCTTACAGCGGCAGATAGGAGAGTTCGATGCCAGCCGTACCCAAGAAGAAGACCAGCCAATCGAGGAAGGGTAAGCGCCGCCAGCATATCAGGCTGACGCTGCCCACGATTGTCCGCTGCTCTCACTGCCGGAACCCCAAGGAACGGGCGCACGTCTGCCCGACCTGCGGGTACTATTCCGGGCGGGAAGTCATCGCCCCCGAACCGGTAGCACCCGCCAGTCAATAATCTCCGGGTGGAACCGCGTTCCGCTGTTGCTGTCGGCGTTCCCGACGAGCTGGAGCAGCGGATCCGGGTAGCCCTGAACCCGTCCGGATATCGGGTCGCAACGGTTTCGCCGTCTCTCATCTGGGACGTGGTCGACTTGGACCAAGCCCAAGGAGCGTTTCCGGAATCGGTCGACCTGCTGCTGCTGGGCTCCGGCCTGTTCTCGGGCCCGCATAATCACCCGCAGGACTCGATTTGCGCGGGGGCAGGCAGCTGCTTTGTGTGCATCAAGTCTGTGCTCCGGGGTATGATACGTCGCCGTTTTGGGCGGATCGTCGCCATCGCTCCGCCCTTAGGAAGCACTCCAAGCATGGAACAGGCACTGCGTCTGGCCCTATCGGGGCTGACAAAGACCATCGCTAGAGAAGTCGGTTCCCGAGGGATCACGGCCAACATGGTGGCGCCCGGCTTCCTCGAGCCGGCTACCAATGGCATATCCCCCTACGTTGCCGCGGGCAGGCCGGGCCGGCTCGAGGAAGTGGCTCAGGTTATTGCCTTCCTGGCTGGTGATGGCTCTACCTACGTCAATGGACAGTTCCTGGCCGTCGACGGTGGCCTGAGCTAATCTCCATGTTCGGCAAGGTTTTGATCGCCAATCGGGGCGAGATCGCTCTCAGGATCATTCGCGCGTGCCGGGAACTGGACATCGCCAGCGTGGTGGTTCATTCGACGGCCGATGCCGATTCGTTGCCGGTCAGGCTGGCGGATGAGGCCGTGTGTATCGGGCCTGGTCCGGCAGGGCGAAGCTATCTGAACATCGCCAACATCATCAGCGCCGCCCAGATTCGAGGCGTGGACGCGATCCATCCCGGATATGGTTTCCTGGCGGAGGACAAGTTCTTTGCCGAAATCTGTGAGCGCTACCACTTCACGTTCATCGGTCCGAACTCAGAGGTAATCGCCCAGATGGCGAATAAGGTGGCCGCCCGAGAGGCAATGAGCGAAGCCGGGCTGCCGGTGCTCCCCGGCACGCATGAATCGCTGCTCAATGCAGAGGCCGCGCTCGAGGCCGCGGCAGAGCTCGGCTATCCGGTGATGATCAAGGCGGCGGGCGGTGGAGGCGGCAGGGGGATGCACCTCGTCAAAAGTGAGACCGAGCTGATGCAGAGCTTCGAGAACGCCCAGCGCGAGGCCAGAGCCGCCTTCGGCAACGACGACCTGTACCTGGAGAAGTATCTTCCTCACTGTCGCCACGTCGAAATCCAGGTGCTGGCCGATCGAGCCCGGGCCATCCATCTGGGCGACCGGGATTGCTCGATCCAGCGACGTCACCAGAAGATCATCGAAGAAGCGCCCTCGCCGGCTTTACCGGTTGAGGTCCGGAGCAGGATCGGGCGCGACGCCGTGCGGGGCGCCGAGGGCATAGGATTCGTCAGCGCCGGGACACTGGAGTTTCTCGTGGATGATGAGGGACAACACTACTTCCTGGAGATGAACACCCGCATTCAGGTGGAGCATGGGATCAGCGAGATGATCTCGGGGATGGATATCGTCAAGGCGCAGATCCTCATCGCGGCGGGGGAGATGCCGGAGATGAGGCAGGAGGCGGTGGAGCTTCGCGGACATGCCATCGAGTGCCGGGTCAATGCCGAGTCGGGAACTGAGTTTCGCCCGGCAACAGGGCAGGTCGGGACGCTTGAGCTTCCCGGTGGGCCCGGGATAAGGGTAGACACGCACCTATTTTCGGGATATAA
>DASRCF010000186.1:0-16278 GCA_035653255.1 Chloroflexota bacterium
GACTCAGTGGGACGCTTCGGTTTCGTAGGTCATCGCCTGCTGCAGCTCATCCCAGTCGCTCTGGGCGTTACCATCATCACCTTCTTCCTGATCCACCTGATTCCCGGTGATCCCGTGGTTCAGATGCTCGGCAACCATTACACACCCAAAGCGGGTGCGGCACTCCGTCACTCTTTGGGGCTCGACAAGCCGCCGTGGATCCAATACCTCATCTTCATGGGCAACCTGTTTCACGGCAATCTTGGACAGTCGATCTTCTACCAACAGAGCGTTACCAGCCTCGTCTTCGCCCGTGTCGCGCCCAGCCTCTGGCTCATCGCGTATTCGGCTGTGCTTGCAGGTTTGATCGCCGTCCCGTTGGCCATCGTGGCCGCGCTGAACCGCGACGGCGTTCTGGACCAGATGATCCGCGCCACGTTTCTGGTCACGCTGTCCATGCCCGCCTTTTGGCTGGGCGTGCTGCTCATCTATTTCCTGGCGGTCAGAGTCCATATCTTTCCTGTGACCGGCTTCGGTTCCACCCCACTCGATCACCTGTACTACCTCTTCCTGCCTGCGGTCACCATCGCCGTCGGCTTCTCGGCCGTGCTGATCCGCTCGCTGCGTAACAGCATCCTCATGGTGCTCGAGGCCGACTATGTCGACACCGCCAGGGCCAAAGGCCTAACCAGGCCGAGAGTCTTCGGCCGCCACGTGCTCCGCAACGCGATGATGTCGACGGTGACCATCTTTGGGATCAATATCGCGTTTCTCGTCGGTTCGATCGTCATCGTCGAGAACGTCTTCGCCATCCCCGGTATCGGCTACCTGTTGGTGCAGTCGATTCTGCAGCGCGACTACTCGGTGGTGCAGGGAATCACCCTGCTGATTGCCGTCTTCATCGTTGGCGTGAACCTGCTGACCGACGTGATCTACGCTTTGCTCGATCCGAGGGTTGCGATTGAGTAGGTTCAGATGGCCGGGCGCGGCGGTGCGCGCCCTTCAGGCTGCCGAAGGGTCTTCTCAATGGCAGTAGAGGTTGCCGATTCCGCCACCGTCCTGGCTGCCTCCATCGGAACCGGCCGTCGTTCCCGGGCTGGGCGTGTCAACAAGTCGCTGGCCGTGGGTCTCAGCCTGCTGGTCCTGATCATCGCCGCCTGCTTGGGCGCCCCACTGATCACGCATTACGATCCCACGGCCCAGAATCTTCTGATCCCGGCCGCGCCCCCGTTCACGTACGGTCATCTCCTGGGAACCGACGCTCCCTACGGACGTGACGTATTCAGCCGTCTGCTCTACGGCGGTCGGATCGACCTGCTCATTGCGTTCGGCGCCACCGGTGTCACGCTGATCTCGGGAACGCTGATCGGGCTTGTCTCCGGTTATCTCGGCGGCCTGGCCGACACCATCATCATGCGCATCGTCGATGTGTTCTTCGCCTTTCCCTTCCTGGTGCTGGTGCTGGCCATCGTCGCCATGCTGGGACCGGGGCTCATGAGCCTCTTCATTGCTATATGGGCCGTGGGCTGGGTGTCTTATGCCCGAATCATTCGGGGCGAAACGCTGGCGGCAAGGAAGCAGGAGTACGTTCTGGCCGCGGAAGCCTTGGGATATCACAAGGGCCGCATCATGCTGCGCCACATCCTGCCCAACATCTTTTCGGCGGCCCTGATCTTTTCGATGGTCGACGCCGTCGCCAACATTCTGATCGGCGCCTCGTTGGGCTACTTCGGTTTGGGAGTGCCGCAACCGACTCCCGAGTGGGGATCCATGGTGGCAGACGGGCAGCTTTACATGGTGAGCGCATGGTGGGTCCCGGCACTGCCAGGACTCGCAATCGTCCTGGTCGGAACCGCTTTCAGCCTCACCGGGGATGGGCTGGCTGACGTGCTACGGCGCGGGAGAGCCACCTGAGGTGGGCGCAGGTCAACCGGATCTGACGATTGAGGTCGCGGAGCAGCTCGCGGAAGATGATCCAGACCGGCAGCCGGTCCTGGCCGTCGAGGACCTCCACGCCTATTTCGCCACCGACGAGGGTGTCCTCCGGGCGGTCGACGGCGTCTCGTTTGCGCTGTATTCAGGCGAGACCCTCGGCATCGTGGGCGAGAGCGGATCGGGGAAGAGCGTGACCTGCCGGGCAGTGATCCGATTGCTTCCCAGGACCGCGCACAGCAGCGGATCCATTGAGTATGGAGGCCGGAACCTGTTGCGCCTGCCTTCTTCGGAGATCCAGAGCGTGCGCGGCGACCACATAGCCATGATCTTTCAGGATCCCATGTCCTCCCTCAATCCGGTCATGCGTGTGGGGGACCAGATCGCGGAGGCGCTTTCGGCGCATCGCCGCCTGAGTGCTGGAGAGCGGAAGATGCAGACACTCGAGCTGATGCGCCTGGTCGGGATTCCGGCGCCCAAGCAGCGCTTCCGCGACTATCCGCATCAGTTCAGTGGCGGGATGCGTCAACGGGTGCTGATTGCCATCGCCCTCGCTTGCAGGCCGAGAATCCTCCTTGCCGACGAGCCCACCACCGCCCTCGACGTCACCATCCAGGACCAGATTCTCACCCTCCTGCTCAAGCTTCGGGAAGAGCTGGGTATGAGCATGATCCTGGTGAGTCACGATCTGGCCGTCATCGCCGAAACCTGTGACCGCGTCGCGGTGATGTATGCCGGCCAGATCGTCGAATCTGCGCCTACGGCTAGGCTGCTTGCCCGACCTCGCCACCCGTACACCGTCGGGCTGCTGCGTTCGCTTCCCCGGCTCGACTCCGGCGACCGCTATCTGACCCCGATCGCCGGAGCGCCGCCGTCGTTGGTCGACCCTCCCACAGGCTGTCGGTTCTACGATCGGTGTCCTCTACGCGAGGACGCCTGCCGCGTCTGGAAGACCCAGCTATTGGAGGTCGAGGAGGGCCACACCACCCGCTGTCGCCGCCACGCGCAGGTGGAGCTGACTGATGCGTGAGATGCCGCAGGTTTCACCGATCCTCGAGGCGAAGGACGTCTCCAAACACTTCCCCGTGGGAGGCAACCTGATCCGCCGGGCGCGTGGATTGGGGACCCAGACGCTCATGGCTGTCGACGGCGTCTCTCTAAGGGTGGATCGAGGCGAGACGCTTGGCCTGGTGGGCGAGAGTGGCTGCAGCAAGAGCACCTTCGGACGCGTCCTCCTGCGCCTCTACGACCCGACATCAGGAACGATCCGGCTCAACGGGGTCGACGTGACACGAGCCGGCGGGCGGGAATTGCGAGACCTGCGCCGCCAGATGCAGGTGGTCTTCCAGGATCCGTACTCCTCTCTGAATCCGTCAATGACAGTCGGCCAGGCGTTGGAGGAGGTGCTGGCCGTCCATGGTCTTTGCGCGCGCTCACAACGACGCCTGAGGGTAGCCTCCCTGTTGGAGATGGTGGGTCTCGCGGCACGAATGGCATCTCGGCGGCCGCGGGAGTTCAGCGGCGGTCAGCGCCAACGAATCTGTATCGCTCGAGCTCTCGCTGTAGAGCCGTCGTTCATCATCGCCGACGAAGCCGTGTCCGCTCTGGATGTGTCGGTGCAGGCGCAGATCCTCAACCTCATGACGCGCCTCCAGGACGACCTGGGACTCGCCTATCTGTTCATCGCCCACAACCTCGGGGTAGTGCAGCACATCAGCCACCGGGTCGCCGTGATGTACCTAGGCCGGATCGTCGAGCTGTCGCCGGCGCCCGAATTGTTCCGCGATCCACTGCATCCCTATACCCAGGCACTACTTCGTGCGGTTCCCAAGGTCGATGCGTCTCGGGGTGCGAGGGCTCCGGCGGTCCAGGGTGACCCGCCCAATCCTCTCAAGCCACCCACAGGCTGTCACTTTCATCCCCGCTGCCCCTTTGCCATGCCCGTTTGCCGGGACCAATATCCGGCTCTCCGCGTAACGGGCCCGGGTCGTGAGGTGGCCTGTCATCTGTACCCTGACAGTGCCCCGGATGCGCCGGGCCAGCCGGCAGCATAGCTCTCACCTCCGTCAGGAACTCGCCCACCGGCTCCTCATCGCCGGCCCAGATGTCATGGAGCGCACACTGCGTGGCCGTCTGGGGGGCTCCCAAGAGCCCGCCCCGAGCCGCCGTGACTCCTTTGTGCAAGGGCCGTGACATGCAGGTGCCACGCCCACAGAGACTGATGGCCCGAAGCCAGGCGGATACTGAGAGGAGGACCGACTTGTCGAGGGGGTGCCGGGAATGGTCATGCCAGTTCGCAACATCGTGATGGGATGTAGCGATCCGAGGAGGCTGGGCTCGTTCTATGCGGAGCTGCTCGGGTGGCGCATCGTCCGCGAGGACTGGCTGCTTGTGGCCAAGGACCGCGAAAGCTTGCCCCGGCTGGCGTTCGACGAGGAGTCGCCCTACCGGGCGCCACGGTGGGGTGACCCCGACCGTCCGGCGCAGCTCCATGTGGACCTGGCGGTCCAGGACATCGAGACGGCGGAGCGGCACGCCCTTCGTCTGGGCGCGAGCCGGCTTGAAGACCACGACCAACGACGCACCTACGAAGATCCAGACGGCCACCCGTTCTGTCTGTACCGCGACGACGAGGCAGAGGGCTCGTCTGGTCCGATCTCGCACGGGATCGGCCGCGTGGTCTTCGATTGCTTCAGCCCGCGCGCATTGGCGGTCTTCTATGAGAAGCTGCTCGAGCTTCGCCGCCTCGAGGACGCTCCAGACTGGGTGGTCTCGGGATTCTGTGACCGCCGTGAACCTGCCCTGGCATTTCAACACTCGCAGGCGATACCGCCCCGCTGGCCAGATCCGTCCTTTCCGCAGCAGATGCACCTGGACTTCGACGTTACCGAGGATGCGTCAGTCGAATCTCTGGCGCTCGACCTGGGCGCGATTCGCCTACCCGACATGGGCGGAAGCTGTCCCGTCTATGCCGACCCCTCGGCCCATCCCTTCTGCCTGTGCTCACCCAACCAGTAACTCGCCACCTATCGAAAGGCGCAAGGCCGACGTCTCCATCTGCAATCGGGGCTACACGGCAAGGCCGCCATGTGGCGCCGAGTCTCTGCTATCGACCGCATCCGGCTCCGCCTGCTTGGGTGACCGATCGGGCAGACGGAGGTTTGGCGGGAGCCGCGGGATGTCGATACGCGAGGGCAGGCAACGCTTCTGCCTTGCCTTTCCTCGACTCGTTCCTCGGTATAGTCTGAGTCGGATTGCGAGGTATCACAGGAGGTGCGATGGGAGTCGTTTGAGGGTGTGACGGCAACATGTATGTAATCGATATGCAACTCATTTCGGGACAGGAAACCTAGGAGGAAGGATTTGTCAGCCAGCACGAATGCTCGTGGATTCTGCTTGAGCCGGGTCGTCGCGGCTAGCACGCTTGTCGTCGCCTTCTCGGTCGTGCCGTTGGTGGGAGCCTCAGCCACCGTCGTAGCAAAGGTTCGCCCAGCCAGCGGCCCAAGCTGTCAGCTCAACTCGCCTTCCGGAGCGATAAAGCACGTGATCGAGCTGCAGTGGGACAATGTCCACTTCAATCGAGACAACCCCAACGTCCCCTCGGATCTCGAGCAGATGCCGCATCTCCTCCATTTCATGGAAAATAACGGCACTCTGCTCAGCGATCACCATACCCCGCTCATCGCCCACACCGCCAACGACATCCTCACGACGCTGACGGGCCTCTATCCCGACCGCCATGGGATGCCGATCGCCAACAGCTTTGACACCTATGGCCCCAACGGAGTGCCTTCGTACACCAGCTCGTTCAAGTACTGGACCGACGCCGCCTCGTCAACGGACAGCAACTACAACATGATCGACGCCGCCCATCAGAACACCCCCGCCCCTTGGGCGACGTTCACCCGGGCGGGATGCAACGTCGGGGCCTTTGGCACGGCCAACATCGAGCTTGAGAATACGGGCTCCGATATCAACAAGGTCTTCGGGCCAAATTCTCCACAGGCCCAGGAGGCGGCCAAGAATTCCGATCAGGCGACCGCCGACTTCGAGGGCATCAGCATCCACTGCGCCAAGGGGAGCAGCATCTGCACGGCCGGGAATGGCGGCCGACCTGACGTGCTGCCTCAGGAGCCGGGCGGATACACCGGATACAGCGCATTGTTCGGAGCCAAGTATGTAGCGCCGTATCTCACCGGCGGCAAGGGTATGAAGGATTTGTTCGGAAACCCGATCCTGTACAACGGCAAGTATCCGGGCTTCCCAGGGTTCGATCCCACCCCCGCCCAATCGCTGGCCTACGTCGCCGCCATGCAGGAGCACGGCGTTCCCATCACGTACGCCTACATGCGGAACGCCCACGACAACTTCGTGACAGGGGGGACGTTTGGTCCCGGCGAGAAGGGATATGTCGACCAGCTGAAGACCTACGATAAGGCGTTTGCCGACTTCTTTGCCAACCTGGCGGCGCACGGCATCAACAAAACCAACACCTTGTTCATCATCACCTCCGACGAAAATGACCATTTCGTGGGCGGGCCGCCGAGCCCGGCGAACTGTGACGGCGTAACCGTTCCTTGCACCTACAGCAAGATCGGCGAGATCGACGCCGACATGCCGGCCCTGCTGAAGCAGGAATTCGGCATCACCACGCCGTTCGACATCAACTTCGACTCGGCTCCGAACTTCTACCTCAACGGCATGCCGGGCCAGTCGAGCCAGACCACCCGAACCATGGAGCGTGCGGTCGGTCGGTTGACGGTGCCCAACCCCATCACGGGCAACACAGTGAAGGCGGCGCGGTTCCTGGCCGACCAGACGGAGCTTCGCCTGCTGCACATGATTACATCCGATCCCCTGCGAACGCCAACGTTCACGATGTTCGGCGATCCCAACTACTACTGGACTACCTATGGGAACTGTGGCAGCAAGCCGGCGACGACGGTCTGTCTGGAGGGCCACCTGGGATCGGCCTGGAACCATGGCGATGTCGCGCCTGACATCAATCGGACGTGGCTGGGTATCGTCGGTCCCGGGGTGCGAAAGCTGGGCGTGGACCCCTACGTCTGGTCCGACCACACCGACATCAGGCCGACGATCATGGCGCTGGTCGGTCTGCATGACGACTACGTCAGCGACGGCAGGGTAATCACGAATGTGCTGAACGACTCTGGCATGACGCCGACCGAACGCCTGGATGCCGGCATTCTAGATCGACTCGGCTGGTACTACAAGCAGATCAATGCCTCAGTGGGAAGGCTCGCCCTGCAGACGCTGCGGGCTTCGACCTATGCACTGAAGAGTGGCAGCACGAAGGACGATTCTACCTACGCCGCCATCGAGCGCCAACTCGCAGATCTCACGACCAGCCGTAACGATCTGGTCGGTGAGATGCGGGCGGCAATCAACGGCGCAGAGTTCAATGGTCAGCCAATCGACCAGAAGCAGGCTCGGAGAATGATCGACCGCGCCAAGGGACTCTTAGCGTGGGGTGCGGATCTGGCTTCCCAGTATCCCGGCTAGCCAGAACGGCGAGGATGCCGAATTGGGCTCCGGGAGCATCGCTCCCGGAGCCCAGCCTGTCCACCGCCATTACAAGCGGCACTTGCGAGCGTGAACGATGGCGGGGCTCCCATGCTTGACCCCACACCCAGGAGAAGGCCGCTTGACGTGGACGGCGGCCAGGCACGTATGGGGCCTCGCCTACACGAGATCGTGGAAAGTTGTCCGCCCTACGCCGACATCTCTGCACACCCGGTACGCCTCTGCCCGACAATGCAGAACCTCCAGTGGACGCGGAGTGTGAGGTAATCGACCTGCCGTTGGGACCGGCGTGTCAATCATCTTTGGCTGATAGATCTGAGGCGGCCAGTTGGCTCGGCATCCGCTGTGGCACCGTTCCGTCAGGTGCGGGACCGATCGCCATGCCGGATCTCTTCGCTTCCGCGAGTGAACCGAATGCCACCACTTCAGCTCCGACAATCAGGATCAGCGAGAAGAAGTAGATCCATACCCCCAGCACCACGATCGGCGCAAAGAGCGCTCCGTATCGGCGAGGGTGAAAGAGAACGGCGTAGAGTGGCCAGACGTAGCTGAGGATCTGAAACAGAATCGCCGCCACCGCCGCCCCCTTCCACACGTGGCCCGTCTTGAAGCGGGGCTCGATGTTGGGGAAGATGCTGTACAGGATACCGAAGAGCAGCAGGCCGGCGAGCAGGCTGATGGCGGTCCCGAGGGCGAACGACGTGGCTGCGGGCAACGGAGCCTGAGAGAGGATGTGGTCAAGCAGTGCTCCGGCGGTGGTGGCCGTAATGATCACCAGCATCAGCACGGTGAACACGAAAATCATCGCAATATCGATGACCTTCTCTCGCAATATTGGTCGGCCCCGGACTTGGAAGATAGGCTGAAATACTGTGGACACGGCGCCGCCGATATTCGATGCGCCCCAGGCGATCCCGGCGATTCCGAGCAAGCTAAGCAGACCCCGGTGCTGCACCGCCACGTGGATGAGCACGCGGACGTCTCTCTGGGTCAGGGAGTGCTGGAGGATGCGGGTAAGCGCTTGAATAAGGACGCGCTGGCGGACGGCGTCACGGAGTGTCCAGCTGGTAATCGCAACGATCGCGACTAGGATCGGGATGACCGAGGAGAGGATTCCCCAGCTGACCACGGAAGCCAGCATGGTGATGTTGTCCTTTCGGAGCTTGGCGAGGAATGCACGCGCGGCCGATCGTTCAGGCACTTGTGAACATCCGGTTCGGGATTTCGAGAACCCTGCTCAAGATTCTCGCCGTGCTCTTGGCGGTCTATGTCTTGACCCCACATCTCCAGTCTCATACTGCTTTTGGGAAGTCAAACGGCAACCGGTGAGGAGATCTGACCGCTGCTACCGTATGGCGGACAGGAGGAGCAGCCTGCCCTATCGACCGTGCTCTCCCAAGTCCTCAGAGCTTGGCAGGTAGCCCTTGTCCCTATCTGGACTGTCCAGTCGGGACGAGCTCGGCCACGTCAGAATGGAGAGCCGCCAAACCCGCGTCCAGCGTGGCGAGCCGGGCACTGTGGCGACGGCAGAGGTGTGCAAGGTATGCATCGGTCACCTGCCGGTGCCCCACCACGCCTGCCAGCGACATGTCCTCATACGAGGCGTCGTCGGACCAGAACTCGTGACGGGGGTCGCGACACAGTCCGCGGAGGACGGTCATCGCCGCGTGTGGGCTCTGACCCTCGCGGACGAGCAGCCGCAAGAGGCTGCCTTGGGTTATCGGACAGGTCGCGAACTGCAGATGGGCTCGTCCGGCGGCCCAGTCCTCTGCCGCATCATGATGCACGTGATCGCCGACCGTCAGAGCGATTAAGAGATTCGCATCGAGCAGTGTTGTCAAGCCACCTCATCGTCCAATGAGCGAACATCCTCTGAGGTGACTACCCGACCCACATGAACCACCGGCAACCCCGTAGTAGGACTTCGGCCAACCTCTCGGTCTTCGACCGGCTCCCGGAGACCCCGACGGATCAAGTCCGCAACCGTCTGGTTCAATGTCCGTGAGGTCTCACGGGCAATGGCGACAGCTTGCCGGTGCAGGTCATCAGGCAGATTGATCGTCGTTCTCATGGGCCATCATATCATCAATTCATTTTGATGCACGCCCCGCGCCATTATCCTGCAGTGTTCTTGTGGAACGGTTTCGGAGGCATCTCGGCACCGCTCCTGCTTCCGCTTCGAGGTCTCGTTCACACGGGACCGGATCAGCTGGCTTTGGAAGTTCTGTGGCGGACGAGTATAGACGTGGAGAATCATTCGTGGCAAACTACGGCCCAAGACGTGCATCGACCCATCGACGGACGGACGTAAAAATCTCGGCGGGGTGGGTTAGGTGTTTTGAGCGCATGGGAGGCTCCTTAAGCATGGCTGAGCTGCCCCCAGGCGATCTCAGCAGGGTGGGATGGGACGTGTCTTATGGCCCTTGACCCTGAGCTAGAGCACGAAGCTAAGCAGATCGAAGACAGCGTACGGGTGGAGTTGGACCGGACGCCGGTCCAACGGGTCGCAATCGACATTCAGGTTGTCACTCTGCTCAAGGTTCTTGCCGTACTCTTCGCGGTCTACCTCGTTACGCGCATCTGGAGTCTCATCCTCTTGGTAGGCATCTCGGTCATGCTCTCGGCTGCTCTCTCGCCGTATCTTGCGTGGCTGGAAAGGCGACGCTTGCGTCGCGGCTACGCGCTTACCCTGGTGATACTTTCTCTCCTACTTACGCTCGCGGCGCTCGTGGCCTTGATAGTACCTGGCCTCGTTACACAAACGCGTGAGCTACTACACCAGAGCAACCACTACGTTGCGGAGCTTCAAGCCCTCTTGAGTCGCCACGGCCTCCATCTTCAGCTGAGGAAGTCGCTGAAATCTCTTCCGCACCTCATTGAAGGGCAGGACAAGCTGTTCATTGACGTCGCCCGGACGATCGTGACCAGCGTCATTGCCCTGGTGACAATAGTGGTTCTGACACTGTACCTACTTGTCGACCAAGAACGGATCAAGTCGTTCTTCGTCGGCATGTTTCCGTCCGAGCGAAGGGCCGGCGTTCTCGGGATTCTGGCTGAGCTGCGACGGCAGGTTGGAGGCTATGTTCGGGGACAGTTGATTACCTCGGGGCTTGCCACCCTGTTCGCGGGACTGATTATGTTCCTGGCCGGGGTACCGCATTACCTCACGTTGGCGGTCTTCGTTGGACTTGCCGACTTCATACCCATGTTCGGCGGCCTGATCGGGACCGTTCCGGCGGCTCTCATTGCCCTGACCATCTCTCCGATTCGAGCCGTGGTCGTGGTGGTGGGCTTCATCGCCTACCAGCAGCTCGAAAATCACATCATCGTTCCTCGGGTGTACGCGAACACGCTCAGGGTGTCGCCGTTGGTCGCCTTGGTGGGACTGTTGCTGGGAGCTAAGCTTCTAGGCATCCTGGGTATGCTGGTCGCGCTTCCACTCGTCGCGGCATTGCCGGTCATTCTCGATTTTGGAGGAGTCAAGCTGCCCACCATTGGCACGCCACGCTCCGCTTCTCCCGACGCGGCCGACGACATCTGACCGCTGCCCGCCCTTCAGCTCACACGAGGCGGTAGCAGAGCTTGTCTCAACGCGGACGGTCACGGCCGGCGGCGACATCGTGCTAATCAACAGGCGAACCGCCTGATCGGTTCGCAGTCAAACCCCAGCCGGGTTGGAGGCGCCCGCTACGATTCCTCCATTTGGACGTCCAGGGCTGCCAGGTAAGGGCTGCGCAAGTTCCTGCAAACTTGTGGTGGGTGAGGCCTGCCCGACGCTCCGCCCGTATGCGGGTAGCCTACCGCGACGAGGCAAGTAGATGCATCACGGTCTCCCGAGCTGGGATGTCTGTGGCTCGGTCGTGTACTACGCCGCCGGCGCCGTAGTACCTCCACGCCTGCGCGTTTCGCCGGCGGGACGCGCTTCTGAACGACGGCGGGAGCGAGACTCTCACGGTAGACGAGTCCCTCGAAACTGAGGCCCGCGTCGAGAGCGCCGAAGACCTGTCGCAGCCCCCGACGTAATGGACGCCCATTCTCTCTTGCTCCCGTCTTACACGGAATCGCTGGATATGCCGCAGCACCTCGTCCCGTGGAGGGTCAGCCGACGGCAACTCCCCGAGAGCCGGGCGCTCCCCGTCTACTTATCATGAATACCGGCCGAGAAGGTCTGACAAGTAGGTGATGGCGGATAACGCTACGTTCATTCCGGCCCGCCGGACACGGTTTGCTCCCTGGGCGCGATTGCCTCCCTGCAATCAGGCTCCCTGCTGACAAGATGAATGGCGTCCGTGACGAGACCGTCTGGCCAGATTCCGGTCATTGCCGACGTCCAGGGACACGAGAGGTCAAGATGAGCGAGTGAGATGCGGTTGTTGCGGAATCCACCCGCGCCAATCTCGTAGAGAGCGGTCGCGCCCCTCACCGGGGCGCGACCCTGGAACCAAGTCGGACCTAACTAGAGGCCATAGGTGAATACGTTGAAGTTGACAGGGTTGAACGCCGGTGGGGCCGTTCCAACGCCCTTAAAGGATCCCAGCGCCGGAGTGGCAGACCAAAATCCTTCGCACGTCGCCTGAAACTGGAAGCTGAAGCTGATAGTGCCCGCGCTCAGTGTCTCCTGCGACGAGGTTAGCGTAAAGGGCTTCGGGCAGTCGCTGGAGTTCGGAGGCAGGACAGAGACCGATGGTATGGCCGTATTCGAGCCGATGCCATGTGGCGGACAGTAGAGAACCGAACCGGTCACGGTGACCATCGAGTTCTTATCTGGAGGGCTCTGGTTGAATGCTACGGACGACGCCGGAGTCCCCCACTGAGCGCCGCCGCAATCGGTCCGAGGCGGGAGGTTCGTGGCCAGCTCCAGGGATGTCTTCGGGCCCGAACCGAGATCGCTGATATACGGCGACGGCACGTTGGCGACGTTGATCCTGCCCGAGCTACCCCCGGCCACGAAGAGGCGCATCCCATCGAAGGACACGGCTCCGCCTCCTGCCGGCCCGTCGGTAAGCGGGAACGCCGGCAATACCTTGTCGGGGGAAGGTGGTGCGTGCTGGATCGGATAGACCTTTCCGCTGGCGGCTGCAATCGCGAAGGTGAAGTGTCCGTTCGCTGACACGGCTAGAGCAGTCGGCTTGTCGATCATGAACACGTAGTTGGTATTCATGGCCGGACTCGCAGGGTCTATGTCGTACACTTTCCCGGCATTCGATCCATACGTCCCAATCCAGATGCGATCGGGACCCGCGACTATGGGTCCGGGCTCGGCATCCGTGCCGGTTGTCAACGAGCGGGTTGGACACCACTCGACGGTGATCGGACAGCCATGGTACGTCATCATCAGAACTCCGTGAGTGTTGCCGGAGGTGGCGTACACCTCGGTTTGGGCAGGGGATCCGCCGAAGATCACAGCCACCCCGAGAGGATCCGGAACCTTGACTGCTGTCAGTGCCTTCGGAGCGCCATTCGGCCCATGGAGCTGCACCGGCACGACGCCGCCCACTCCCTTAAACGCGCCCGGGTCAGTGATGAATGCCCACTGGTCGTCGGGACTAATGGCGATCTCGGTTGGCTGGACACCAACCTTCAGCGTTCCCTCAAGCTTTCCTGAGGCGGCGTTGATCCAGGCCAATATGCCGCTGGATGGGCTGGTAGCGTAGACGGTCCGCCCGTCGTGAGAGACGACGATTCCAGTAGTGCCCTTGGGAGCGCCGATACCAATCGAGAAGCGGCGCTTGTCCGAGCTCGGGTCGATTGCCACGACCTGGCCGAGCGGGTCCGTACCACTGGCCCACAGGAGGCTCTGGTAGGTGAACCGGTCGGCCACTGAGGGATCGGGGAGCGGAGGCCCGGGCAGCGGATTGTCGGTTCCGTTGACCGTGGTGACGAAGACGTTGACGGTGGTCGGCGGCTGCGCCGGGACGGTCGCCCGCAGGTGGTTCGAGCCGAGGAAGGTCGCCGAGGTGGCCGGGACCCCGCCGAACCTCACGGCGCTGGACTGGCTGAAGTCCGTGCCGAATATGTTCACGGTGTCCCCGGCGAAGCCCGATCGAAGGACGACCTTCGATACGACCGGCTTGTGATACGTTGCCTCCACGATCGACGTCGACCAGCTTCCGCCCTTGGAGGCGGCCGCGTTCTCGGTCGCGGCCCAGACCGTCGCGCCGGAGGGCTGGGTAGGGTCGACGTAGATGCCGGAGTACTCGCCGAAGTCCGTCAGCCCCTGTCGGGAATCCCCGGATGGAAACTGGTCGGTAGTGTAGGGGAAGACGCCTGAGCCGTACTGAACGGTATGCATCCTCTGGATGAAGAGCCCAGACTTGTTGGCTCCGAAGGTTAGCAGCCGAAGCTCGGAGGTTGGAAATGTCGATGTCGACGTGCGTGTGTCGGCAACCCACAGGCGCAGGCCTGTTGAGTCTCCGACTACCGAGGGGTAGAGCAGGTCGGTCCCTTTGATACCCACGTCCCGATCAGAGCCGGGAGCAAGGCTGGCCTGCCCCGACGAGTCGACAATCACCTGGTCGAGGCGGAGGCAGGCCCGTTCCGTCGTATCACCCGCCGGGGTGCATTTGTCCGCCCCTGCGGTCCACAGCACACCACTAAAGTTGGTGGTCGATGAGGAGGCCGCTATCAGCGACACCGATTGGATGCGATCGTCACCGGCGTAGAGGACGTTCGGCGACACTCCCGGCTGGGCCGCGGGGTCAGGCCCGTTTGTACCCGTGTCAAGATGGATACCGGTCTCGCGGAAGGCGACGCCGCTCGAGGGCAGACCTTCAATGACGAGTGGCGACTCGTACTTGCCCAGGGTGTCGGAGCCTCGGTACACGGCGAACGCCGTGGGAACCTCCGCCGACGGCAGTGGAATGGCCGGCACCACCGCGAGCCGGTGATTGGTTTCGGTACTCAGCCTGATGGCGATTCCGCGAGGAGCAGGTGCCAACCCGATCAGATCACTCTTCTGTATGACCACCATATAGTCATCCCGGCAGACATGACCGGGGCCGCATGCTTGCCCTTCGGCCCAGCTGCGTGTGCTGAACTCAACCAGGACCTTGTCCGAGCTGAATCCCAGGAGCGGATTGTACGGGAAGGGCGGGTTGTCGGGATTGTAAGGGTACGGATTCCAAACCCGGTAGATATCCCACATGCCTGTCGGGTCCGAGGTATGGGACACGGCGATCTCGATGTAGCCCCCATACTCGTCAGACTGCCCGCTCGACCAGGAGCAAGATACCGATCCGCCGTCAGTGGCAACGATGTACCAATGAGCCGAGGGCAGCGGGTCGAAGACGACTCGAGCTGCACATATACCCACTTCTCCAAACAGATTGTCGAGGTACACCGCTTTCTCCAACCCTCCTGCGCGGTTGAAGATAGAGACCGCCGAGTTCACCGTTTCCACGACTGCGCCCGCTCCCGCGGCAATCGAGGGATCCGGAGGAAGCAACTGCCCGCCATTGTCGGAGCATGCATGGGCCGGGCCGCCAAACGCCAGCAGGGCGGCCGGGGTGCCGCTGGAATGGATGCCCACGTTGTCGGTTGCGGGCGTGGTTGATGAGAGCAGTGGGCTGCAGCTGACGCTGGACAGCCCGGATAGATTCACATTCTGAGCCAGCCGTGTCAGATTATTGAGACTCTGATTGCCGTTGTCGAATCCGGGCGGAGGCGCCGCCAGCACTGTCGGAGTCCAGTTGGCAGCGGGACCTGCAGCGAATTGAGCGACCAGGGCGGTGATTGCGGCGAGGACGATGAGATACCGTTTCAAGACTTTATCCTCCATTGATATCGGCAAGTAATTTGGTTTCGTGCATCTACGAGGCGGTTAAGTGTTTTGCGATTCGTGAGTGAGGGTGGCGCTGTCGTGGGCCGCTTCATCTCGAAGCTCGAGGCCAGTCGCTGCCGGCCATCCCGCAATCCCGTCGCCGGCAATCCGATCAGCGCCCAACTCACTGGGCGGAAGGGCCTGCGGATTGGTACCGATTGATTGCCGCGGCGAGTGCATTGACTGCCAGATCGAGAACGCAAGCTCGGCGGAGAGGCTCCACTCGGGGTCCGTCCACCATGTATCGACATCCCGATCGCTGCGAGTGGACGCCCGGGCCAGAATCGCCGTAAGGAAGAAGCGCTCCTTCGCGGTCAGCTCTCGGGCAAACCCATACAGACGTTCGGAGAAAGCCCGGAACTCGGCTTCGGTCAATGGATCTTGCATCTAACCTCCCTGGAATCCTGATTCCTGGAGCACGACTGTGCCGCCGCCTGCTGCTCCTAACGTGAAGTCTGCTCCAAAAACGGTCCAGGGTCCACGAGGACTCCACAGACTTACCCACGTAGTTTCAGAGTTCACCTCCGGTTGCGAAACCGGTCGTACTGCCCGGGGAGCCTTCTTGGCCGCGGTCATGCCGACGCGAACACCGATCTGGATAAGCTGCAATACTGGAGTCACGCGGGCATCTCATGGGACCCACCACTGAGTCGACGTTTGGCGATCTTCTGCGGCGGCTCCGTTCGGAAGCGGGGCTGACTCAGGAGGACCTGGCCGAGCGAGCGGGCCTCAGCGCTCGGGCAATCAGTGACCTCGAACGGGGCGTGAACCGCTATCCCTACCGGACCACGGTTCAGAGGCTGGTTTCCGCACTTGGTGTGGAGGCCAGCGAAGCCGAGGCGCTTTCGGAACTCGGCCGGCGGCCCGGGCGCCTCACCCAGTCCCTGCCTCCTCACCGGTCCGCTCCCCGTTCCCCAACCCCAGTTCTCGGACGTGAGAGCGAGCTGGAGATGATTCTCCACTTGATTCGATGGGAGGGCATTCGTCTGGTGACGCTGACCGGC
>DASRCF010000187.1:0-15342 GCA_035653255.1 Chloroflexota bacterium
TGCCGTATGCCGGTGGCGAACACTGATGATGCGATCAGCCGCATGTCGGTCCGCAGGCTGGGATGCTGCGGTGTGGCCGGGACGCGTACCACCGACGTGGGTCTGCGGTTCCGCACGAACCAGGTGTCGCCCACGACCGGGACACAGAGGGACAGGATAGGTCATCGACCTGAAATCTGCGGATCGGGAGGCAATCAGCCCGCCGTCGACGGTGCGCGGGGGCCCGGCTACATTTCATCCTTTACCCCCGTGGGGGCCGAGGCCGAGAGGCCCCAGCGGCCACGCCGGCCAAAATGTAACCTGACCCTTGCCGTATGCAGGTCGCCAACGCTGATGATGCGATCAGCCGCATGTCGGTCCGCGACCTGGGATGCTGCTGTGTGGCCGGCCCGCGTACTACCGGCATCAGCTCGCGGCTTGGCAGGAAACGGCTATCGCCGTCGGCCATGCACGAAAACAGCCCGCGACCACGACCGGCCGCGCATGCACGGCGCGGACGGCGGCGAATCCGGACACATGCGAATCGTGGTGTAGGTGATGGAGATCACAGCCACGCTCTTGAAGCGGCGGCCAGTTGGTTGAAACAATGTGAGGTCATGAGCGTCACTCCCGCAGTCGACATGCAGATCCGTCTCCGAAGGCGAGAGGACGATCCCGAGATCGTCGCCCTGCGCAATGAGGGCCATCCATTCCTGCCCGGTATCAGCGTGGAGGAGTACCGCCGGCAGGCGGACCGGCCGGATCGAAAGCCCGGCACATTCGAGGAGCGCTTTGTCGCCGTCCGCGATGGCCGGATCCTGGGGTTATACGTTCTCAGTGAGAATTACTCAGCCACCCGTCCTGGCACCTTTCTCGCCAACGTTGGGGTGGCTGCCGAGTGGCGCGGGAAGGGCATCGGCTCAGCCCTCTTCAGACACCTGCTTGAGCAGGCTGCCGAGCACAACGCCCAACGCATCTACGGCAGCGTGTTTGAGGGCGACGATACGAGTCTGCGCTTTGCGACCAATCACGGCCTTGCCCCCACCGGCCGTGTGGAGCGGCTATCGCGGCTCGACGTGAAGGATGCACGGCTCGAGGGATACCAAGGCACGCTGGCGCGACTCGAGTCGGAAGGCCTTGCCTTCCGCCGGCTGGACGAGATCGGTTTGGAGGATGAGCACTTGCTCCGGGCTGTCGCCGATCTGAGCTACCAGTCAGCCCGCGACATTCCAACCTCTGAGACCTGGGAACAGAGCCCCTTCGAAGAATGGCGGAAGGAACACCTGGAAGCCGCGGATCAGGGGCCGGAGCGGATCTGGATCGCTTTGGATGGACACACTCCGGTCGGTGTAGCCGCGCTGAGGCTTCGAGGCCATCGCGGCCTGATGAATGGGTATACGGGAGTAGACCGAGCCTATCGGGGCCGGGGGATCGCGCGGGCCCTGAAGCTCAAGGCGATCGAATACGCCAGGGCAGAGGGCTTCGAGTTCATCCTCACGGGAAACGATGCCGAGAACCACCGGATGCTGGATATCAACATCCGCCTCGGCTACCGTATGCTGCCGGGCGAGATCGAAATACTGCGCGAGCTGTAACCGGACAGGCCGAGCGAGGCGTTACTTCGTCGACCCCCAGTAACTGTGCAGCCACGTTACCGCGGCCAGGTCCTTCTGCCCAATCGGGCTGGGGTGGAAGTAGTCGACGGCGCTGACGTCGGCCACGGTGAACGGGGAGTTGAAGGTGGCGTCGCCGTCCCAACGACAGTTGGCGTAGACGGCGCACTGGGCCTTCAGGACACTGTTGAAGGCGACCTCACGCGCAACGACCTCGGCCCGCTGCTTGGCAGTGTTGTTGGGATTTAGCATGCTCTGGCAGATTGAGGCGTAGCTCCAGATCGCCTCGGCGGTCTTGTTTGTGTGAAGCAGCTGCCAGAGCCGGTAGACGTTGAGGATGCTGGAGACGAACAGGTGCGCCTTGGCGTCTCTGGCGAAAAAGTCGTGCAGGCTCTGGCGGAACTCGGCCTTGAAGGTCGAAACCGGCGTCATCGCCTGAATGCTGGAGGTGCAGACGTCGTTGTCGCCCATCAGAACGGTGGCATACGCCACCTTGTCCCCGGCGAGTGTCCTCAGCTGCCCGTCGAGAGCACTCATTGAGGCGCCGCTCCGCGCGGCGTTGAACATATGCCCCTTGATCCTTCCGTTCTTCGCCAGGATCTGGAGGTACTGGCTGTCGACCAAGGGGCTGGCGCCGGTGGACCAGGAGTCGGCCGGATCATCCTGGAGGAGGTGGTGCCCGTCGACGTCGAACGCGCGGGTGATGGAATCGCCCGCCGATCCGATCGAGTTAGGCTCGGCGACGGCGGTGCGACCATGCAGCCTCGAGGTGTGGTGATCTCCTGTAGACGCCGCCGCGCAGCCCGAGGCGAATAGGGCGGCCACAAGCAGGGCGACGACGGCCAGCGCCGGCGCGAGCAGCGGCGCTCGGCTCACCGTGGACTGCTCGCCGGTGGCAGCGTCGAAACCAGCTCGCCTACTTGGTGCCGGGCCAATAGCTGTGAGCCCAGGAGCTCGTCGCCAGATCCGCCTGCCCCTGGACGCTCGGACTGATGTAGTCGACCGTGCTGATGTCCTTCGCGGTGAACTGGCGGTTAAAATTCGCATCGCCGTCCCAACGACAATGGGAAAAGCTCTTGCAGACCGCGGCCAGGGCGGCGTTGTAGGCGATCTCGCGGTTCCTCACCACCTGGCGCTGAGCGGCAGTGGCCTTGGGGTTCAGCATGCTGTGGCAGACATACTGGCCGGTGAGCGCCGGAGCCAGCGTGTTCCACACGTACTCGGCCTGCGTGTTGGAGTGAAAGAGCTGCCAGACGCGATAGACGTCTGCAATGCTGGAGACGTACACGTGCGCCGAGTCGTCCTTGGCGAAAAAGTCGTGCAACGCCTGCTCGAACTGCGTCTTGAAGGTCGCCACCGGGGTCATAGCCGCGATGGTCGGAGTGCAAACGTCGTCGTCGCCCATGAGGACCGTGGCATAGCCCACCTTATCGGCCGCGAGGGTCTTCATCTGAGCGTCGAGCTGCTTCATCTTGGCCCCGAAGCCGGCGACGTTGTAGTACTTCCCCTTGATCTTGGCGTTCTTCGCCAGAATTCGCTGATACTGGCTGTCGACGGCGGCTATCGTTCCCGTGGACCAGGAGTATTGGGGATTTTTCTGCAGGGCGCCGTTGGAGTTGACGTCAAAAGCGTTGGTGATCGAATCGCCGGCTGCTCCGATGGAGGACGGCTGGGCGATAAGGACATGACGATGGATCGCGGCCCGGCTCTGTGCCCCCACTGTGAGCGCAGGCGCAGCGGCGAGGAGGGCCGTCAATCCAGTCAGTGCAAGAAGGGCGGTCAGTTTTCTGTACTTCATGATGTAAATCCCCGATCCGATGGTCTCGGCTCACCTGCGCGGCTAACCGGCAGAGAACCCCGCACGAGAATACACGAAGTTTGGCCCCGAATGCCAATCCGCCCGTCGCAAGCTTCATCATTGCTCGCAACCCCCCGAGTTCGGTTGAGTCCGATTCGGCGAGGAGGCCGTTGCGAGACGGGACGGGCTGCGCGACACGGAGCCGATGATTGGTCAGGTGGCGGACGAAGCGTATCTCCTCGTAGTACTCCTCAGGTGTTCGCTCCCGCTCGAAGTTGCAGCGCAAATAGAGAGGGCCTCCCCTTCACGTTGAACGCGACATGCGATGTTCGGGCTGGCCGGCCCGCAGGTTGACTGTGTCGTCACGCCTGTCCATGACTCGGCAATCCGGTCGGCCACCGGGCTGTGCCGCTCATGCACCCGCTCGAACCACGCCACCATGAGCGGGGCTGCAGTCACGGCTGACTCCTTTCCCTCAGCCTAACCATCACCGGGCCCGTTCGGGACGCTCAAGACCCTGGCCCACGGATGCCTCTGCCGAGGTAATGGCCGATGCACTTACCGCTTCGGTCAGCCCGCTTCGGTCAGCCCGCTCCTGTCAATCGAAGACCGTCTCGCCTGGGGCGCGGCTCACCGCTATGGGCTCTTCACCGTTTGGCCTCCCGAAGTAATGGCTTCGGAGTGGCCGGTCACCTCAGTGGTTGGAGTAGTTACACGCCAGCGTGCCGGCCAGCACGATGTCGTCTGAGGACGTTGGGTTGAAGGCGTCGATGAACCCGAGGCCCATGACCAACCCGTCTTTCGAAAACGTGATCGCCCCGCCCCCGTTGGGAGGCGTTCCTCCCGGCCAGTAGACGTTCGAGAAGGGCCCGCCTGGCCCGCTGACTACAAACGTGGGATTATTCGACTGATAGTGCAGGTTGTACGTCTTGGGGCCGTCAAAGCCCTGAATCGTCACCTGCAGGGTGTAGGCGCCGGACTTGGCTTTGGCCCTGAACACCCCGGTTTTCCCGGCGGCAGGTCGGCTGCAGCTCGCCGATTGGAAGACGGCGGCCGGCGTGGATCCGCCGTTCACGCTGTTCTGGTACATGGTGATGCCCTGGTGCTCGCATTTGTCTGCGCTGGCCAGTAGCTTGACCTCCAACCTGTTGGGCGAGTTGCCGCCCGTCGTTGTGGAGGCGATCCGAACATCACCGGTCTTGGGCAAGGGCAGGGTTCCGGCTCCCTGAGCTCCACCCCGGCAGAAGGTCTCGTCGAAGTCCTGGCCATGGGTGAGCCGCTTGAGCTGGCCATCACCGAGGTTGAGCCATACGTCGAGGCCGTACGGTACCGATGGGATGATCACTTCCATCTTGTTCCTGTCGCCTGCTGGTTTCAAGGAAATCAGGTTGGCGCCGAACTGGTGTTGCGACGGGAATTTGATGCTCACCGATTTACTGTCGATCGTTTCTGGAAAGTTGAACTTTGCGGGCGGACCGAATCGAGGCTTGACGTTCGTCTCGTCAGCCCGGAACGAGGCCACTTCGCATCCGAGAGGGGTCGCCGGAGTCTGACATGGTTCAGTGGTCGGAAGTGCCACCAATGCCTGGTCCAACCCGTCGTCCCAATTCGGACGGTGGGAGGTGACATCTTGAATGGAGGCATGGAGAGATTGCCAGCCGGCTGCGCTCGGCATTGCCGCTGACTTCATGACCCACTGAACGAACATGTAGGCGCCGTACTGGTGGCTCACGTCGAATCTGTCCATCGGGTTTTGGGGAACGGCTGCGACGGCTGGAGCGTACTTCACATGGTCCTGCGAGCCGAACCACGCCTCGGCCGCGGTGGCGGTGGCTTCGAACCACCAATTGTCGAAGGTGGGCGCGAACCTGATTTCGGCAAACTGGGCGGCATGGAACAATTCGTGGTAGACGATCGAGGCCAGAGCGTCACCGCTTCGCGTCGCGTCGATAGCCACTGCGGCCCAGTTGTGGTGCTGGCAGAGCCGGGCCGTTTCCCCGTCCGCAGCGCCGTGGGTTTCCTGAAGCAGTAAAGGATCTACAAACACGGGGAACCGGCCTGTTTGGCCCGGCTGCACCAGAGAGGGAATGTGAAGACCGCGCTCGTAAACCTTTAGGACGTCCTTCGTCCGAATGATCGCAGCCACCGTACGAGCCACACTGGCCACACTCGCGGGACTGTACACGACGAAGTTGGTTCCGGTCACAGAGGGGAGGGTCGTCTTGTAGTTGATGCAATTGTTGGCATCGTCGAAGATGCCGCTCGACGCGGTGGCTGGTTGGGAGCCCGCGTGGGCGGGCACGAGTGTTAGGCCCATGACCAAGACCACCGCCCCCAGACGCCGGACGAGATGATTCGAACTTGCGAACAACAGACGGACGAGCGGCAACAGAGTCATATTTGTATTCCTTGCCCACGAGTCTTGGGCGCTTTGTCAGTCTATGTGATGGACCAACTTCGCCAAGTTCGAGGCCCTACGCTTGGCCAAGGGCGGCCCGTTCCCGCGAAGGCAACACCCTCATGGCTCCCGGAGCGGAGCCGGCGAATCAACCGGACGCCACCGAGAGAAACTCAAAAACGCCTTGTTTACGTCTCAGCCACTCAGTGTGCAGAACTGCCAAATTGGCAAGGCTGATCGCTACCGCGACTCTTGCGCACGGAGGGTTAAGGCTCGAAGGCGGATCCTCTCTGTCTTACAAACAGGCCCGCTCCGACAAACCCTCCCGGGCGGGCACCTGGGGGTACGGCGAATAGAGCGCTGGCGGTGTGCGTGGTGTACCGGTTCAGGTGGTCATGCCGCGAGAGGTTCCGCTGCAGCGGTACGAACTGGGTCCGCGGATCACGCTGAAAGCAGATGAAGAACAGGCCGGCGTCGAGGAGGCCCGTGGAGGGATCGACGCGCTCGGAAAAGGAATAGCCCCGGCGCAGAATGCGTCGGCTCTCGTTGTTGGAGGGCGCGGCGATTCGGATATGGGCGTCGGCCGGGATGATGAGCTTTCCGGAGGCGTCCACGGCTTTTAGGTCCACGGGATCGTACTCCGACGTCCCGGTGAGCGGCGCGCCGGTCGACTTGCGCCGGCCGAAGGTGTGCTCCTGCTCGCGCAACGCCGAGCCGTCCCACTGGTCGATCGATATCTCGATCCGCCTGGCGACCAGATACGACCCGGCCTCCATCCATTTCGGACCCTCGGCTCCCGCCCACACGAAGCGCTGCATACCCTTGAGGTCGTCGCTTCGGAGGTTGTCGGTGCCGTCCTTGAAGCCCATAAGGTTGCGGGCCGTTTCCTGCCGTCTGGTGGTGCTGGCCGTCCTGCCGAAGCCGAGCTGCTGCCAGCGCATGGCCACCGAGCCCAGGGCCAGCCGGCCCAGGTTGCGGACGGCGTGGAACGCCACCTGTGGATCGTCGGCGCAGGCCTGGACGCAGATATCGCCGTCAGACCGGTCGGGTTCGAGCTGGTCGCCCTCGAACGCCGGCAGTGGCTGCAGCGCCGCCGGCATCTTGGAGCGCAGGCCGAAGCGGTCCTCGCCGTCCAGCTCGAACATCGTCGGTCCGAAGCCGAACGTGATCGTGAGCCGGGAGGGCGGCAGGCCCTGCGCCTCGCCCGTGTCGATGGGCGCGCGCGATTCCGCAGTGTTGGGCTCCCCGGCCGGCTGTCCGGTGGTCATTCGGGCGGCGGCCCCGGTCCAGAGGCGCATGAGATCGCGGATGTCGGATTTTCGCTGCGGCGCCAGATCGAAGGCCGCGAAGCAGAGGTAATTCGGGGCCGCGGTGGCGATTCCCGCCTGATGCCGGCCAAAGAATGGCACCATGTCGCTCGACCGGCTGCCGCGAGGGTCGAGGCCGGCTGCCAGCGCACTTCCTGTTCCCAGCACCGGCCCAACCGTCGCCGCTCCGGCGGCAGCCGCAGCGCCGGCGAGAAAGCGCCGCCTGGTCAGTCTTCGGGCCGCCCCGTTACACCCTTCGGTCGAGTCTGTCAAGTCCGATCCTCCTTGCGCGCCTCATGGTACTGCAAGAGATTGCCTTTCCTGGCTCTCAGCCGCTCTAGTCGAGCTGTGCAGTGCGGAGGCGCCGTACGTCGTTGAAATACGTCAATACGTACCGCAGCGGCCGGTACACATAGTCCTGGCTGCGCTGATACAGCTCCTCGTTGCCGCCGAAGCTGCGCTTGAACTCTGAGTAGCCGTAGCCTCGGTAGCCCGGATGATGGTTCCTCGGCTTGACCACGCCCCAAAAGTTGTACCGCCGGCAGCCATGCTCGTAGGCGTAGCGCATGATCCGGAAGTGCATGTAGTGGGGCGCACGCAGCTCCCGCTCGCGGTCGTACGAGGCTCCCCAGAGGTACGAGGCTTCGTTCCCGTAGATGGCGATGAGGGCCGAGGCCAGGGGCCGGCCCTCATGCTCGGCGATGAACACCCGCTCGTAGCCGGACGGAGCCATGGCGGCGAACTGGAGTCGGTAGTACTCCCTCGACTGCAGCCCGATGCCATGCTTGCGGTTGTCGAGATGGTGCAGCATGTCCAGAAAGGTCTCGAGGTCGTCCGCATTCGAGCCGGGCCGCACCACCACTCCTTCCCGCTCGGCGCGACGGAGATAGCGCGGAAGATTGCTCCGCATCCCGTGGGCCCGCTGCCACTCGATCTGCTCCTCCCAACCGGGCTGCAGCTCGCTGATCCACGAGCGCTCGACCTGGGTGAATCGGCCGGCGTCCCGGAATCCCAGCCGCCGGAAGGGCTTTGTCGCCATTGAGTCCTTCCCCAGGGCCGGATCCAGGCGTAGACACACCGGGTTCGAGGCGTGGCGTCCAAGCTCTCTCCGGAGCAGGTCGAGGACCTTCGCCGTCAGGCTCGAGTCCTGATAGTCGACCACCGGCCCGCGGGGGGAGTAGAGAAAGGGTCCGAAGCGGTCGGTCTCCTCGACGGTCAGGGCGGTGGCGACGAGCGTGCTGCCGTCGAAGACGCCGAGGCGCTCTATCGGGTGGCCGCGAGAGCGCTGAAACTCTCCCCACTCCCACGTCTGAAAGAAGGTGGCATAAGGTCGCCGCTCTGGTTCCTCAAGAAACCGGTTGAGCTGCTCCTTCGAGGTCAGCGGCTGCAGCGATAAGCTCATGGGCTACGTCTCTCGCTCGAGATGGGGTCATGATCCGTCCGGTGGGCAGGCAGAGAATGCGGCCGGCCAGGTCCTCGGCCACCGGCACCGCTTCCGAATCGTATCCGATGCGCTCCAGGTCCACGCCTCGAGGAAAGACTGGCGGATCGTACCAGGCCGTGGCCGGGATTCCGCCGGCCGTCAGCCGCCGGCGCAGACCATCGCGGATTGCTCGGTCTGGACAGAGGACCGGGTAACAGATCAGCGGGCCGTCGAATGCGACGGTCTGGAACACTGCTGCTCCGGCGAAAGCCTCCCCATAAGCCCCCACCACGCTGTGACGGTGCGCCAGGTTCTCGTCGAGGCTCTGCAGATGGTCGAGCACCACCTCGGCCAGTGCTCCGCTGAGCCTGGCCGGCGTGCCCGGTGGCATTCCACCCACCAGCTCGACCGGCGCAGCGGCTTGCCTGAGGAGGCCGAGCCGCACCAGCGCGCTGTCCGCACGGTGGGCGGCGTCGACCGGTAGGAGGCGGATGCCGATGCGTAGCGGCGGATAGAGCAGCCACCGGAGCGTCTCTGTCCGGCTGACGACGGGCAGGCGGCCGAGCACGCGGTCGAATGCCGGTCGAAGGCGGCCGGCATTGAGCAGAACAGCTCCTCCCGCCTTGGACGAGAGCACCTTCTCGATGCCGAAGCTCGTCACGGCCGCGTCGCCCATCGTGCCCAGCATTCCCGTGCGCCCGCTCATACCCAGGGCGTGGGCACAATCCTCGATGACGGTAAGGCCGCGTTCTCTGGCGATGGCGACGACAGGCTCGATGGGACCGGGAATCCCATACGTGTGCTGGACGATAATGGCCCGTGTCCGCGCCGTGATCCTCGACTCGAGTGACCTGATCGACATCGAAAAGTCGGCGGGATCCACGTCGGCGAAGACCGGCTTGAGGCTGGCCCAGAGTATGGGGTTGACCGCCACAACGCAGGTAAACGCCTGCAGGACCACCTCATCCCCCGGCTGCGCCTCCAGAGCGGCGAGGATGCCGTAGAGCCCGGTCCTACCGTTGAGCGCGATGCGCCAGTGCCCCGTGGTCTGTTCCCCGTAGATCTCCGTCAGCCGGCGCTCCAGCAGACCGACCGCGGCCGGGTCGTCGTGCCGCCGTGGATCGGCGATCAGGCGAAGGTACTGGAGGGGCTCCAATACGGCCTAGCCGGCAGTCCTCTCGTCCGTGTCCGGACCTTCAGTGTCGAGATCGAGCGCCAGTGAGTTGATGCAGTAGCGCTGGCCGGTCGGCTGAGGCCCGTCGTCGAAGACATGTCCCAGATGCGAGCCGCAGGCCCGGCAGCAAACCTCTACGCGGTACATCCCGTGGCTCGAGTCCGGCTTCAGTTCGACGGTATCGCGGTTGATCGGCTCGTAGAAGCTGGGCCACCCGCTTCCCGACTCGAACTTTGTATCGGAGCTGAAGAGCGCGGCGCCACACGCGCCGCAGCGATAGGTGCCGTCATCGTGACAGTTGACGTACCGGCCCGTGAAGGCTCGCTCTGTCGCCGCCTGCCGCAGGACGGCGTACCGGTCCGGGGTAAGCTGCTCACGCCATTCCTCTTCTGATTTGACCGTCGTCTCCGTCATTCATCCACTCCTACAACCCGGCCATTCATGCCGGAAGTCCTGTCTATCGTTTCAATGCGGTGTTCGATCATCGGATGAGCCATTCCAGGCTCACGGTGTGAGCCGGTTGATGTCCCTGGGGAAGAGGGTGGTCTCGCGCAGGTTTTCGGCGCCGGCGAGGCGGGCCAGGAATCGCTCGGCGCCGATGGCGAAGCCGCCCTCGGGCGGCATCCCATACTTGAAGGCCTCGAGGAATCCCTCGAAGGGCTGCGCATCGATGCCGCGCTGCTCGAGCACTTCGAGCTGCTGGGCGTAGTCGTTGATGCGGCGGCCGCCGCTGACCAGCTCCGATCCTCGGAAGAGGAGATCAAAGGTCTCGCTGTATTCCGGATCTTCGGGATCCGGGAACGAGTAGAACGGCTTCTTCGCGCTGGGAAAGTGGGTGACGAAGACGAACTGGGACCCGTGCTCCTTCTCCCCCCACTCGCAGATCCATCGCTCATCCTGCGGTGAGAGGTCCGGTTCCTGAGAGCGGTCTTCGCCGTGTCGCTCGAGGATCATCTGCTGAGCCTCGCGGAACTTCAGGGATGGAATCTCTTCGATACGCGGAAGCTCCATCCGCAATAGCTCCACCTCACGGGCGTTGCGGGTTCGCACCGCCTCGATCATCGCCTGAAGTACCCGTCGGAGCATGTCCATGACGTCGCGTTGACTCTCAATAAAGCCCATCTCGAGATCGAGGCTGGTGAACTCGTTGAGATGCCGGGAGGTGGCATGCTCCTCGGCGCGAAATGCCGGCCCGATCTCGAAGACGCGCTCGAACACGCCCACCATGATCTGCTTGTAGAGCTGGGGGCTCTGGGCCAGATAGGCGGTGCGATCGAAGTACTGGACGGGGAAGACGTTGGCGCCGCCCTCGGTCGCGCCACCCACCAGCTTGGGAGTGCTGATCTCGGTGAACCCCTCCGAAAGCAGGAACTCCCGGTAGCCCGCGAGGATCGTCGACATAATACGAAACACCGCGATCCGGGATGGATGACGCAGGCCGTACGCGGCATGATTCAGGAACACGTCCAGACTCGGCTTGAGTACCTTCTTGTTCAGCTCGAAGGGGCCGATCTCGGTCACCGGAGCCACAACGGTTATCCAGGCGTCACGCACGTCGACTCCCAGAGGCGACCGCTCCTCCTCGACGACCGTTCCCTCGATGCGCAGCACGCTCTCGTTCTGGAGACCGTGCAGCTTTTCCAGCTCGGGGCCCGGCTCCAGAATCACCTGGGCGTTGCCGGTCCGGTCACGCAGGATTAGGAAGCTGAAATCGGGGAAGGAGCGGATGTTGTGCATCCAGCCCTCGAGCAGCACCCGCTGTCCGATCCTTTGGGGCAGTTCCCGGGTCAGCGTCCGCTGCACGAATCCCTCCTCCTCCCATGAACAAAAGGCGCCCCGATTCCGACGAGGCGCCGTCAGGTCTCGCTGCCGCTGTGAATTGATTCTAGCCGCTGAGTTGCGCGGGCTTGACTATGATGAGGTTGACGTTTCGCTGAGCGTGTGTGAACCCGGGAGGACGGCGTGGTCCGTAAAGCAGCTTGCTGCGTGGCGCTCGGCCTCACCGCCGCTCTCGCGGGCTGCGGGGGAGCGAAACATGCCGCCAAGCCGTCCCCGACGGCTACAGTACGCCCGACGGCTCCGGCCACGTCGACGGCTGCCGCAACTGCCACTCCGACTCCAGCGGCGACGCCCACGGCATCCGGGGCTCCCACTGGCTCCGCCACTCCCACCCAAAGCCCATCGCCGGTAGCCTCGTCGACACCCACTACGTCCACGGGCACCATCAAACAGACGATGCTGGGATTCGGCGCCGCCATCGAACGGGGCGACGGTCAGGCGGCCGTGGCCTACTTCACCCCGTCATTGGCGGCCCAAGCCGCGACCACCTCGCCGCTGGCCATGCTCGGCATCTCGACCAGCCCCGTTCGCTACCACTTCACCATCACCTCGTCGACGGCGACGGCCGGGACGGTCAAGCTCATCGACTACTTCCAGCGAGGACACATCAGCAACCGTCTACGACTGGTGAAGCTCTCCTCCGGCTGGCGTATCGCCGCCATCACCCGGATCTGAGGTTTCGCGGTTTGCTCTAGCCCGTGGCCTTCTTGGTCTTCTTTGGAGTCTTGGTAGGTGTCACCGCCGGGGCAATGAGGTCGGTCTGCGGATTCGTCGGTAGGATCAGCGGCTTGCGCGGCGTCTGCGAGAAGTTGAAGTCCGAGGCGAGATTCCCCAGGATCCTGGCGTTCTCCCGCACGTCAGGCCGGGGGTCTGGGCGGCCGTCGGTCTTCGGATTCAGTCGCTCTCCACCCAGGAAGCGGTCTTCGATGAACTTGAGGTAGGCGTCAAAGCTGAGAGTCTGGTGGTCGACGTAGCCCTTCTTGGCGTAGGCGCTGATCACTAGGCCCGGTACCCGCAGTCCGTAGCCGTTCTGATCGACCTTCGGCGGCCGGACGTGGTCGTAGAACCCTCCCCAGTCGTCCCAGGCGAGGAAGATGGCCGTGCTGTTCCAGTCGGGGCCTTCCATGATGGTATTGATCAGACCGGTGACGTATGACTGGCCGGCACTGACGAGCGCTGGCGGATGCTCGCTCTCCTTACCGTTCGGTGTTATCCAAGAAACGCTTGGAAGAGTTCCCGTCTCGGCCTCCGCGTAGAAGTTTTGCAGCGGCTGGATATTGGAAACCTGATGGTCCTGACGCACGGTGTCGAAGCGGGGAAGCGGGTTCCAGATGCTGGGTGTTCCGTAGGTCTGCGGCACAGCCGGACAGAACATGGCGTTCGATGTGCAATCAGGTTGAGGACCGGGTGCCACGTAATATCTCCAGGAGACGTGATGCTTGTCCAGGAGGTACGTGAGGTCGGTCCAGGCATAGTCCGGGGGCGTGACGGCAGTGCCGCTCTTTTTTTTCTTCTTCTGTCCGCCGGCCTGAATCAGGTCGGTAACGCATGATGCCGGATCGCCCGGGGTGCTGCAGTGTGCCGACCAGGCCGAGACCATATACAGGTGCGAGGGCAGGCTCCAGGAGGCCACGGGCTCAAACATATGGTCCTGCAATACGAAGTGCTTGGCATAGGACCAGTAGTTGGGAATGTCGTAACCGTCGTGGTAACCCATGACATCCGGAGGTACGTCGGCGGCCGCCGCCTGCGTACACACCGGGCTATAAGGGTTAGCGCACTTTGCCGTGCGCGATTTCTCCTCCTGAGCTATGAAACCGTTGAGTTTTCCGTGGTTGATGTCGGCCACTGAGTTGGCCGCTCCGTGCGGACCGCCATAGTTGAGATCCTGGGCGTCATGAAACGGTTTGACGCAGATGTGGGTGCGCGGATCGGTGACACAGACTGTGGGCACACCGTTTTTCATGGGGATGCCGTCCGCGTGCGGGTATGTCCCGAAGTAGCTGTCGAAAGAGCGGTTCTCTTGCATGATGATGACGATATGCTTGATCTTGTCGATGCCGCCCGCCTGGCCTCGGGCGCTCCCCGGGGATTGAACCAGCAGTGCGGTGCCTGCCAGAATGAAACTCAACGCGGCGGACAGAGCGATCACTCGCTTCATGGATGACTCCTGGTGCTTCGGGATTAGGGAGTGCGGGCTACGATTGATTGTATGGCGACAGGTTGATGCCCCCTGACACCTTGCCGCCCCCGAATCCCTGACTCCGGCCCAGAGTCGCGTCGCACCGGCCCCCGGTCCGACTCACTATCTCAGACCCAAAGAGGAGCTACATGGACGATCGCACCCGCAATGAAGACCCGTCGGAGATTCGTCGGTTGGTCGAGAAGCAGGCAGCCGAGCTGGATCTGCTGCGCCGGGAGGTACGCGACCTGGCAGCAGACCGAGAACCCCACCCCGGACTGGTCACGCTTCCAGCCAAGAGTGGCGCCGCGATGTCTCGCACCACTATGTTGCGCACGGTCGGCGCTGCCGCCGTAGGAGCAGTGGCCGCGGCGGCGCTCATACCCCAGTCGGTCCACGCGGCCAACGGCCAGCCACTGATCCTCGGACACTCGACCACGAACCGCAAGCCCAATACTGCTACTCAGACTACCGAGCTGAAGTACGAGGGAAAGAAGCCCGCGAAAGGAGTCGGAAAAGGAGTTGCTTTCCTCGTGAACGACACCACCTTTACCCCTGCTGGAGCCGCATGGCCGGCAGCCGTCGGGGCTTGGGCCGGCAAGAATTTCCCACACGGGCTCTTTGCCTACACCGAGTCGAAGAAACCCGCGACCGGCATTGCACCCAGCGCCGTGGCCGCCTTTAGCCTCAACGGCTACGGCGGCTACTTCAGCGGTAAGCTGGCGCAGATCAGCCTCGAGCCGCAGAAGGGCCAGCACCCCGGCAGCGGCCAGGCTGGCGATCTCTTCGTGGACGCCAACAATGACCTCTGGTTCTGTAAGGGTGGCACCGACTGGTACCACGTCGTTTGACTTGTTGAGGCGCCGCAGCGTCAATCGCCAGGGAGAATGGTCAGGCGGGTAGCTCCAGTTGGGGACCCGAGCGGGCCGATTCGTCGCCTGAGTGAGCAGAACATCGAGCTAAACACCGAATTCGAGAGCGAATCACTGCCGACAGGCGTCGAGGTCCTGAGCCGGGCGCGCACCCTGACCGTCACCTGGGCCGGCAGCCCGCCCACAGTAATCCCCTGGCGTCTGCTGCGACTGGCCTGTCCGTGCGCCGCCTGTCGAGGCGAGATGGGCACCGAGCAGCTCGAGGCGGAGGCGATCGTGCGAGATCCGGACGAAACCACGCTGGTGAACGTGGTCATGATGGGCAACTATGCGCTTCAGCCCGTATGGGCGAGCGGCCACTCAACCGGCATCTACACCTGGGACTACCTTCGGCGACTCGCCGCCGACTCGCCTCCCCTGAGCCGCTGACCCCGACCTGACGTCCACGAGCTGCTGCTCGAATAGCATGGGATACAGCCCCGACCAGTACGCGGCAAAGAGGACGCCGAATACGATCTCGCTGAGCGGGACGCCCAGGAGATACCAGTGCGGCAAACCTCGGAGCGTAAACCACTCGTGAACGCCGGGGAAGACTGCCAGCCAGAGGATGAGGGCCAGCGCATAGACGGGAAGAAAGGTGACCGCCGATGCCACTTCCGTCCACAGCAGGTCATTGCGCATGGCAATCGTGTAGGCGCCGGCGCAGACGAGGCCGGCGTACAGGCCCCATTCGAGATTGACGTGGAGGCCCAGAGAG
>DASRCF010000188.1:0-7314 GCA_035653255.1 Chloroflexota bacterium
CAAGGCTCTCGTGTGCTACCGCAACCTGATCTCCACCAGCGTTGCGGTTGTTGGAGGCACGGAGGGCTGGGTGGCCGGTGGCGACCTGCGGCGCTGTCCGCAATCTCAGGCAGGCCTGGTCGAGACCTCCGACGCCGGCTATCACTGGACCTCTATTCATCCCGAGTTCACAAGCCCATAGGGGCAGTCGAAGTCCAAGTCCTCGGAGCCCTCGCGGCGATACGGGAGAGAGCGAGCTCCGGATCAGCCGTGATCAGGCTCTCCTAATCTCGGCAATCTATCTGCGAATTGGCTGATGAGGTTGCCGTCCGGATCCTCGTCGATCGAGTAGCGCTGCCCCCAGAAGGCATCCGGGTGCTCCCGGTTGCCTGCATCGTTGGCCTCGATGACGCGACGATAAACTTCGTCCACCTCCTCCGGGCTTCCGCAGCGGAGCGCCACTCGCGCAGGTAATTCGTGAAGGTCTCGAGCTGCGAGTGGTCCGTGTCAACCGGCCGCTGAAGTTCATAGGCGCTGGCAGGTCCGGTAAGCCGCCCCACGACAGGGGCCGGCAGGCGGCGGAGATCACATACGAGCCACATTCTTGGCGCTGATCTGTGATAACCGGTCCTTTGTACTCAGGGACGTTGACGACCTGGATCACGCGGCTTTTGCGGCACTCTTCGACGCTTTGACGGAAGTCATCCTCGTCCCTCTTGAAGGCCGAGCATTTCGCGCTCCGCGCCGCACTCGCGCTTCTATCCCTCGGACCGGACTCTCCGTCCGAGGTATGCAGCCAGACGCTCGGCACTCGTGGCGTCGGGGGGAGCCGGTCGCTCCGGATTGAACGCTGTCTGGGCTCGGTCCCTTCCGTTCAGAAACCGCGAGTAACCCTGCAGTGCCGCCTCACACAGCTCCTGGTCGAGTTCAAGGGACTGGCCCGTTGCCGTCGCGATGTCCCACGCATGCACGACTGCTTCGTTCGCGCGCATTTCCGCCAGCAAACTTCCAGGTCCGCGCCCCACGGGAGTCTCGTACATCTTGCATAGGGCTCCCTCACGCTGGAGCGCGTCGAGCAGGATGTCTGCACCCTCACGAAACGCGTTTCGATAGTCAGTTCCGAGATGATCCGCGAAGCGATCGGGAGGTGGGTCCTCCGCGACGAGGGCCGAAACCATCAGATTCCCCGTCACCAGATGATTGATGACCTGGCGCACCGTCCACTCCTCGCATGGAGTCGGCAGCTCGAGCTGGTCGGGCTCCACTCGTTCGATCACCAGCTGCGCCTGCCGCAACGCTGCCCGCAGCTGCTCGATGGCATCGCTCACAGTCTCTCGACCTCCGTGCATCGTGGTGGGAGCTTGCAGACCACGTGGACAGCCTCCTAATTAACGGTGCGCCCGGAAATGTTGCGTTCCCGGACCAAGGGAATCATAATGGAGCCGTTGTCTCGCGGAGGTGTGGGTGACAGTTCACCGTTCGAGTCTCGTATTTGCGGCTGCGGCTGCACTTCTCGTCGCCCTGGCTTTCACCACCCTGCGTGCGAACGCCCATCTTGTGGAGTCGCACCGTCCTGTCCAGATCAGAGTCTATTCGCGCCAACCATGGACGTCGACCTCGATTTATCTGCACCAGGGCGAGTCCATCAAGGTGCGTGCCGGCGGCTCTGTCTCGTGGCAGCCACACCACCGCAGGGTCGGACCAACCGGACTTCCGTTCAACGACTACCTCTGTGCCAGCGCTCAGTACAGCGGCAGTGCCTTCCAGGCGCCCGGCATCAACTGTTGGTCGTTGATGGCGCGCATTGGGCAGATCGACGTACCCTTCTTCGTCGGCAGCAGTTTCCATCTGAAATCGCCCAGCGGTGGACGGCTCTACCTCGGATTCAACGACGATACCTACTCGGACAACTCCGGAAGTTTCAAGGTGACGGTAACACTTCGTTGAGGGCCCGGACCGAGGGCATCTCGCTCCCGAGCAACACCAGCTGAGAGCAAGGCCGACGCCAGGGACCTTGGCCTGCGGGTTAGGGTTTGGCTTAGGCAGACTGCTCGTTGATCTGAATCACCGCGAAGCTCGGGCCTACCGGGTCCTCGATCACTGCCATAGGCCCCATTGGGGTGGGCTGAGGACCGGCCAGAATCTTCCCGCCCATCTCCTTGACCTGCTCAACCGCCCGATCCGTGTCCTCGACTGTGAAGTAGACCAGCCAGTGAGGAGGGACGGACTCGGGTAGCATGGTCGTCATGTCGATGCCGCCGGCGATGGCGCGTCCATCGAGCTTGAACAGCGTGTAGGGCATCTCGCCCACATTGGTATCTTCGCTCTCCCACCCGAAGACCTTGCCATAGAACTCTCGTGCTGCCGGCATATCTCGGGTGTACAGCTCGCTCCATGAGAATGAACCCGGCTGATTGGCAACCTGGACGCCGCGATGTTCCTTTGGTTCCCATATCCCGATGAAGGCACCCGCAGGATCCCTGAACACAGCCAGGTTTCCCTGGCCCATGACGTCGTCGGGGCCCATGATCACCTCGCCTCCAGCGTCCCTGACCCTCTGCGCTGTCGCCTGGGCGTCGTCCGACCGAATGTAGGTCGACCAGGCCGGATGCTGATCCGGGCTGAATGTCTGCATCGCACCGGCCGCCATCTTGCCGTCGAGCAGCATCATGGTGTAGCTGCCCGCTTCGGGGCCGGCGGCCTGCTGCGCCTCCCATCCGAGGAGGCGGCTGTAAAAATCACGGGTCCGGTCCAGATCCGGACTCGAGACATCTATCCAAATTGGAGTTCCGGCAGCATACTCGGTCATGAGGACCTCCTGTCACGATTTTGCCTTTTTGGACGTGGGCTTGCCCGACGTCAATTCGAGCGTACCACGGTCAATCTGGCCGAGAATGACACGGTCGCGACCATACAGCCTGATCCCTAGGAGGAGGAATGATGGAGGCATCTAAGCTCGCCCCGCAGGTGCTCGATCAGCTCCGACACGAGAAGTACATCAGCCTGACCAGCTACCGCCGCAACGGCGAAGCAGTCGCGACTCCCATCTGGTTTGCCGTGGATGGCGACCGCATCGTGGCCTTCACCGGAGCTCAGACCGGTAAGGCGAAGCGGATTCGAGCGAACCCCAGCGTTGGGGTTGCGCCCTGCAGCCTTCGCGGTCGAGTCAAGGGATCCTCGTGGCAGGCGACTGCCCGGATCCTGCCCGGCTCGGACGGGCATTGGGTGATGGCGCTCATCCGGCGAAAGTATCGGGTCACCAAGGCTCTGCTCGATCTGCTGGTCGGTATCATCCGCCTCGTGCGACGGCGGCCGCAAAGCCATTCGGTCTACCTCGAGATCACCTTGGATCCTGCCGCCACAGACAGGACTGCATGACGAGCCTGGCGAGTATAATCGCTCCATGCTGTTGCGAATCTTCACTGAGCCCCAACAGGGGGCCGAGTATGAGACGCTGCTTGACGTCGCTCGAACCACAGAGGAATGCGGCTTCGACGCCTTCTTTAGGTCTGACCACTATCTGAAGATGGGCAGCGGCGATGGCCTGCCCGGGCCGACCGACGCCTGGATCACCCTGGCCGGGCTGGCGCGGGAGACCAGCCGCATCCGGCTCGGAACGCTTATGACCGCGGCCACTTTCCGCTTTCCTGGGCCGCTCGCGATCTCGGTGGCGACGGTCGATCGGATGAGTCAGGGTCGGGTTGAGCTCGGCCTAGGGGCAGCATGGTTTGAGCGCGAGCATCGCGCGTACGGCATCCCGTTTCCCTCGGTGCGCGAGCGCTTCGATCGATTGGAGGAGCAGCTCGAGATCATCACCGGCATGTGGGATACGCCTCTGGATGAGCCATTTTCCTTCGCGGGCACCTACTACCAGGTGGAAGATAGCGCGTCACTCCCCAAACCTTACACGGGCAGGCCACCGGTACTCATTGGTGGCGCCGGCCCTCGCCGAACACCTTGTTTGGCAGTTCGCTTTGCCGACGAATACAACGTGCCCTTCGTGTCTTTGGATGACACCCAGGCGGCATTTGAACGAGTTCGAGCGGCCATGGCCGGCGACCAGCGGTCCCGGCCCATGACGTACTCGGCCGCGCAGGTCGTCTGTTGCGGCCGTGACGAGGCCGAAGTGAAGCGGCGTGCAGCGGCGATCGGACGGGAACCGGCTGAGCTTCGGGCCAACGGCCTCGCCGGCACTCCTGAGGAGGTCGTCGATAAGATCGGCCGGTTCGCCGAGATAGGGTGCCAGCGTCTCTATCTCCAGGTGCTGGACCTGCATGACTTGGCGCACCTCGAGCTCATCGCCGCCGACGTGATGCCTCAGGTCTAGAGAGACCGGCTCGGGCCATCACCAGCAGCGCGAAGCAAGCGCACCGGCGCAATCATCCTCGTAGTCGCAGCAGCGTAGCCCGGCCCTCGGTGTGGCCCTTGGCATCAGTCGCCGACATAACCTGGCCGGCAAACGCGCCCGTATCGGCACAGTTAGAACTGGTAATCGGGAGGTGCACGCCGGGACCGCTTCGGCAGCCGCCGTGGGTTCCCCTTCTTGCTGCTGCCGTTTACGATCTGAACGTCCGGATGCAGCCCTTCCCTTCTTGGTTGCTTGATCGAGGGAGGCCTGCTGATCTGGCTGAGCATGTTCTCAGGGCTGGTGACCGCGCATCCCAATGCCTGGCAGTAGCGCCTGATCTCCCCGTCATTCGTGATCACAACTGTAGCAGTGGGGTCGGCCGCGGCCAGCATCTTGATGACGTCGTCGGCAGACTTGCCGGCAGGCGAGAAACGAATGGCCACATGACGGTGCCGGACGGCTGAGGTGAGGCCGCCTGTCGGCTCCTGGGAGCCATCGTAGACGACCGTCACCTCGTCGGCGCCAAGGCGAGGCGTGGCGGCGATCATCGCCACCAGAGCGTCGCGGGCGGCTTCCATCGATCTGGTCTCCAGACGCGCCAGACCCGGGTCGGCTCTGATGGCGTTGTACCCGTCCACCAGAATACGACGTCTCAAGCTCATGCGGGGGCCGCCGGCTCCAGGCGCTTGCTGCCGATGTCGTCGAGCACAAGGGAAAGAACCTCGTCCACCGGTTTCTTTCCCAGATCCTGACCGGTTCGCAACCGCACCGCGGCTTCTCCGGATTCCGCCTCCTTGTCTCCCACGATCAGCATGTAGGGGACCTTCTGGAGCTGAGCATCGCGGATCTTGGCATTCAACCGCTCGACGCGGTCGTCGACCTGCGTCCGGACCTCTCGCTTCCCCAGCCGCTCGGCAACGGATGCCGCGTAGGATACGTGGCGGTCGGCGATTGGGAGCACGACGACCTGCACCGGCGCCAGCCAGGTGGGGAAGGCTCCGCCGAAGTGCTCGATCAGCACGCCCAGAAACCGCTCCGTCGTTCCCGTGACAGCGCGGTGGATGACGACCGGCGTGTGCGGCTCGCCATCCTCGCCGATGTACTTGCAACCGAGGCGCTCCGGCTGGATGAAGTCGATCTGGATGGTTGAGAGCTGCCACTCTCGACCGAGCACGTCTCTGGCCATGAAGTCGGCCTTGGGGCCGTAGAAGGCGGCTTCTCCGGCGACCGGAGCGTAGTCTACGCCGAGTGAGTCGAGCGCTTCGCGCAGGGCCGACTCGGCCGCTTTCCATTTAGCGTCGTCGGCGACGAACTTCCCCGTATCGGCGGCATCTCTCAGCGAGAGCTGGACCGCGTAGTCGGAAAAGCCGTAGGTATCGAGCACTTCCCGGATGAGCCTGATGCAACGGCCAAATTCTTCTTGAATCTGATCAGGCGTGCAGAAGACATGGCAGTCATCCTGCGTCAATGCACGCACGCGTGATAGCCCCGACAGCTCGCCCGACTTCTCATATCGATAGAGCGTCGCAAATTCGCAGTACCGCAGGGGCAGATCTCGGTAGCTGTGGTACTGGGAATTGAACAGCACCATGTGGCTGGGACAGTTCATCGGCTTCAGCATGTACTGGTCGTCCTCGTCGACCATGGGCGGAAACATGACGTCCGCGTAATGCTCGACGTGACCTGACTTCTCGAACAGCTCCTTCTTGACCAGGTGGGCCGTCCACACGTGCTGGTAGCCATAGCGCGTCTGGGTCTGCCGGATGTACTCTTCCATCTGGTGGCGCAGAATTTCGCCCTTGGGGAGAAAGAGAGGGATTCCGGGGCCGATGTCCGGGCTGAAAGTGAAAAGCTGCAGCTCGCGTCCGAGGCGGCGGTGGTCTCGCTCACGCGCCAGACGCAGCCGCTCCAGATGCTCCTCCAGCTCCCGAGATGTCGGCCACATGGTGCCGTAGATGCGCTGCAGCATGGGGTTCTGTTCGCTGCCACGCCAGTAGGCACCGGAGACGTTGGTCAGCTTGAACGGCCCCAGCTTTCCGGTGCTCTCCACGTGGGGACCCCGGCACAGGTCGACGAAGTCACCGTGTTGGTACACCGTCAGGTCGCCGTCGCCGAACTGCTCGATCAGCTCCAGTTTGTAGGGTTGATCCCTGAAGAGTGCCTCAGCCTCTTCTTTGGTGACCGGCCGGCACTCGAACGGCTTGTCCGCGGCGATGCTATCGCTCATGAGTTTCTCGACCTGTTCGAGGTCGTCGGGTGTGAGCGTGCGGGGAAGATCGAAATCGTAGTAGAAGCCGTTTTCGATGGGCGGGCCGATGCCCAGCCGGGCATCGGGAAACATCTCCGTCACTGCCTCGGCCATCACATGTGCCGCGCTGTGGCGCATTCGCTCGATCGGAGTCATCTCCACCGCTCGAACGTCGACGTTCTCGGCCTCATCGCGCGCCATGGTCACCTCCTGAATGTTTTCGTGCGTTCAAGGTGCTCAAAGTTCAAGCTCAGATGGCATGGTCAAAGACTTCGCGGGTGCGGTTCTCGGTGTTGTTGTTTTTCGGTCCTTACTTCTCCAACCTGCAGAGCACGACGCCTTCTTGGGCCTGGTTGGGCCTTCCGAAAAACGGTTCCGACAAAAACAAAAATCTCCCGCCCGGTGAGGGACGAGAGATTCACACTCCCGTGGTTCCACCCCCTTGATGGTGAACCACCGCTTCGTTGGGTCCGTAACGGGGACCTGCCGGGTCTAACGGATCGGGTGGTTTTCGCGCCGGGGGCTCGAGGAAACTCGCACCGAGTGTTTCCCTCTCTGACGGCAGCCCGGCATTACTCGTCCCGACGGACAGACCAACATGGTGGGCGACACTGGATTCGAACCAGTGACCTCTGCCATGTCAAGGCAGCACTCTAACCAACTGAGCTAGTCGCCCACGTACCATCAGTGTAGCTCAGGGAGGCACGTCGAAGGGCGAGCCTCGTAGCCCGGCCCCTCT
>DASRCF010000189.1:0-4102 GCA_035653255.1 Chloroflexota bacterium
TCCTGGCCCCATGGATAGCCCGGGCCTTGCAGGTTGGACGGGTACGTGACAACTTCGAGGCAGTCCAGGTAGGGACAGTCGTAGTCGGCACTGCTTGTATCGTCCATGGCCAGCACGATCTGCGGCGAGATGCTCGAGAACTGGGCGTTGGGATCGATGGGCTGGGTGTCGCTGACGCCCAGCGAGAATTGCCCGCTGTAGTTCGGTCCCATGGCGCAGCAGACGGCGGTGGATTTGATCTGATAGAGCTGACTGCTGGAAGGGTCGCTGCCTATGGTGAGGAGCTCGACGGCGTTGTAGTCACCGTTCGTGCCCTGAGTCTCGTCGCCCGTCTGGGCGACGACGATCTCGTCGCTGCCGTCGCCCTGCAGATCGCCCGTGGCCACCTGGATGTTGGCGTCGGTCAGGTCGACCTTGTACTGACCCGTCGAGTTGGTCTCGAGGGTAACTTCTCGATACTCAGAGAACGAGTTGTTGCTCTCGGTCAGAGAGAACGCGGACACCTCCTGGTAGGTGGGATAGCCCGACGCGAGGACGATATCCTGGCCGGCGGTGGCGTCCGGGCCCCGGATCACGTTGCCGGCGGCCATGGAGACCGTATAGGCGTTGGTCGCGTCCACGAACCCTCCCTCACCGGTTAGCTGACCACCCTGCACGGTGTAGATGGAGACCTGCGTCTGGCTATAGCTGGGATAGATGGGCAGCGCGTCCTCGAGTGCCACTGCCACTTCCTGCATGCCGTTTCCACCGAAGTCCCCCGACGTGATGGCAAAGGACTGGCGGATATTGTTGTCGCCGTAGTTCATGAGCAGCTGGCCCACGCTGGTAATGCCGGTCTGCGTGAAGGGCTGCGTCTGGCCGGCAGCGGCGTCGACTGAAAAGGTGGCGAGGTTGACGGTGTAGTCGTAGGTCTCGTAGGCCATCGCCACCTGTGGCGACCCGGTTCCACTGAAGTCCGCCGACGTCAGCACGATGCGCTCGGCGGCGTCCCCGTCGACCTGGTCCAGAGTGAGTCCGGAGTCCCACCAGCTCGAGTACGAACCGTCCGCATAGCGCAGCATCAGGCAGATGTCAGGGCCGTTGCACCGTTCCGCCGATACCGTCTCCGAGCGGCCGTCACCCAGGAAATCCGCCGACGTGATGGCGCCGCCACCGCCGTTGTAGTTGTAGCTCCCGGTCGCGCCCGCGCTTGAGAGAGAGTAGTCGCTGCCATAGGTATACGGCTGATCGGCCGGCTCACCTGTGCCCGGCTGTGCCGTGAAAAAGACCGCGGTGGGGTTGACGGGCAGCGCCTGACCGGTATCGAGGCGGCGAACCGGTCGAGGCCCCACGGGCGCGGTGGTGGCGACGTACGCCTTGGCGCCACGCCCACGAACGACGAAGCGGCGCACGTGGCGCCCATGAGCATTGAACCGCAGCGGCATGGAAGCCAGCCGGTTGGAAGCGGCGAGCGAGCTTCCGGCGGTCTGAGGGGAGAGCGCCAGTGCCAGCAAGGCCGCCGTCGCGAGTAGGGTCAGCACTTGCCGGTTGAGGGGCGTCTGGGATCGCAGGTGGTCGAACAGCTGGGTCACGTCGGTCTCCTTCCCTGGTGGACGGCGCTCTCGGTAACTGAGGCTGGATCGACAGCCCCGGCGGGCGCCGTCTTCGGACCCATTGCTCCCCGTGGGGCCGGAATCCAGCAGCCGGGCTGCCGGGCTGACACTTTGTCAGTGTAGCGTAGTCTTACTTCCGGAAGCGAGCGGCAGAAGGTCAAGCAACCGGGGTCGCCGGCCCCTCCCTAAAGGCCTACGACCCGCTAAAGCCGGCCGGTATACCTTCCTCTCCGATGTCCCTGTGCCCGCGTCGTCCGCCGGCTCATGGCCGAAGGTCCGACTGTCGCCGGAGGGGCACGGTTGAGTTAGAGCCGGCGAGACCGGCCCTACACCGCCTGCGGCTCGGCGTCGGCAGCCCGCTGGGCCGCCTCGACGTCGAGCGTGTATCCCACGCCTGGCACTGTCCTAATCAGGTCCGGAGCACCCGGGTTCGCTTCCAGCTTGCGACGGAGGTTATGGATATGGGTCTTCAGGAGTGAGGAGATGTTGTCGGTGGTGTAGCCCCAGATCTCCTCGATGATGGTGTGCGTCTCGACCACGGCATTGTGCTGTTCCATGAGCAGTCGCAGAATTCGCGACTCGATGGGAGTCAGCCGAACTTCGCGGTTTCCGAGACGGACAAGCTGCCGTCGGGTGTCGAATGTCAACGGAGAGTTGGCGATCAATGGATCGTCAATGGGGCCGCGATACATGTCGTGACGCCGCAGCACTGCCCGGATCCGTGCCAGCAGCTGCTGCATGCTGAACGGCTTCGTAACGTAGTCGTCGGCCCCCAGGTCAAAGCCGTCGAGGATGTCCTGTTCGGTCGTCCTGGCCGAGAGAATGACGAATGGCGTGCTGAATTCGGTCCGGGCCCTACGCGCCAGCTCAAACCCACTCAGACGCGGAAGGTTGACGTCAATCAGAACCAGGTCGGGGTCGTATTGGCGCCACAGAGCCAGCCCCTCCTCGCCGTTCACGGCGGTGTGAACGGAGTAGCCATGACGGGACAGCGCGAAGTGCAGCAGGGCGGTGAGCTCCAGGTCATCCTCTACCACGAGAATGCTGTATTTGAGGTTCACGCGCTCACTCCGAAAGTCCGGACAGTCGGAGGGAGGGCCGCCGTCACCATACGTGCTGCCGGCAGATTTTCCGGTCCAAGCTGCGTTCCGGTACCGGGTGGTTGAACATGTCGGTCTCCCTCGCGGGCCAATGTCGAAGTCAAGACGTAGGCTCCCGCAACCACTGTATCGGTCAGAACGACCTGAACGATGGCCAGTTTGGGGGAATCGATCGATGGGTTGGAAGGGCCACCGATTCCCACCTGGCCAGATCCGGCTGGAAAGACGTCAACACGCGCGAGCTCCGACGCAAGGAAGGTGCAGCTCCGTAACCGCGTTTTCGCCGGAAATACCCAGAACAGAGGCACGTCTACCCGAGGTGACGGTACATCGGCAGACTGAGCGCAACCAACAGGGGCTCCGGCGCCACGCGTGTGTACCCAGCCAGCAAGAGCTTGCGCAATCCGTCGGGCTCGACGACATTGGCGCCGCTCGGGCGCCCGTAGTAGTAGTACGGAAGGTCGCGCACCTCGACTCCCCACTGCTGCTTATATCGAAGGAGCCCGGCGTCGTCCGCCGCGGTGCGTCCGAGATCGAATTGGGAGTAGCCGCGCTCACACGCCACTTCGACGCTCTTCCACAGGACGAGCGGACCGGCGACGAGATCCCGGGCCCCAGCGGCGGCGCCGGAGTGCGTCCACGTGGCGGTGGTCCCGTGACCTACGGCAAGAAGTCCGGCGACCGGTGAGCCTTCGTGTTCTCCCAGCACGAGAAAGCCGTTACCGCGCTCGAGCAGATTGCGGTACATGAGCTGCATGAACTGGTGGGGTTGCGGTAGTACACCCTGCTCCTTGCGCTGACGGACATAGAGCCAGTAGAAGGTTTCGAAGTCTTGGCGGGTGGTGGCCATTCGAACGGTAACACCCCTTCTCTGCGACCGACGGATCGAGCGACGCATGCCCTGATGCAGGGCGCTGAGGACGGCTTCCCTCCCCGGCTCCAGATCCAGGACGTGCGTGCGGTAGAGATTGACGCGTTGAAGGAGGCCGGGCGGTGATGTGCCGGCCGGCCAGTCTCGAGCTTCGATTGACGGCACCTGCAGCCGTCGGGCATCCTCGACCAAAGCCAAAAACAGGCGTTCACTCTGGTCTTCCGAAACGATCAAGGGTCCGGCCCGGTGACAGAACGGCAGGCAGACGAGACGGCTGCCCGTCAGCCGGCTGCGCACCAACATCGTAGGCCAGGCCGCCACGATCTCGCGCCGATCATTCTCTAAGACATGGAATCGCGGCTCATAGCGGAAGGTGTCGAGGATGGCTGAAAGCCAGGCAGGCTGGTGGAAGACGGTGGCTGCGGGGTGCCGGGACGCGAAGTATGCCCAGCGAGAGTCGGATATTGGGTGGATGACCGACGACCGGTAGGTCTCGGCCTCGAACCCGTTCAGAGCCGTTCCGCCTAAAGCCGGCCCTG
>DASRCF010000190.1:0-12231 GCA_035653255.1 Chloroflexota bacterium
CGCGGCGTCATCGGAACGGCCGCGACCGGACTGCTTCTGGGGGGCGCAGCTCTCACCGCGCTGCCGCTTGGCCTACCCGCCTCCGCTCGAATGAAGGTCGGGGCGCCTTCCCGCGTCCCTACGGCGACTCTGCAGAAGCTCCTCGACCATCGAATCAAGCACATTGTCGTCATCGACAAGGAGAACCGCAGCTTTGATTCGATGTTCGGGAGGTTTCGGGGAGCAGATGGGGCAACTCGGGGCTGGCTGCCGAACGGCCTGAGCGTTCCGCTCATCCGTCAACCCGACCATCTATACCTCGACATCGACCACGGCTACGCGGCGGCAAAGCGTGCCTACGACGGCGGCCGGATGGACGGCTTCAGTGAGCTCAAGGGGTCAGTTCAAGGCGGCCAAGATATGGCGCTATCCCAGTTCTGGCCACAGGACATTCCGGGCTACTGGACCTACGCGCGCCGCTTCACACTCGACGACCACTTCTTCAGCACGGTGATGGGTCCAAGCTTTCCCAACCATCTCGTGACCATCGCCGGAGACCCGGTTCGAGTCGTGGACAATCCAAGCGGTGAGAACGTGGGCCAATCGTGGGGCTGTGACTCGCCGGCCGGAACGGAGGTGCTGGCCGTAGCTCGCTACACGGGCGCTCAGTATTACACTCCGCCGTGCTTTTCGATACCCTCCATACCCGAGGAGTTGTCTCGGGCGCACGTCACCTGGAAGTACTACGCTCCGCCGCAGGGATGGTCGGGTTACCTCTGGTCGTCGCTAGATGCCATCCGGAACATCCGCTACGGACCGCTGTGGAGGAATGTGGTCCCGACCTGGCGCTTCTTCCATGCGGCGAGAACCGGGCGTCTGCCTCACGTGAGCTGGATCGTAACCTCTCTCCCCAAGAGTGATCATCCCAACTTCAGCATTTGCGTCGGCGAGAACTGGACCGAGCACGTCGTCAACTCCGTCATGCGAGGCCCCGACTGGCGCACGACCGTCATCATTCTGACCTGGGACGACTTTGGAGGCTTCTTCGACCACGTGGCGCCGCCGAGAGAGGGATTCGTGGGGCCTGGCTTCCGAGTCCCCGCCGTCATCATCTCTCCGTACTCGCGGGCGGGATTGGTCGACCATCGCATCTACGGCTTCGACTCGATTCTGCGGTTTATCGAGCAGCGCTTCCACGTGGCCGCTCTGGGACGATCCGATGCTCACGCGCGGAGCATACTCGACAGCCTTGATCTCAAACAGGCGCCGCTGCCCCCGCTGAGGCTCAAACCGCAACGGTGTCCGGCATCCGACTATCACATCCCGTACAGGCCCTAGCCTCCATAAAGACCCAGGCTCAGTGCCACTGCAGAAGCCTTAGCCCGAAGGTGGAGTGCCAAACGTTGCTAGAGCACTTATGGGGGACTCTCGCGTGCTGCCTATCCGCGGCGGTACCCGAGAATCGCCGTAATCATCTCTCGTCGCGAACGGTGGCTATCCCTGTTGATCGGAGAATCGATACGCGATTCCCATGACCTCCCGGACTCGTTCCATCGTCGTCGAGGCTTGAGTGAGTGCTCGCTCGGTACCGGCGGCGACCGCCTCGTCGACCGTGCGAGGCTCCGACCCCAACTGCCGCCGCCGTTCACGGATCGGCTCCAGCACGGAATCGATGGCCGCCACCAGCTTCTCCTTGACCTCGATGTCACCCACACGGCCCGTGCGGTAGCGATCCTTGAGATCCGCTACCTCGTCGGCGTCGGCGTTGAAGGCGTCGTGGTAGATGAACACCGGGTTGCCCTCGACGGTTCCGGGATCGGTGGCGTGAATCCGCCGCGGGTCGGTGTACATGCTCATGACCTTCTCCCGAACCGTCTCCGGTGAGTCCTTCAGGAAGATGGCATTGCCGAGCGAGTTGCCCATCTGCCGGCGGCCGTCGGTGCCGGGCAGGCGGGGGATTTCACCCAAAAGCGCCTGTGGCTCGGGAAAGATGTCGCCGTACACGCGGTTGAAGCGGCGTACGATCTCGCGCGTCTGCTCGACGTGCGGCAGCTGGTCCTCACCCACCGGCACCAGGTCGCCCCTGACCACCATGATGTCGGCCGCCTGCGAGATGGGATAGCCCAGGAAGCCGTAGGTCAGGTTGTCGCTCTCCCAGCCGCGCTGCTCGGCCTCGCTCTTGATGGTGGGGTTGCGTCGAACGTGCGACAGCGGCACCAGCATGCCCAGGAAGACGGTCAGCTCCGCAATCTGGGGCAGCCGGCTCTGAAGATAGAAGGTCGACCGCTCCGGATCGAGTCCCACCGACAGCCAGTCGAGCACCACCTCGCGTACGTCGCCGGCGATGCGTGCCGGGCTGTCGAAGTTGGTGGTCAGCGCCTGCACGTCGGCCAGCAGGAAGTGGCAGTCGTAGCGATCCTGCAGCTCGAGCCAGTTGCGCAGCACGCCCACGTAGTGGCCCAGATGCAGCGGACCGGTGGGCCTGACCCCGGTAACCACCCGGCTAGCGGCCACGATCCATTCCCTCTCTCAACGAGCGGACGTAGGCCTCGATCTGGTCCAGGTCACCTCCCGTTCGCTCCACCAGATCGACCAGTGCAGTCCCGACGACGACTCCTTCGGCCATCTCCGAGACGGCCCGGGCGTGATCGGGCGTGGAGATGCCGAAGCCGACGGCGCGGGGGAGAGCTGTGTGCTGGCCGACGCGCTGAAGGAACGGGGCCAGCTCGCCGGCGATGGAATCCCGGAACCCGGTGACGCCGGTCCGGCTGACGCAATAGACGAAGCCGCGGGCGATCGAGGCCGCGGCGCGAAGCCGGGTGTCCGTACTCGTCGGCGCCAGGAGGGGGATGAGGTACAGGTTTTCCCTGAGCAGCGCATCGTGCAGCGGCCCGGCTTCTTCCGGCGGCAGGTCGACGGCGATGACGCCGCTCACCCCCGCCTCCCTTGAGGAAACCGCAAACCTGTCAAGCCCGTACCGTAGCACGGGGTTGTAGTAGGTGAAGAAGACCAGTGGAGTCTGGACGGCGGCGGTGGCGGAACCGGCGATCTCAAAGCAATCTTCGATCCGGGTGCCTTCCGAAAGCGCACGCTGGCTCGAGGCCTGGATCACGGGACCGTCGGCGACCGGATCGGAGAAGGGAATGCCGAACTCCACGATATCCGCCATCCCCGCGATGGCCGGCGTGAGCTCGCGGGACTTCTGCGGGTTCGGATGGCCCGCCGTCAGGTAAAGGATCAGGGCCGTCCGGCCATCGGGCCGGCGAAAGACGGCGTCGATGGGATTCGCCACAGCTGTCCCGGTGCTCATAGCTCCACCTGCAGCCTTTCGGCCACGGTATCGATGTCCTTGTCGCCCCGCCCGGAGAGGTTGACCACCACCAACGGCTCCTCAATACCATCGCGACGCAGCCCCTCGCACACCTCCGGGATCCTGGCGATGGCGTGCGCCGGCTCCAGCGCCGGGATGATGCCCTCGCTGCGGGACAGCAGCTGAAATGCCTCGAGTGCCTCGTCGTCCGTGGCCGCCAGGTAGGTGGCGCGTCCGCTGTCCTTGAGGAAGCTGTGCTCGGGGCCGACGCCCGGGTAATCCAGCCCGGCGCTGATACTGTGCGTGCCGAGGATCTGGCCCTCGTCGTCCTGGAGCACGTAGCTACCGGCGCCATGGAAGACGCCCGGCGAGCCGGCCACCAAGGTGGCGGCATGCTTCCCGCTCTCGACACCCTCGCCGGCCGCCTCGACGCCGACGAGTCGCACCTGAGCATCCTTGACGAAGGGGTAGAACATGCCGATGGCATTGCTGCCGCCGCCGACGCAGGCCATGACGACGTCCGGAAGCCGGCCCTCAGCCTCGAGAATCTGCCGCCTGGCCTCTCGGCCGATGATGGCTTGCAGGTCGCGGACGATCCAGGGATAGGGATGCGGGCCGACGCAGGATCCGAGGACGTAGTGGGTGGTGCGCACGTTGGTCACCCAGTCACGGAAGGTCTCGTTGATCGCATCCTTGAGCGTCCTGGTTCCGGTGGTGACGTGACAGACCTCCGCCCCGAGCAGCTTCATCCGGAAGACGTTGAGCGACTGGCGGCGGATGTCCTCCTCGCCCATGTACACCACACACTCCAGGCCCAGCATGGCGCAAACCGTCGCGGTGGCTACGCCGTGCTGGCCGGCGCCGGTCTCGGCGATGATGCGTCGCTTTCCCATTCGCTGTGCCAGCAGCGCCTGACCGAGCGCGTTGTTGATCTTGTGGGCTCCCGTGTGCGCCAGGTCCTCCCGTTTGAGGTAGACGCGCGCGTGGACCCGCCGTCCGAGGTTGTCGGCCCGAAAGAGCGGCGTCGGGCGGCCGACGTAGGTGGTCTGCAGCCGCTGCAGAGTCTCGACGAAGGCCGGGTCGTCCACGGCGGCGCGATAGGCCTGTTCCAGCTCGGCCAGGCAGGGCATGATCGTCTCCGGCACGAACTGGCCACCGTGGGCGCCGAAGTGGCCCATCTCCGGGGCCTCGAACACGGGAGGACGGAGGTCGCTCACCCGGCCGGCTCCGGCAGCAGCTCTCGCCGGCAGTCCGGGCAGCCTGCCGCGACGAGGTCGCGCAACAGAGCTGAGGGATCCGGTGCGCGAACCAGCGCCTCGCCGACGAGCGCGGCCGAGACGCGTAATTCGTTCAACCGGACCATGTCGTGGATCGAGGAGATCCCACTCTCGCTGATGATGACCGCGCCGGGCGGGATCACGGCAACGAGCCGCTCGGTCGTCGCCAGGTCGGTCTCAAAGGTGCGCAGGTTGCGGTTGTTGATGCCGACGATGGGAGCCGCAACCCTGAGGGCGCGCATCAGCTCGACCTCGTCATGGACCTCGACGATGGCCTCCATGCCCAAGTTGCCGGTCTCCGCCAGCAGGTGCTCGAGCTGGGCGTCGTCCAGGATGGCGGCGATCAGGAGGATGAGATCGGCGCCCGCCGCGCGCGCCTCCAGCAGGTCTCGCCGGTCCAGGGTGAAGTCCTTGCGCAGGACCGGTACCTCGACCGCGTCCCGAACCGCCGTCAGGTGCTCAATCGAGCCCTGGAAGTACGTCTCCTCCGTCAGGACGGAAATGGCGGAAGCGCCTGCCTCCTCATAGCCGCGTGCCAGAGCCACCGGATCGTACTCCTCGACGAGAAGGCCCTTCGAGGGCGAGGCTTTTTTGCACTCGGCGATGACTGCGGTGCGGTACGTCCCCAGCGTCTGCAGCAGCGAGCGCGGGGCCGGTGCCGTGGTGACCCGCTCTTCCAGGTCGGGTCGCGCAGGCGGGCGATTCTCCCGTCTGGTGGCGACGATCTCCTCCAGGTACACGGTCAATCGACGTCCCAGAGGAAGCGGGGAGGATACATCTCGGCCTCGGGAGTTAGCACCGGCGTCTCCGGCTCGAAGGAGTTGGTCACCTCGACCAGCGCGTCGAGCGCCCTGGCGGCGGCGCCGGAGTCCAGTGCATCGCCGGCCATAGCCAGGCCGGTGCGAATGTTCGGGGTCCGGTTGGCGGCGTAGAGCGCGGCGGCGGCGTTGAGCAGCACGATGTCACGCCTCGGCCCGGACTCGCCGGCCAGAATCGCGCGCATGATGGTGGCGTTCTCGCCGGCGTCGCCTCCCCGGACGGCGGCCACCGGCGCGGGCTCCAGGCCCACGTCTTCCGGGGCCAGCTGATAGCGGGTGGTCCAGCCGTCGCGCAGCTCGCAGACGTCGGTGGGGCCCGAGAGGCTCAGCTCGTCCAGCCCGTCGTGCCCGTGAACGACCAGGGCATGGGTAGCTCCCAGGTTGGCCAGCGCCCGCGCCATGTTCTCCAGCAGCCGCGGGTCGGAGATACCCAGGATTTGGTAGCGGGGCCTGGCGGGGTTGGTCAGCGGGCCTAGAATGTTGAACACCGTGCGAATGGCAATCTCCCGGCGCGGACCAGCGGCGAAGCGCATGGAGGGATGAAATACGGGCGCGAACATGAAGGCGATGTTGGCCCGTTCGATGCACTGCTCGACCTGGTCGGCAGTCAGGTCGACCTTGACGCCCAGCTCGGTCAGCACGTCGGCGCTGCCGCATCTCGAGCTGGCGGCCCGGTTGCCGTGCTTGGCCACGGGCTGACCGGCTCCGGCGACGACGAAGGCCGCCGCGGTGGAGACATTGAAGGTCCCGCTGCCGTCGCCGCCCGTGCCACAGGTATCGACGACCTCGGCTGTCGTATCGAGAGGCTGAGCCTTGGAGCGCATGACCTGGGCGAAGGCTGTGATCTCGTCGACCGTCTCCCCTTTGACCCGAAGGGCGGTGACCAGTGCGCCAAACTGCGCCGGCGTCGCCTGGCCATCCATGATCTCGGTCATCACGGTGGTGGCCTCCTCGGAGGTCAGCGAGCCGCCGTCGGCGAGCTTGGCGATGGCTTCTTGAATCATGGTCGAAAGTTTGCGAGTTGAGAGTTTGGAGTTTGGAGGTGCGAGTTGGGAGTCGAGGGTTGAGAGTTTGAGAGTCGAAGTTGACGGTCGAACGTCTGGAGCTGGGCCCGAGAGTTGAAAGTTAGAGGGTGCAGGTCAGGTGTCGCCCGTGGAGCGTTGAGGGAGTGTGCAGGTGCGGGGCTGTTTCAAGATTCACGCCGGCGAAGGAGCGCGTCGTCGTTCCTTCCGCCCGCTTCGACCGGACGCGCGGGAAGCCGTTTGACGTCTGACTCCCGACTCTCAACTCCAACCTCCAAACTCTCAACTCTTCGCGGGGAAGGCACAGAACTCATTGCCTTCGGGGTCGGCCATGATGGTCCAGAAGAGGGTGCCGTCGTCGTCTCGAATGTCTTCGAGGGCTGTTGCGCCGAGGCTCAGCAGGCGGTCCATCTCGGCCTGATCGGGCATATTGATGTCGATGTGGACCCGATTCTTGGCCACCTTCGGCTCAGGAACCGGGTTGAACCAGATCCGCATTCCGCCCGCCGGCGCCACAATTGCCGCCGCCTCATTCTCGGATGACGGACCGTGAACGCGGTAGCCCAGAACGCTTCCCCAGAAGGCGGCCATGCGCGCCGGATCGGAGCAGTCAAAGCAGATATCCCTGAGCGTCGAAACACCCACACGGCCTCCCTTCAGCAGGTTCTACCTTGAGTTTCGCACCAACTGAAGGAGTTTCGAGTTTCGAGTTTCGAGTTCGGGTTTGGGACGGCATCCACCTGTAGCATCGCTGGCTGCGCCTCCATGACTTCCACAGGCGTTCGACGTAACGGGTGTGCCCGGGCGGACCACAGCGGGATCGTTTGGGCGCCCGGAGGGACACGCGGGCTGCCTCCTGCGTGGGCGGCCCTTACACATGGTGCGGTTTCGAGTTTCGAGGTGGGAGGCCGGCTCCTTTCGCGCCGGCGGCCCGCGCAGCTCTAAACTCCAAACTCCAAACCCGAAACTCGTCCTAAGATATGAGTGCGTCGCGAGCCCCGGGTGGGCCGGCGAGTCTGATTCAGGGGCGAATATCTGATCCTTCCAGCACCGTGCGGCTGACTATCATTGGCTCGGCTGCAGCCGAGCCTAACCTCGGGGGGTCCGCCAGCTGCTACCTCCTGGAGACCGACGCCGGACGGCTGGTGCTCGAGTGCGGGCACGGCGCGGCGTCGAAGCTGCTCGAGCACATATCGGTGGAAGAGATCGGCGCCATCCTCATCTCCCACATGCACCCAGACCACTTCTTCGATCTGGTGCCGTTGAAGTACGCCGTAACGTTCCACGACCGTCCGCGGATCCGACTGCTGCTGCCTCCGGGAGGCGAGGAAGTGCTTGCGGGAATCGCTTCAGCCCTGGGCGAGGCGGAGTCCTTCTGGACCTCCGCCTACGACCTGGAAACCTTCGATCCTCAGCGACGGCTGGAGCTGCTGAATCTGAACATTGCCATGGCCGCGACTCATCATTTCCTTCCGGCCTGGGCGATGACGTTTCAGGAGAGCGGTGGAGGCGACGCGATCGCCTATACGAGTGATACGTCCCTGGTCGACGAGGTAGTGGAGCACGTGCGTGGGGCAGAGCTGCTCCTGGCTGAGGCGAGCCTGCACCGGCAGACCAAGCCTGCCGCCGAGCAGGGGCACCTCACCGGGGGGGAAGCAGGCGAGCTGGCGCGCCGCGCCGGAGTCGGGCGCCTGCTCCTGACACACTATCCGGCCACGGTCGCACGTGAGATTCTCGCGGATGCCCACGCGGAGTTCCGTGGTCCTTGCGAGCTGGCCCAGCCTGGCGCTCGCTACACGGTCTAGCGACGCGCTCAACGTTCAACGTTGCAAGGTGAAGGGTACTCCAGCGAGGCCAGCTGCCGGCGCGGTCAGAGCCCCATGGGCCATAATGGGTCCGAATCCGCCTGTCCCAGTGCTGTGCGGTCGATCTCGCCGGGACTGGCGGAAGCGATACTTTAGCGCAAACAACGGGGCCGTTCTAAAACAAAGGATCACGCACCACATGAAAGCCGTCACAACCGTCATCGCCATCGCCGTCACGCTCGCCGTCAGCATATCCGCCTTTGGAGGTATCGCCGCCGCCAAGGGTCCCAGCTACACGACGCTGACCCTGAACTCCGAGAGCGTCTACGACTCCCTACGCAACCAGGTCGCGGGGAAGCACAACTCCTTCGCTTCCAAGCACAAGGCCTGCAAGTCGGAGGTCTCCCAGAAGTGGGACAAGACCGCCCACTCGGACATGGGTCAGGTCAAGGGGATCCTGAAGCAGATGGCCCGCTTCAATACCAAGCAGAAGAAGAAGCAGGTCTACAAGGATCTGGTGAAGGTCGACAAGCTCCTGAAGACCTGGGCCAAGAAGGACATCATCAAGCTATTGGGCACGTGTAAGAAGATGCCCCGTGATAATCAGGGCATCGACAACGGGTTCAACAAGGTCGACAACGACCTGGGGATAACCGGCGGATACGGATAGTAGGCCAAACCGAACCAGGTTTCACAATGGCCGGGCCAGTTTGGCCCGGCCGTTGTCGTAAGTTTCGAGTTTCGGGTTTCGAGTTGGTAGCGGCGCGGGCGGGCGGCCCGGCCGTTGTCCTAAGTTTCGAGTTTCGGGTTTCGGGTTGGTAGGCGACGGTTGGCTTCCCCGAGTGAGGGTTAGAAGATCGGCAGGTAGCGCTCCAGCTCCCAGGGCGTGACCTGCATCGAATACTCCTGCCACTCGGCGCGCTTGGCTTCGACGAAGCGGTCGTACAACGGGTCGCCCAGAGCCTCCTGCATGACCGGATCCGACTCCAACGACGCGAGGGCGGCGTCGAGCGACGTGGGAAGCTGCTCGACGCCCGTCTCCAGCAGCCGCTCCTGAGTGAAGTGGTACAGATTCTCCTCGCTCGGTGGGGGCAGCGGCAGCCGGCGCTTGATGCCATCGAGTCCCGCGCGGAGCATGACGGCGAAGGCCAGATAGGGGTTCGAGGCCGGATCGGGGAAGCGTAGCTCGATGCGTGCCGAGCGCTCCTTGCCACGGCTGATCTTGGGTACCCGGATCAGTGCCGAGCGGTTGGCCCGAGCCCAGGAGATGTACACCGGCGCTTCGTAGCCGGGGACCAGCCGCTTGTACGAGTTCACCAGGGAGGCCAGGACGGGAGTCATGCCGCGGGCGTGGGCGAGCTGGCCGGCGATGAAATGCTTGGCCACGTCGGACAGTCCGTATTCATCCGAGGCGTCGTAGAAGGCGTTCTCGTTGGAGTCGCGATGGAAGAGGCTCTGGTGGCAGTGCATGCCTGAACCGTTGACGCCGTAGATCGGCTTGGGCATGAAGGTGGCGAAGAGTCCGTGTTTCTCGGCCACGGCCTTGAGTGTGTACTTGAAGGTAACGGCGTTGTCGGCGGTTACCACGGCCTGGCCGTAGCGGAAGTCGATCTCATGCTGACCGATGGCCACCTCGTGATGCGAGGCCTCGACCTCGATGCCCATCTCCTCCAGAGCGTTGACCATGTCCTTGCGGACAGAGGAGGCGAGGTCGGTGGAGAGGTCGAAGTAGGAGGCGCTGTCGTGGGGAGCCGGCTTCTGGCCGTTGTTCTCAGAGGGCCGGAAGAGGAAAAACTCCAGCTCGGGCCCGATGTAATACTCAAAGCCCAGGTCATGCGCCTCCTCGATGGCCCGCAGCAGGACCTCACGCGGATCGCCCGCGAAGGGTTGTCCGTCAGGCATCATCACCCGGCAGATGACCCGGGCCGTGGTGTCCGGGCCTCGCTCCCACGGGATCACACGGAAGGTGTCCAGCTCGGGCTGAAGGTACATGTCCGATTCGGCGATGCGGGCGAAGCCTTCGATGGACGAGCCGTCGAACCAGGTGCCGTGCTCGATCGAATCGCGGAACTGGTGGGTGGGTATGGTCACACTTTTCACCATCCCCACGATGTCCGTGAACTGGAGATTGATGAAGCGGACCTGCTCCTGCTCGATCTGCTCAAAGACGCTGCGCGACTCCGTCATCTATCTCCTCCATGAAATTGGGTTTGCCGGCGGCTGCAGGAGCAGACACACCTTACTGCATGGTACGGGAATGGACGGGATTTCGCCAGTATCAAATGTGCCCAAACAACGGGTCATCGGGCCGGCAGGCCTGCTCAGACAAGGTGCACCATCCGGCCAGCGGGTTGATCGGCTTTGCCGCCGGCGAATAGGGGATGCACATATCCGAGCGTTTCTATCGGATATAGTGCCGAAATCTGGTAGCTTGAGTTAGATACCACCTAACAGGAGCCGCGACCCTGCCTTCTCCCGTGGCCGAAGCCTACCTCGAAACCATCTACAACATGTCGATGGAACAGGACCGCGTCCGCGCCGTCGATCTGGCGACTAAATTCGCCGTCAGCAGGCCGACTGTGAGCCAGACGGTGCACCGGCTGGTGAAGGACGGTCTGGTGGCCTCCACCACGTCGACCGGAATCACGCTGACGGACGAAGGGGTGCGTGAGACGGAGAGCCTGCTGCGGCGTCACCGGCTGGCGGAACGTCTGCTTTTCGACCTGTTGGGGATGGACTTCATCAACGCGCACGAGCAGGCCCACGCACTCGAACACTGGATATCCCCCGAGGTCGAGGCCCGTATCTCCAAGCTGCTGGGGGCTCCAGAGACCTGCCCGCACGGCAATCCGATTCCCGGCAACGCGCCTTCCGGGATCGAGTACCTGCGGCGGCGTCGCGCCATACGGCTGGCCGATGTCGGAGCCGGCAGCACCGTCTCCGTGGTTTCTATCTCGGAAGTGGTCGAGGATGAGACCGCCCTGCTCCGCAATTTGATGCACAAGGGGGTTGCGCCAGGCCGGATGCTGCAGGTCGAGGCGCTGGACGATGGGGCAATCAGCTATTCACACGGGGATCAGGCCGAGCGTCTGGATCTCGAGGTGGCCCGCAAGATATGGGTCTCCATCGATTCTGGAGCTCCTGAGCCGGTATGATCGGGAGTTTCCTGATCTTCCTTCGGGAGGGGATCGAGGGCAGCATGGTGGTCTCGATCATCCTGACCTACCTGGCCTCGGCCGGGAGGAAGGACCTGTTCAGATGGGTCTTTGCGGGGGTCGGGTCGGCGTTGTTGTTGTCCGCGATCGTCGGAGCCGGCCTTTACGCCTTGGTCAAGGGCACCTTCATCGGCTCGACGGCGCAGACCTGGTTCGAAACGGTCACCTTTGTCGTGGCCGTAGTCATCCTGACGTCGATGACGTTCTGGATGAAGAGAAACAGCCGTACCCTGAGCGCCACGGTCAAGCACGACCTGGGCTCGGCGCTGGTCATGAACTCGGGATTCGCCCTGGCAACCGTCGCCTTTGTCACCGTGGGACGCGAGGCTATTGAAACGGCGATCTTCACCCTGGCTATCGCCTTCAGCACCTCGCCGCTCAATCTGCTGATCGGGGCCGTACTCGGTTTGGCGGCCGCCCTCGCGCTGAGCCTCGGCATGTATCGAGCCGGAATCCGCCTGAATTTCAAGCGCTTCTTCAGCGTCCTCGGCGTGCTGCTTCTCTTGGTGGCCGCGGGACTGCTCGCCGACGCGGTAGAGAACTTGCAGGCCCTCCACGTGCTGCCTGGAGCCGGGCAGGTGCTCTGGCATACGGGCCGGTGGATTGCCGAGGACAGGGGCATCGGCGACGTGCTGCATGGCCTGCTGGGATATGCCGACTCACCCACGGCCCTTCAGCTGGGGGTCTGGGCTCTCTTCTTGATCCTGGCCCTGGGGGTCTTTCTCGACGCGCCCAATCGGTGGCGCGCCGCCCGTTCCGTGCCGGCTCGCCAGCCATAGACTTCTGGTCTTCCATGGCCCTCATG
>DASRCF010000191.1:0-5453 GCA_035653255.1 Chloroflexota bacterium
TCGCTGGCTGGACCAATAGGCCTCACCGAAGTCGCCCTACTCCAGGGCAGGCCATCAAATTCACCGGCTCCAACCCGAAACTCGGAACTCGGAACTCAAAACTCGAGAAACCTACTTCTTTTGGGAGGTCGACGCCTGACGTCTCCCTGACTGGGCAGCCTTGAAGGCCAGAGCATCTGCACGCGAGTTCCGCTCTCGCAGAACGTGCTCGAAGCGCACACGGTCGAACGCGGCGATGGCGCGCTGCACCCGCTCGTAGAGCGGTCTCAGGCTCGGCTCCTTGACCCGATAGGCGCCGGTTGCCTGCTTGACCACCAGCTGGCTGTCCATACGGACCGTGAGATCGGTGACGCCAAGGCGCTTGGCGGCCGTCATCCCCATTAGCAAGGCTTCATACTCAGCCACGTTGTTGGTAGCCTTCCCGAGATACCGCGAACCCGACTCGATCTCTTCTCCGGACTCGTCATACAGCACATAGCCCAGTCCAGCCGGACCAGGGTTACTGAGCGAGGAGCCGTCACACTGAAGAATCGCCTTCTTTGGGCCAGCCTCTGCTGCCTCGGCCTCCGGCGTCGGCCCGGGATCCGCCTGCTCAATCAGCTCCTCCATCGTGAAGAGCGAGTTGAGCCCTAGACCATTCTCGGCCAGGAGCTTCGCGGCCCCCTGCTCGCGGTCGAGCAAGGCGAGTACTCGCTCGACACGGGCACCCTCTCTCCTCAGCGCCTCTGCCGCCTCCAGTGCCGACGATCCCGTCGTAGCCGTGTCCTCGAGCACCACCACCGTCATGCCCCGGCGAAGAGGTCCTTCGACTCTCCGTCCGGTGCCGTGGGACTTGGCCTCTTTTCGGACGAGAAGCCCATCCACCGGTCGTCCCTGAAGTGCGCCGACGACGGTGGTCGCCGTCACCAGCGGATCAGCTCCCAGCGAGAGGCCTCCCACGGCGTCGGGTAGGTGATCCTGCAGCGCGTCGACTATCAGCTCTCCCACGAGCCTGCTGCCCTGACTCGAGAGCGTCACCCGTCTGGCGTCGACGTAGTAGGGGGATCTCGCACCCGAAGCCAGCACGAAGTCGCCCCGGAGGACGGCCGATCGGCGCAAGAGGCTCAGCAGCTGAGAGCGCCCTGAAGACTCGGCCGCCCCTATGGTCTTGTCCTTTCCCGTCGGTTCGTTATCATAGACCCACAGTTCGAGTTCTCGGGAGCAAATTTCGTGACCACGCTCAGGCTCGCCATGGCCATTATTGCCGCCCTCGTCGCATCTTCTCTCATTTCCGGCATGCCCACAGGTATCGCACTTGGGGCGGCCTCCGGCCGGACCGCCCACCCACTGGTCTTCTCGGTCCAAGATCTCGGTGTTCTCAATCGCGGAATCGACGCCGAGGCGTACGGTCTCGACGATCACGGTGAGGTGACCGGCCAGAGCCAGGTTGTGACGGGCAGGAAGGGCCACCAAACCCTTGCGACGCACGCGTTTCTCTTTGCCCGCGGCAAGCTCCGCGACCTGGGCGCGCCCCCGAACGAGAGCGACAGCTTCGGCCGAGGGATAAGCTCGTCGGGATGGATTGCTGCCTTCGCCAAGCCGGCCGACAGGCAGACGGTCTATCCGGCGCTGGCGCACGTTCACGGTTCGAGAGTGACCTGGACCAAGCTGGCTGCGCCGGCGGGAGCCCACGTGCCGGGAGAGGCCTTGGGGCTGAACGGCGGCCGAGTGGTTGCGGGCTGGACCCAGGGCTCCGGAGCTTTGCAATGGAAGATCGGCTCCTCAACCAAGGGCCGGGCGCTGAAAGGCGGCTCCAAGGGCCAGGCGGACGCGATCAGCGCCAGCGGCGACATCGCCGGCTACGTGGTGAGTGGCAGCAGCCGGGCCATCGTCTGGCCCGCCGGATCGAAGGCTGTCTATCTTCCTAGCTTTGATGGCGATTCCGACGCCTACGCCATCGCGCGGAGCTCGTCCGGCACGATCTACGTTGCCGGCACTGCCAGGATCCGAGGCCATATGCGGGCCGTGCTGTGGAAGCTTCGGCGGACTACGGGACACTGGGCGGTCAAGAAGTCCGAAGATCTGGGGAGTCTACCGGGATTCGCCGACAGTCTTGCCTACGGGGTCAATGGCTCGGGCTGGGTCGTCGGCACCTGTCTCACTCCCAAGACCAGGCGCGCGTTTCTGTGGCATAGCGGCTCAATCCGGGCGCTCGATTCCATGCTGCCGGGGCGCTCGGGCTGGGACCTCACGGTCGCCACGGCCGTCAACTCCAAGGGCCAGATCGTCGGTTACGGCGCTCACCACGGTCAGGAGCGGCCGTTCCTCCTCACCAAACGCTAACCGCCACTTCGAGCGCGTGAGACTGTGCTTGACCTATGACGGCCCCGAGCCCCAGCCCTAAGCTCGAACTTCTAAACTCGAAACTCGAAACTCGAAACTTCCTCAAAGGTTATAGACGGGCAGCAGCCGCTTCTCCGTCTCGCTCTCGATGCGGGCCTCCACCTCGACATGGGGAGCCAGGCTGGAGCTGTTGATCTTCGGTTTTAACAACTCGTCGAGCTGATACAGGCCGGCGGAGTTGTTCATCAGAACTTCGACGCAGATCGGGCGTCGGCGGCCGGGTCCGATCTTCACCCGTTCTATCGCCGCTGCCGACAGCGAGTGGATGTTTACCGCTCCCTGCTCGAAGGGAATACGCGAACGGCCCTGGGTCATGTCGAGAGCATCCGCCACCTTGACCACCCCTGCCTCGAGCGTGTAGGTGGTCTCGTCGGAGCGATGGGAGACCACCGCGTGGAGCGTCTCACTGACGACCATGGTGAGCTGAGGCTCTTCGTACAGGCCATCCAGCAGCTGGCGCGCTATCGGGGCCCCCAGCACGAAGCTGTACAACTCATGTTCATGCCGGTGGACGGACATGCCGATGTCATGGAGGGCCACACCGAGAAGGATGATGACCTCCGCGTCTTCGTAGGTAAGACCGTAGTTCTTGACCACGTCGAAGGTGAGGCCGGCACTGTGTAGCAGGCGGGCCAGCTTCAGGGCGATGTTCGACACGATACGGATGTGAACCGGCCCGTGATCACTCATACCGGAGCGGTCGACGGCGTTGATGTTGGCACACCGCCAGAGTTGATGCAGCCGCGTATCGGCGTGAATGCGATCGAGCAGCTCCGAGAGGGCCGGATTCCGGCGCGTCGGAACCGAGAGCAGTCGCCGGGGCTGCAGCACCTCCTCCGCGCCATTCTCCTGATACTTGACCTCGCTACCTTGCGTGGTCAGCGTCTCCTCGGCTGAGCTCACTTGTTCATCCACCCTGATGGAATCTTCGCCCCTCAAATGGTCGCGGTTCAGATGTCTCAAGATTATGTCACGGGCCGGAGGCGGCTCAGATGGTCGGCGTAGTTCACTCCGAGGGGGCGCGCCGGGACCGTCGGCGACCGGAGCCCTCGGCGGCGGTCGCAGAATGAATTTCAGCCCTAGTGCGTCCCTGATCGGTTGGGGCTTGAACCCATCGTTCAGAATGAACGAGTAGACGCAGAAGGAGGCACGAAATGGGGTTTGAGCAATACCACGAGCCGGCCAACGAGTTGAGTGCCGAGACGCGCACCTTCGCGCGGATAATCGTATCGTTGACGGAGGAAGCCGAGGCGATCAACTGGTACGAGCAGCGAATATCCGTGGAGAAGGACCCCGAGGCCCGGGCGATCATGGAGGCCTCACAACAGGAGGAGTTCAAGCACTTCGGCATGGACTTGGAGTACCTGCTGCGCCGAACACCTAAGTGGCGAGCGGCACTTGAGAGGATTCTCTTCCAGTCCGGCGACATCGTGGCCCTGGGAAAGCAGGGTGAGGAAGCCGAAGAGTCGTAAGGGACGTCAGACCGGGTGATCCCACTTGAGAAGGCTTTTAGCCGGGCCGAAGAAGAGCTTGCCTCCGACCGGCCTGAGCCGGCCCTCGCAATAGCCGGCGACATCCTGAGAGCGTACCCACAGTGCCTCGAAGCAAGACGCTTCAAGGCCGCAGCGCTGGCCGGGCTTTCGCGATACGAACAGGCGGCTGAGGAGTATCAGCAGATAGTGCGGCTCGACCCACTGGACGCCCGAACCTATGTCGAGCTGGAGCGCTTGAGCGCCCTCCTGGGGCGGGGGGATGAGTCAAGACGGTACCGAGTCCTGGCATCCGACCACGCCTCTGCTGCCGGGGGGACGCCCCCACCGTTGGGTGGCCCCATCACTCGGGCGAGGCTCGGTATCCTCACCGAGCGCAGCCGGCTGTACATGCAGTCTATTCAGACTCTCAGCCGGCTGATCCGTGAGGTGCCTGACCGGCACGACCTCTATTTGGTCTTTACTCGTGCGTTGTGGCTCGCCCGTCTGAAGCCGCAACTGCTTACCATGATCGGGATCACGCTCGAAGTCTTTCCGGGAAGCCCGCTCATCAACGTAATCGCCGCCTGGTCAGCACTCGAGTGTGGGCGTGACGAGGCTTACGGGGTCCACATCGAGCGCGCGAGGGCCGTTGATCCGACCGGCAGGGAGATCGAGCGCATGGCCATGGGCATGCTGCCCCGAGATGCGTTCCACAGGCCGCGACCAGGCATCGAATGTCCTTCGATCGAGGGACAGCGGATCCCCCTCGGCGACACGGTCGCGGCGATGTCAAACGGCAAGCTTGAAGACCAATCGGCGGCGAGGGACGCCCCTCTCCGGCAGTTTCAAGAGGAGCGGGTCTCGGTGACGTCCGGGAGACCAATTGCTTCCGTGGAGCGGCGCGTTTCCCCGGGACCCCAAGAATCCGCGGGACCTGAGGCCGGCGGTCCCCAGGAAGAGTCGTTCACAGGAGACGCGGCGGGAAGACCCATGTCAGAAACCAGCCCTTCCAGCGCCGAGAATCTCTCTGCCCCCGCCGGCACCTCGCAAACGTCCGATGCGGCCGGCACGGCCAACGGGCCATCTAACGAGCCCCGGTCAGATAGCGGGCCACCGCGCGACGAGTCGGTCACGGCCGAGCCCAGACGAAGCCGAGGCATCGAGGATTTCGACGCCTGGTTCGAAGAGCACGTCCTGCGTCCCATTGCCGAGTCGCCCTCAGCCGCGGAGCCTCACCCTGAACCGGACGCAATGACTCCCAGGTCTCCGGCACCGCCAAACCCACCCGGCCAGCCTGGACCTGGTGTCCCATCCGGCGCGTCCACATCCGACCTGCCCGATACCCACGCGCCGGTCAGTATAGGGCAGGTGGCACCTTCGGGCAGGCTTGGTGGGAACGCCCCGGATGCCTCCTCCGGTCCCGCCACATCCAGCCGGCTCGAACCCGGTTCCGGCCCTCCCGCCGAGGGTCCCGGTTTCGCCGAAGAACCGCTTCCGACAAAATCCGGTGCCGGCGCGGCATCCAAAGAGCAGCAACGGTTGGCGGCTCCGGCGAACGAGCGATCATTGGGTCCGAACGCCGGTGAGCAGGAGCCGGAG
>DASRCF010000192.1:0-7810 GCA_035653255.1 Chloroflexota bacterium
GGTTGGTTGTGTGTCCGGCGTGATGGGCGCCGGCTCACTCACCGGGACTCGCGCCCACCACTGCGGGAGCATGGTCAAGAGCAGCTTCATTGGCCGCGAGCCGCTGTGTCAGCTTCTCCCTCAACTCTCCAAATCGCGCTAGGAACCGTGCCTGGGTCATGTCGTCGGTCGTCATGATCAAGGCATCTTCGTTGTTGTCGCTGTAGTAGCGCCGCCGCCTGCCGGCATCATGGAAGGCATACTTGCGGTAGAGCTGCTGAGCGGTGTGGTTCGAGGCCCGAACCTCGAGCGTGACCCAGTGTGATCCCATCTCCATGGCCGTCTCCATGAGCGTAGCCAGGATGAGCTCTCCGAATCCACGTCCCCGGTACGCCGTACGCACCGCCAGGATCGTGATATGGGCCTCATCCCCAACCAGCCACATCCCGCCGTAGCCGATTACCAGAGACCGAGAGGGAGCCTTGCTGCGTTCTTCCCCGCGACGCCAAGGCAGCACCTGCAGCCAGGAACGAGAGGGTGGTGCATCAGCGGGCTCCTCCTCGCCCGGACCATCGAGCTCCCGAACGACGATGTACCGCGCATGGCTGTTGGAGCTCAGCTCCCGTCTGTACGCACTGGCGGGCCATGGCAGTGCGGCGCTCTCGCGGTCGACCTGAACCACGTCGGCCACATCCTCCTGTCGCATGGCGTCGACCACGTATCTCAGCTCGTCACCCCTGTCCCGACCAGCCGCTCTTCGGCAGACGACGGTCGAAGGTAGTTGGGTGTTACTGAAAACAGGTCAGTGGCCTCAGAATCGGAGCGGAGGACCGGCTCAGCGGCGGTTGCAACGAAAGCCGCCGAAGGGATATTGAGGCTCGCTGGCGCGTAGGAGGCATGCGCCGGGATTGGAATGTCAGCCGCTCCGGGACCACATAGCAGTGCCCCATTGGGGATGAGCGACGCCGCCTCGGCAAAGGAGACGGAACGCGCGGGCATGTCTTCCTGTAAGGGCCAGGGTCCCGCGTAGACGGCGATAGCGACGTGGCCCGCACCTGCAGGAACCACCGGGCAGATGGGTCCGCTCGAGGAACCGCATGCGAGGGCAAGCACGTAGAGCGTACTGACACCTGCCAGCGGGAGCCCGAGTGGCAGCGCCATACCTTTCGCCAGGGACATGCCGACGCGGATTCCGGTATATGAACCAGGTCCAACAGACACGGCGATGCCGTCAAGGTCCCGTGGCTCCATCGCACACGCCGCCAGCGCATGCTGAACTGAGGGCGCCAGCGTTCTCGAATGGTCGCGCCCGGCCAACCAGGATTGGACGAAGAGGGGCTCGTCGTCGGTGATCGCCACCGAAGCGTAGACCGTGGATGACTCGAGGGCGAGGACCTTCATTCTGCGATCTCAATGCTGCGCAGGTCGTCGCCTTCGTCGACGATGCCGATGCGTACCAAGCGGGATGGAGAGCGGGCGGCAAGCGCCGGCAGCACCTTGTCTCCCCATTCCACGGCAACGACGCCCTGCGCGTCGAGCATCCGGTCCAAGTCCAACTCCTCGACCTCGCCTGGCTCAAGCCGGTAGGCGTCCAGGTGAAAAAGCGGCAGCCGCCCCCGATACTCATGGACGATGGCAAACGTAGGGCTGCCACGCCACGTGGCGACACCCAGTCCACGAGCGATGCCGTGGGCCAGCACCGTCTTGCCGGCTCCCAGGTCCCCGTTTATGACGACAATCGAACGGGGGGTTGCAGAGCTGCCGATATCCTGTCCAAGCGCAAGAGTCTCCTCGACACCCTCGGTCCTGATTCGTCTGTTCGGGTTGACCACGCGCGCTTCCACCACATGATACCGAGGCAGGCAAGCACTACTTCCGAGTCGAGGAGGAGCCTCATGTTGCCGTACCACAGATCGTTCTTCCAGATTAGTGTCAGAGCCCAACATGAGCATTCCCGCCCGCGGGGCTCGGATCGCCGGTGCGCTCCATGAGCAGAGCGACAAGGCAGAGGCCTCGAGTCAGTGGCCGGCGCCGCTTCGTCCGCATCGTATGGCTGTTCATGCGGCTCGTCGTCAGCTTCCTCTACTCCTATTCCCGTGCTCGGATCACGGTAGGCTCGTACGACTTCGTCGAGGACGCGCAGGCCAACCGGCGGCGAGCACGATGGATCAGACGAACCGCGCTCGACATGGGCGGCGTCATCATCAAGGTCGGTCAATTCCTCAGCACCCGCGTTGACCTTTTGCCACCCGAGTTCATCGAGGAGTTGGCGATGCTCCAGGATGAGGTGCCGGCGGTGCCGTTTGACCAGATCCAAGCGGTGGTAGAGGAAAATTTCGGCGCCCCCCTCAATGCCGTCTTCGCTCGGTTTGACCCCCACGTGATCGCCGCCGCCTCTTTGGGACAGGCGTATCGCGCCAACTTGTGGGGGGGAGAAGCGGTGGTGGTCAAAGTCAAGCGGCCGCAGATCTCCGAAATCGTCGAGGCAGACCTTCGCAGCCTCCGCTTCGTCGTCAATCAGCTCCATCGGTGGAATGCCGTCAGAAGGCGCGTCGATCTTCCGGGCATTCTGCGTGAGTTCACGGACACCGTACGCGAGGAGCTGGACTACATTGCGGAGGCTCACAACGCTGAGCGCATAGCCGTCGACTTCTTCGGGAATGAGCGAGTGCGGATCCCCAGGATCTACTGGTCCCACGTCAGACCTGACGTATTGACGCTGGAGTATATGCCGGGTATCAAGATCACGGAGTACGAGCGCATCGAGGAAGCCGGCATAAGCCGCTCGGACCTGGCCGAGATCCTTCTTCAGTGCTACCTGCAGCAGATCCTGGTGGATGGGTTCTTCCACGCGGATCCGCATCCAGGAAACGTCTTCGCTGCACCCGGCCCGGTGCTGGTGCTAGTCGACTTCGGAATGGTGGGACGAATCACGCCCAAGATGCGAGAGAGCATTCGGGCGGTATTCCTGGGGATCGTTCGCCGCGACTTCGATGCAGTCGTGCGGGCGCTGGTACGGCTAAACTTCGTGCGCGCCTCGGCCGACCTGGCTCTCGTACGGCGGACAGTGGCCTGGGTGGTGGACACCTTCTACGAGATGTCGTTTGCCGAGCTGCGCGACGTCGACCCCCGGCTGGTGCTGGAGCAGACGCGGGAGGTGTTCCTGACCGAAGCCTTCCAGATCCCCACCAGCTTCGCCTTCCTCAGCCGAGCCCTGGGGACGCTGCTGGGCCTATGTACTGGTCTCGATCCCGACTTCCAGTTCGTCACCGTGGCGGAGCCGTACGCGCGCCATCTCATCCGTGAAGGCGGGGCGCCGCTCACGCTGGACAGGCTTGCGGATGAGGCCAAGAGAATCATATTGACCACGGCCGCGATCCCGGGTCTGGCTCATAACGCGCTCCAAGGAATCGGAGACGGCGAGTGGGTACGCCGCGATCTGGACAACGTGTCACGCGGCTTGGTGCGGGTGGAGCGGATGGTTCGGGCTCTTCTGTATGGACTTCTTGCCACGGCGTTCCTCATCTCAGCCGCGTTCCTGGCGCCGAAGTTCAACATCCTGGCCATCATTGCCCTGGCCGTCACCATGCTGCTCATTCTTCGCGTCGCCGTGCACATGCTTACTTCTCGGCGCCCACCAATCTGAGGGTCTGTGGACGACGGGCGGTTGGAGGCTGCAAATTAGGTCAGTCGAACGGGCAAATGGGAGGTGCGCGGCACAACTTCGGTTCCGGACCAGAGCGAAAACACGTATCTAGACCCCTAGAAACTCACGGGGAGTCGTTCGCGCGAGCCGCGGGCACGGACCCCAAGGCAGTTCGGAGGCGCTCGCAGAGGGCGCCCACTGCCTGGCGGTCGCCCCGAGGCGCGTCCGGCCACTGCTGAACATTCATGCGCCAGTACTCGACCGGTGTGCCACGATAGCGGCTCGTCACGTAGGTATGAAGGTGCGGGACCACCTCCGCAAAGGTGAACGCGTAGATTTTCTCGGCCGCGGTACACGCTTTGAGTGCCCGGGCGACGCGAGTGAGCGCCAGACCCGCGGCGACTGCCTCGCCATCGGTCAGTTCAGCATATCCAGGGACATGCCGCTTCGTCTGTAGCAGCAGTTGGCCGAGGTAGGTCGCGCCCTCGTGATCCAGCACGTGCGCGGCCAGAACGAGATCGTCCTGGTACACGATGAGATCGGACGACGAATTCGGTGATTGGACAACATCGCAGAAGACACAGTCGGATGGCATGGAAGGTCGGCTCCTTCAGGAGTAGTGAGGCACTACAGCGAAATTCATGGTTGCAATCAACACGCCATCCTCCGCCCTGTGGGGGGATGGGTTGGTCTGCGCACAGGTTGTGAAAGGCGGGATTGCGCAGGCCTCTGGCGCCACTTCTTGCGCTCACGTCGGGCCATAGGCGGGCCGTGGCTGCTTTTCAAGCGCAATTGCCGCCTCAATTGTCGGTGTACTCAAGAAAGACGCGTGCCTCGAATCCGCCTCGCTCTGTCGCCCGTTCTTGGCGCAGCACTTCGAGCCGATCACGGGATATTCCGATGGTGGCAGCGAGCGCATACGCGACCTCGACAACGTCGGTCAGCTCGAGTGCGATATCGCGTGGGTCTTGCTCCCGCTGGGCCTCGGCCGCTTCCTCCAAAAGCTTCTCCTTGAGGGCAGTGAGGTACTCGGCTTCACCGAGCGTGCGAACGGTGCTCTCGATCCCCTGGCCCGCCAGAATTTCCGGTATCCGGTCGCGCACCAGCTTCTCCCACGTCCGGCTGGTCATGGCTCTGCCACCTTCGACCAGAAAGGCGGGGTGCCGACGGGGAGAGAGGAACGGGGACGTCGCCGGGCGACTCCGGGCGCTGGCATCAAAAGGCTCTCCTCTAGGAGTCTGGACACAAATGGATGATACAGGGGGAATTTCGCCTTGCGACCGAGGGCCGAGGCGGCCGCATCCCAAGACCGAAGAGAGATGCCTCGCGGTCACCCTACTTACTGCTTCCCGCTCGGGCGTAGAGGGTTTCCCCAGCTATGCCGGCTCGCACCGCTTGCTCCACCACGTCGCCCACTCGTTCCAAGATTAGCCGACGCGGATCGGCGTCGAAGGCTGCTGCGGCATCGGGCTCCATGCGTGCCCACGAGAGCGAAGCCCGAGCGGGAAAAGACTCCACGTACTCGTCTACCCGTTGCTGAGGATTACCGGTTTGGTCTCTGTCCGGGCCTGCTGCCGAAACAGGCCGCGCCGCGCCAGGTGCCGCCGCTGGAGCTCGACCGGCCATCTCAGTGCCGCCGCCGGTCCGGAATATACGCGACGATGTTCTTTTTCGATCTCCCTGGGGAGAGGAGGCATCACCGAGCCCGTCGGCAGCGACCGCTACGGGCTGCTGTGATCATCGAAATGGAGCGCGCCTGGCCCGCTCTCGTTCAGTCGGTCGAAGAGATCAGCGTAGGCGTTACCAAACGCCGCCGGAGACGCTGCTGGGAGGTGGGCCGAGCGCCGGACCACGTGGCGTGACGATGCCCCCGTCTACCCAAATCCGTGGCGTCCCTGTGGACTTCCCGAAGGTCGTGAGATTCGGATTGATGTATCCGGCCCGGACTCCGTTTGGCGTCACGACGGCCAGTGGTTCACCGCCGGGGTAGTGAGCCGACAGCAGGTCATTGCGCATCTCGTCGTGGAGAATCCAGTTCAGCGTGTCGCCGTGCTGCATGTCAAAGGGGCTGTCCTCGAGCGCGTTGTAGATCTTGAGGCGCTCGGCTCCGCTGAGTGCGGTGCCGTCCAGCTTGGTTATAGCCACGGTGTCGATATCCCCGGTGATGGGTCGCAGCACCCCGGCGTGTCCGCCGGCATCTCCCATCTGTAACTCCCACATCTCCGTCCCGTCAGCCGACTTTAGCCGCTGCAGCTTGAATTTCCGGGCGCCCGCCTTTGTGGGTGAGGAGATGCCGTTGATCTCCCGGTCCTTGCCCACGGAAATCCAGCCCCGCTCACCCCATTGCTGGTATTCCTCGGCGTACTTGTCCCACTCGGCGACGCGAGACTGCCAGCGCTGATATGCCGCCTGGATGATCTCTTCGGGCTGCCCACGCAGGTTCTTGAAGAGGTCTGCCTTGCTGATGGGCTGCTTCAAGATGAGGAGTCCTTCATCGGCCTTCCTGTACCCCAAGAACTGGTCCAGCTTGTTGACCGTTTTGAGCTTAAAGTTCTCGGGCTTTACCACAGCTTTGACGAGATTGACGAAGTCGATCGAGAGCGGGTTGCGGCGACGGAAGGCGATCTGGACGTTCATGTCCTTGGCAATTTGCAGCGCGGCGTCGGCCTCCTCATTGGACACGCCGTAATACTTCGCCAGGTAGGTCTGGCCGCTCTCCGCGTCGATCTTCAGCAGGTTGTCGGCCGCCTCGAGATCCTTGAAGTCCTGGCTTATGCGCTTGCTCAGAGTCGACGCCTGTTTGGACTCCTCCAACGAGACCGTTTCCTCGGCCACGCTCTTTGCTCCCTGTGCGGCTTCCCCCGGTTGGTTCAGATACCACATCAGTGCCTCTGGCGCCACGTTGCCGCTAAGCTGGCCAACCATGCTGTACACGGTGGCACTATCCCCGGATCCCCAGGCTGTCCCTAGCTGCTGCGCCCAATTGGATAGACTGCTGTAAACTGCGCTGGCGACCGCGTCCTCTTGGTTCGCCATCTGGACGGCCACCTTTTCGTAGTACTGCGACCGCTCCTGCGGCGACATGTACTGCAGCGTGTAGACATAAAAGGCAATGACCTGCAGCAGCCCGATCGGCGCCTTGGCCAGCAGCTCTGCCGTTTGAGGGAGTGCAGCGACTCCCTGCATCATGTTTGCCGTCCAAGACTGAAGGCCTTGGAAGAACCCGGTCGTGTAGATTCCGACTTTCGTCGTTAGATCAGTCGGTTGGAAGGGCGGCACGCTGGTGTCGACCGATACGGTGATCTTGCCCCCGGACGGCCCAAGGATTATCTCCTTTGGCTCGAGGCTGCTGAGTGTGCCGTCGGCTGCCTTCAGGATGCCGGTCGGAGCGTAGGTCAGCGTACCCGTTGTTGGCCCATCCGGCGCCGGAGTCACCGTGACGGAGAGCGGCTTCTCGTAGTCGACGGTGGAATCGCGAGTGCGGAGGCGACTTGACACCGGTGAGATCGAGCCTTTCGCCCGCGGGCTTGATGGTGGCGGGCATGCCGGCGGAGCCATGACACAAGGGTTCTCGTCCAACTTGCCCCCAAATGGGTATGGGAACGCGTTCGGTGCTGAGTTGTCGGGATTCGAAAGGTCGACGGGATACCCGTCGCCCGCGTTCCCACTGATGGTGGGCTTGAGGGGATCAAGTAGCAGGGACTCCGAATTCGTGAGGTTCTTGACGGTCCCGGTGAAGACGTACGAGTGCCCTGCCTTCACCGGACCGATGTGACTCTTGGCATCGAACACCAATGAAACAACCATCCCCGTGGAGATCTTTACCGTGCCTGAGCCAAACCCGCTGAGCGTCTCTTTTGGTGAGTCGGGGTTCTGCGCCGTCGCCAGGGCGTCGATCTCCCCGGTGCCATCCGCCTGAGCCTGAAACGGGTAGGTTACTTTCGCCGATTGCCCTGGAGAGAGCGTGCCGATGGTAGCACTCGGTGTGGGCTGGCCGTTCGCAATGACGGGAATCTGCGCGTCGACGGCGTCGCCTCGCACACCCTCCACCTTGGTCAGCTGCACCTGCTGCAACGTCTTTTTCGAAGTGTTCGTGACGGTGACGACGACGGAGACGGCTTTTGGCATCTCCGCGCCGTTCTTATCGTTGCTTAGTTGCAGCTTATCCTGGTTGGGTGTCACCTG
>DASRCF010000193.1:0-2736 GCA_035653255.1 Chloroflexota bacterium
CTGAACGTCGATTCTACCTCGCCGAGGCGAAGGTTTATGCCGATGCCTTGAGCAACTATCTACGGGTAGCTGAGGGGGTGAAGGAGGTTTGTGTAGCCGGCAGTTTTCGTCGCCGTCAAGAGACTGTCGGCGACCTGGACATCCTGGTCACGTGCGACGACTCGGGCAAAGTGATGGACCGGCTGGCCACCTACGACGGCGTCGCCGAGGTGCTGGCCCGCGGCGAGACGAAGATGTCCGTGCGCCTCAAGACCGGCCTGCAGATCGACCTGCGCGTGGTGCCCGAGGCGTCGTACGGGGCAGCCCTGCAGTATTTCACCGGCTCCAAGGCCCACAACATCCTGCTGCGGCGGATGGCCCAGGAGCGCGGCCTGAAGCTCAACGAATACGGCGTCTTCCGGGGCGAGCAGCGCGTGGCCGGACGGACCGAGGAGGAAGTCTACACGGCGGTCGGACTTCCCTGGATCCCGCCGGAGCTGCGCGAGGCCCGCGGCGAGATCGAGCAGGCCCTCCAGGGGCGCCTGCCGTGCCTGCTGGAGCTGAAGGACCTCCGCGGAGATCTGCACATGCACACGAAGGCCACAGACGGGCGGGCTTCCCTGGAAGAAATGGTCGAAGCGGCCCGAAAACGCGGTTATGCGTACATCGCGATCACCGATCACTCCAAGCGCGTGACCGTTGCCAAGGGGCTCGACGCCGGCCGGCTGCGGCAGCACTGGAAGGTGATTAGCGAGCTGACAGGCAAGGTGAGAGGCATCACGGTACTCAGGGGCGTGGAACTGGATATCCTGGAAGACGGAACCCTCGACCTGCCCGACGACGTGTTGGCCGAGGCGGATTGGGTAGTTGCCTCGATCCACTACGGTCAAAACCAGCCGCGCCAGCAGATCACTCGACGCCTCCTGAACGCCATCCGCAATCCGTACGTCCACGCCATCGGCCACCCCACCGGTCGGCTGATCGGTAAACGCGCGGGCTATGACGTAGATCTGAACACGGTGCTCAAAGCCGCTGCCGACTACGGCTGTCTGATGGAGCTGAACTGTCAGCCGAGCCGGCTTGACCTCGACGACACGGCGCTGGCCGCGGCCAAGAACTACAGCATCCCGATTGTGCTCGGTACCGACGCCCACGCAGTCGAGGAGCTGGCCTTCATGGAGTTCGGCGTCTACCAGGCCCGGCGGGCCGGGCTAGAGGCCAGGGACGTGGTCAACACGCGGACGCTGGCCCAGTTCCGCAAGCTGCTCGCTCGACGCCGCCCGGGAGGAGAAAGCGTCTGAGCGAGGGTCTGCCAGGGATTCATACTTCCCGGAACCGAAAAGGGCCTGGTCACGGCATTGAGGTTTTGTTTTGGGCGCGAGATTCGCTTTCCTCACAGGCAAAGGAGAAGACGCTATGTACCACCTCATCGAGTTTATCGCCGATTTTATTGCGGACCTGGAAGTTTCGCCCCGGCAGAGCCTGGAGCGAGTGCGTGTCCGGAAGGGAACACGAGTCTTTGTCGGCCTCTGCCCCTACATCGTGGAAACGGTCAGCGGGCCGGTAGAGGTGGCCGACCTGTATTTCGAGGACGGCACGGTGGCCCGCCAGGTCTGCTTTGAACGGTTCCACTTTGTGGAATAGCAGCTTTCCCGGCGCATCGTGATTGACTGCCGTCGGCTGGCTCCAGCAGACCGCACTCCCAAAGCGTGCAGACGTGCGGTGCTGAGGTGAAAGAAGAAGAACATGGCATACGTACTCGCCCATCTGCTTCATGGTTCGTGTACCGGAACGCGCGCAATGTGCTGATTCGCACATCGTCCCATCCTTGCACGGTAGCCACTGATCGGCCTTTCTCTAACCCAAGAGAAGTTGGAAACAGTCGAGCACTATGGAATCTCCGCGTTTTCTGAGATTTTCCACTCCTTCATGTCCACCTCATTTTTCCGGCATGAGCGTTGCTTTAACTCAAGCGCCACCAAACCGGCAGAGAGGTGGCGAGATGTGGAAGAGTGCCCCGCGTGGGTGCTTCCGGCGAGACTCATCCCGCAGGGCCCTGGAGTACTTGCCATGACCAGGAGGGGCCCGGCCTGACACTCAACCATAGGAGCATGCCATGCTGCCTATCCGGACTATTCTTCACCCGACCGACTTCTCGGAATATTCGGGTTACGCTTTCCAGTTGGCCTGCGACCTGGCCCGGGACTACGACGCCCGGCTCATCGTGCTGCACGTCGCGGCGCCACCGGTAGTTGTCTACGGCGAAGGGGTACTTCCGCCGGAACCCAAAGACTACAAGGAACGGTTGCGGGAGCGGCTCCAGCAAGTCGTTATCCAGGACCCGAAGATCCCTATCGAACACCGCCTGATCGAGGGGGACGCGGCTAGGGAGATCCTGCGGCTGGCTGGAGAAGCCAAGTGTAACCTGATCGTCATGGGGACCCATGGGCGGACCGGACTGGGGCGGCTACTGATGGGCAGTGTGGCCGAGCAAGTCGTGCGCAAGGCTCCCTGTCCCGTGCTGACGGTGAAGATTCCGCAGCGCCAGCTGTCGCCTGGCGAAGAAGCTATCCCGACCATGGCGGAGGCGGCGGCGTCGGGGGAGAGGTAAGGGCGTGAGTAGGGACCGAGAGTAGCTTCCGAGGTGTGGTATGAAGGGGCAGGTTCCCGATCAGAGCTTCGATCTGACTACCGGTGAAGGAGTGACGGAGCTAGAGGTCCATGTCCAATGTCGGCTGGGCAGGCAACTTCGCAACT
>DASRCF010000194.1:0-8788 GCA_035653255.1 Chloroflexota bacterium
ATATCGGCTGACGCGGGCGTAGACCGAGGAACACCCAGCAGTGAGTCGTGCAGTGAGGATTGAGTCACGGCCGGATATGAAGTGAGGGCGGCCCGGGGATATTCCTCCCCGGGCCTGCCTGCGGTTGCTCTCGGCGATCCGTCAGCTCTTCTTGACTCCTTGGAGCACGAAGTACCCCAGCGGGTTCTCGGCGAAGCCCTTGACCCTGCTGCTGACCGCATTGATAAAGGGCTCGTAGTACAGCGCGTAGTAGGGCGTGTCCTGTGCCCAGCGGCTCTGAATCTGATAGTAGATCTTCTGCCGCTTCGAGGCGCTGGTCGTACGCTCGCCCTGCTCACTGAGCTGGTTAAGCTTCTTGTCGCTGTACCACGTGAAGAAGGTGTGGCTGGACAGTGAGCTGTCAACCGCGAACGAGGTCAGCTCGTCCGGGTCGGGAATGTCATTGGTCCAGTTGGTGGCCAGCATGTGGAAGTGGTCCGCCTGCTGCTCGGTTTGCAGCGTGGTGGGGTCGACGTTCTTGAGCTGGAGCTTGATGCCCAGAGGCTTCAGCTCGCTCTGAAGGATGGTGGCGATCTCAGTGTATTCCTGGTCGCCGGCCGACACCTCGAAGGTCATGCTGAAGCCCTTCTTGTGCTTTGACTGCTTGAGCAGCTTCTTCGCCAGCTTCAGATTGTGCGACGGGACAGGCAGCTTTGAGGTCGGCTCCCAGTACAGCGCTCCCTTCGGGATGAAGGAGTTCGCGGGCGTTCCGTATCCTCTCAGCACCGCCTTGACCAGCGCCTTGCGGTCGATGGCATGGTTGATGGCCTGGCGAACTTTGGCGTCCGCGAACTGGGAAAGCTTGTCGTTGAGAGTCACGTAGATGACGTCCGTCGACTTGTTGATCTGCACCTTAACGCCCGAGCTGCTCTGTGCCTGCGGAATGAGCGTCGTGGGAAGTACGTTGTCCACGTCGAGCTGGCCTGACTCCACCTTGAGGAGGCGTGTCTGATCGTTGGGGATAACCTCAAACTCGATCTGTTTCATGGGGAACTTCTTGGAGGCCCAGTAGTGAGGGTTCTTGGTGAGCAGCAGATATTGGCCCTTCTTCCAGGTCTTCAGTTCATAGGGACCGGTGCCGATGGGCTTGTTGGCGAGGCCCTTGGCGCCCACCTTCTTGAAGTAGGACTCAGGGTAAATGGCCGTGGCGTAGAGTGCCAGGTCGGAAAGCAGCGGCGCCCACGGCTGGGTCAGCGTGAGCACCACGGTGGAGTTGTTGGGGGCGGTTATGGTCTTGAATTTCGGCAGCAGAAAGCTGAAGTTCGAGCTAGGCAGAGCTGCGCGCTTCAGGCAGAAGACCACATCGGAGGCCTTGAGCTTCTGCCCGTTGGAAAATTTGACGTTCTTACGGAGGTGAAACGTATAGGTCTTGCCCCCGTTGGTGATCTTCCAGCTGGTGGCGAGGTCCTTATCGAGGGTGCGGCCATTGTTGTTGACCCTCAACAGCTGATCGTAGATGTTGACATACACGTAGATGTTGTAGTTCGAGATCACTCCTGTGGGATCCATGGTGCTGGAGTCTTCATTCCAACCAATGGTCAGGGTGTTCGATGAGGAGCTGGCAGGTCGAGCCGCATTGGCGTGCACACCTCCCATCACGACCATGGCCGAGACCACGACCGCGGCAAAGAGACGGCTCATTAGAGAGAACCACCGATTCGAAATCACGAACGTACCTCCTTCGTATGCTCCGGATTTTGATGTCTAAGCCGATGGATCGCCAGTGTAAATCAGTTACAGCCCGGTGTCATGAAGTGCCGGCGCCGTCACCGGCTGATGGTTGCGGCTCCGCACACGACGCCCGAACGATGAGCTTGGTGGGGACGATCTGGATCGTTCTCGGGCACCCAGGATCGGTGATGCGCTCGATCACGCGTCGCGCGGCTACCGTCCCCACGGCTTCACGCGACAGTCTGATCGTCGTCAAGGCCGGGTGCAGGCTGGCCGCGAAGGGCACGTCGTCGAAGCCCGTTACGGCTAGGTCGTCGGGGAGGCTGCGGCCAGCCTCGCGAGCCGCCCGCATGGTCCCTAAGGCCAGCTCGTCGGAGGCGCAAACCAGGGCATCGACGTCCGTACCTCGATCGAAGAGGGCATTGGCAGCCTCATAGCCGTCACCTACCGTCCATGAGCTTTCGACGCATCGACCAGGATCGAAGGCCAGATCGCACCGACCAAGGCCGGTGGGGAAGGCCTCGGCCCGCTCGTCTCGGGACGCGAGAGGGCCGACGAAACCGATACGACTCCGACCAAGGGCCGCCAGATGCTCCACGACGCTATAGATTGAACGTCGCTTCTCCGCGGTCACAAAGTCGACGTCGAGAGTGCCCTGCCATCGCAGCACGTCCTCTCCCTCGACCACGACGGTCCTGCCCGCCTCGACCACCTCCGGTCTCTCGGCGAAGTCTCCCAGCAGAATAAGGCCGTCGTACTCTCTCCGGGCTAGGAGTCCTGCACGGTGATTGTTGTCCAGCTCGTCGAGTGCCACCACGAAGCCCAGCTCAAACCCCTGGCGTGTCAGCTCGGCATCTAGACCATCCAGAACGGGCGCCCAGTAGGGGTCCGAGAACTTGTAGCGGGCCACCCGGAGCACGACGCCGACGCATCCCGTCGTCGCCTGCCGGCTCCGGCGATACCTCGCCGCCGAGCGGCTCCAGGGCCGGTAGTTCAGCTCCTGCATGGCCTCGACGACCCGGGACTCGGTTTCGGCCGCAACGCGACCCGCACCCGAAAGGGCGCGGGAAGCAGTGGAGATGGAAACGCCGGCGCGCTCGGCGACTTCACGCAGGGTGATTGAGATCGCGCTGGATTGATCCTGGCTGTTCACTGATGCTTCGAAGCCTCGTAGAACCTTCGTTGCATCGTATCATGCAATGTCTTGCGCATGCCAAACCTCATAAGGCGAATGGTCGCCTCGGTTGACACTACTCCATCTATCGTCTATATTTGAACCATCTTGGCGCAAATGCGGCAAGAATTTGTGCAAAAGCTAGGAGGATAGAGTGCGCAAACTTTTCTCCATCGCAGTGGCGTTGTTCCTTGCCACGGCGTTCGTTCCCGCCGTCTCGCTCAGCCATATTTCGAGCGCGTGGGCGGAAGTGCCGGGAACATACAACGGTGTGGGACAGCTCCCTCCGATGGGATGGGATGACTGGAACGCCTTCGCGTGCAACAACGACGCGACTGATGTAGAGGCAAATGCCCAGTACATCCACGATTCGGGTCTTCAAGCGGACGGCTACAAGTACGTCATCAACGACGGCTGTTGGAACGACCTAGTCGGGGTCGACCCGACGCAATACCCGTCGGGCTCTGCCACTCCGGCACAGCCCGATCCGGGCGGTGGTCCTCAGGTGAAGCTGCCGACGACGGCTGAGGAGACGGCCTGCGGTGTCTCGACCTCGGGGCCAAACGCCGGCCGGGGTACCGGGGCGCCTGGCGGAGTCCCGGCAGGGCAAATCTTCATCAATCCCTACCTGTTTCCTCCGAGCTCAGCCTGCGCCAACGACGGCTTGAAGATCGTCGCCAACTACGTCCACTCACTGGGCTTGAAGTTCGGGCTCTGGCTGGATGCCAGCAACAACTGGAACGGGGAGGAGATTCCTGGCAGCTTCGGCCCCTGCGCGGCTCCCTCCGAGAGCTGCTACGACCCCTCGACGGGCCAGAATGACCTTGCGACCTACGATCAGGAGGACGCCGACACCTTCGCCTCCTGGGGTGTCAACTACGTCAAGGCGGATTGGTCCGGCGATGTCAAGCCGCCGAGCAACGACATCTCGGGCGGCCCGACGTTCGACAGTCAACCCCAGTTCGAGGCCGCGCCGTACAACTACACGGCGGAATCCCAGCAGATGCACGAGGGCATCGCGCAGACCATGTACGGCGCTCTGAGCCAGGCACTTGGACATGCGAGCCAGACTTTCAATGACCCAATCCTCCTCAACCTCTGCGTGCATGATTCGCAAGCGCTTGCGCAAACGTGGGGCGCCGGTTGGAGCTGGACGCAGCCCAACGGGCAAGCCGCCCAGGCCGGCGCCAATACCTGGAAATCCGACCTCAACCTTGGAGACAGCTTCTCCAGCATGGTCGGCATGGTCAACGACGTGGCCCAGTACGCACAATACGCCGGACCCTCGTCGGCAAGCTCGGCCACTAACAACATGTACGGCTACAACGACCCGGACATGCTCGAGGTGGGGGTAAATCCGAGCGGGTCCGGCGGAGCGGCACCGGGTAGCGGCATGACTCCCACCGAGGATCAAGCGCAATTCTCGCTCTTCGCCGAGATGGCGGCGCCGCTGATCATGGGTGCAAACATGGCTTCGGCGGCGGACGTGACCAGCGCCGAGAACTATACCCTCAACAACACCAACCTCGGAATCCAGTCGGAGCTGCCACCCGCCAGCAGCGCTCAGGACAGCTACGACCTGTCGATCCTTGGGAACAAGGACGTGATCGCCGTCGACCAGGATCCGCTGGGCCGGCAGGGCAGCATCGTCTCCTTCGACGGCACTCACATGATCCTCGCCAAGCCACTGGCCAACGGAGACGTTTCGGTGGTCCTCTTCAACGAGGGCGGCTCACCGGCATTCATGAGCACTACCGCCGGCTCCGTCGGGCTGCCCTCTGCGACAGCGTATACGCTCAGGGATCTCTGGTCCGGATCGTCGACCGAATCGGCTGGAAGCTTCGGCGCCTGGGTGCAGCCGCATCAGGCGATTATGTGGCGCATCAGCACGTCTAAGGACTGGAACTCGAGCCCGCAGCAGGTCACGGTCGTTCCGAGCATCTCGGCCAATCCGGTCGACGCAAGTGGGACCACCACGGTTCAGGTCACGGTGACCAACAACGGTCAGGCCGCGGCAACCCACCTCGACGTCGGACTGACGCTTCCCGACGGCTGGACCGATAGAGAGACCGTGGCGCCTGCGAACGGGGCGCTGCCCTCGGGGGACAGCGCAACCGCGACTTTCCAGGTCACGGCTCCGGCATCCACATCGCCGATTTCATTTACAACCTTTACAGCTACGGGTGGATACCAGTGGCGCGGGATTTCCGAGACGGTCCAGTCGGGCCTGCCGGTGACCCTGGAGTCTCCGGTCTCCGGCTTCTCCACTGCCGACAGGACTTCCGGCCCCGCGGCTGACTTCGGTGAGCTGAATGGGGCGTTCGAGATCTACGCCGCCGGCACCGGCGTGACTGCGCCGGGATTCAGGCCTGGCTCCGACCAGTACGCCGCCATCTATCAGCCTTCAGGAGCCGACTCGAGTGCTGTCGCCACGGTCGAGGTGACGTCCGTGGCGAGCGGGCGCGGACCCGAGGCTGGGCTGATCATGCGCAATGACGCCACGGGTGCCACCGGACCTGAGGGTGTCGTCCTCTACGTGAACGGGGCGGGAAAGGCGGTGATGGCCTGGGCCTCGAGTGGCGGCTCGACAGTGGACACCTCAAAGACGTCTTTCGGAACCCCGGGAACGCCTGTATGGCTCCAGCTCCGACGTTCCGGCACCAACACCTATACCGGCTACTACTCCACCTCGCCGACGGGTCCCTGGACCCAGGTCGACGGTACCGCGACCACGTCAGGCGCATATGCTACTCAGGATGTGGGCATGTTCGCCAGTTCCGGCGCCGCCGGCTCACCGCAGCCCGCGACCTTCAGTAGCTTCACGGTCACCGGCTGACCGCTTTCGCAGACAGTTGGAGAGGAGCGGGGAGGATCCCGCTCCTCTTCTTCGTTACGACTCCAGCCTCGACCTCTCGCCCTTTCGGTTCCGGCCGGCGCGCTAGAATCAGCCGCTGGAATCAGGACCGGCTTCGATTCTCGGGGCCGAGTCGTGTCGGCCTTCCTTATCGATAGGGACAGCGTCAGGGGTTCAGAATTTGGGTAGTGTATTGCGTGAGATTGTAGTCGATTGCGCCGATCCGGAACGCGTGGGTCGCTTCTGGTCGGAGGTATTGGGCTGGCCGCTGGTGCCCGATCCGGACGGATACTTCTACGTCTCCTCCACGGGCACTGAGGACGCTCCGGCGCCGATATTGGTATTCGTTTCCGTTCCCGAGCCAAAGCAGGCCAAGAATCGCCTGCACATTGACGTGAGCCCTACGGGTTGCGAGCAGGCCGAAGAGCTGCAGCGGCTCCTGAGCCTGGGCGCGCACGACGTGGACGTCGGCCAGAAGGAGGTTTCCTGGGTGGTGCTCGCCGACCCGGAGGGCAACGAGTTCTGTCTACTGCGCCGCCGCTTGGGCTGACGAAAGCCTGGGACTCCGCCACTCCATCCTTGACGTCGACGGGTGTCCTGGGACGCCCGCGTATATGAGCCACCGGCCAGTTGTCGCGATCCAAGGAGCTAAACGCGAGCAGGCCATCGAACCGTAGTGGGGGCTGCCGAGCCTCCTGACCTGCTACGTGCGGCGGATCGCCATTATCCTCGTCAGCGTAAAGCCACGCGTCGTAGACAGGGTGTCTTGCAAGTGCCGGCACGTGGCAAGATGAGGGTGATCGTGCTAGGCGGGGAGCTAGCGGTGCCCTGTACCCGCAATCCGCTATAGCGGGGCGTAATCCCGCGCTTGCGGCCTGGCCCGGCCAACACTGTTCGACCGGTACATCGTTGACTGATCGGGTTCTGCGCGGCGGAGCCCCGTGAACCCCGTCAGATCCGGAAGGAAGCAGCGGTAAGCGGCCAGCTCCGGGTGACGCATGAGGCGCCTGATCTGAGATGACCGGCCGGATAAGCTGAGTGGGCGCTTGTCAAGAGCGCGGTGCACGATCACTTTCGCCCAATGCCGGTCCGGCTTCCTACCTCGTATTCGCCTCAAAGGCGGACAGCAGGTTGGCCGTGACGCGCTCGATCACGGCGCTCGGCTGCTTACGCGCCGGCTCGTAGCTCCAGTTCGGCTGTCGAAACACGTCCAGTCCCTGGCTCCAATCAATGGTCCCCGCGTCGAAGACGATGGCGCCGCTCTTGGCTCGATACTCCGTGCTCTCCGAGACTCGGCGCTCCCCTGTGCTGTTGGTTACCGGTGATCGCGCCAGAATGTGCAGGCCTGCCGGATGGGGATAGCCATGCAGCACGGCATCCTCCTCGGGCCCCACGAGCTTCGCGACGATGGTGCCCGGTCGCACTCCCGCGCGCTTGAACACCGCCCATCTCCTCGCGGCCGTGACCTTCCACGGAAAGGGCGTGCCGTTGCCCAGGTAGTCCTCGTACATGGCGCCGAGAAGCTCACTCTCAGGGCGGTTGACGTGTGGATCCCGCCAGGTCACCGTGGTCAGCCGAGGGTCACGGCGATGCATCGGGTCACGCTTGAAGCTCTTGTAGCAAATCTCGATGCCGTCAGGGTTGCGGCCCATCCTCTGAAACCGGATCTGCCAGTAGCCGGTGTTGGCGGCGAGGTTTCCCAGGCTCACCCCGTGGGCGACGGCGGCATCCATGGCATTGCGCATCGCCAGCGACCAGTATTCGTCGTGCCCCGTAATGAGGATGGCCTTGCGATGCAAGAGGAGGCCCGGGTCGTCGTTGACATCCAGATCGTCGACATAGGCCACATCGTAGCCGTTTCGCTCCAACCACCGAACCAGATGCACTTCCCAGGAGAAGAACCATCCCGCTCCCATGTTCTGCGCCAGCGGACGCTGGAATGAAACCTCCACGGCGCGCCGCTCATACTGCTGCTGCGGACTATGCGCGTTGACGTCGACGTAGAGCGACTTGCCGCCCCAGAAGTTGTAGGCCTCACTGGTGGCGACGGTATCGACGAACACCAGAGGGGCGCGGGGCTGCGCCTCCTTGACGACGAACGGGATGTAGGCCTGATGGTGGTTGGAGGCCGAGAGCTTCACCAGGTAGATGCCGGTGACCCAGCTCCTCGGCACCTGTAGGCTGAGCGCTGCCGGCCAGTGACAGACGAGCAGACCTGTTTTGGGATTGGGTGTGGGAATAGGATACGCGTGACCGGTTAGGCCGCGTTGGCTGAACACCAGCCGTGCTCCCTTGCCTCCGTACCAGCCCATACGGAAGATCTCCAAGCGAAATCTCGGTGCGGTGGTGCGCACCGAGAAGCGTATGGTCTGTCCCGGGTACACGCTCTGACGGCTGGCGTACCCCTCGACCTCGTCGTGATACGAGGGGCTCGTAACTTCCCATGAGGTGGTCCCGGGCAGCGCGTTCTCAGCCTGGATGGGGTTGAGGGCGGCAGCCCGCGTGGCCCCAACAGGGTGGGCGGCCCCGGCGACGATCAGCAAGAGCAGGAGTGGACCAAACACCAGCCGGCTCAATCCGGCCCTGGCAAGAGTCAGCCCTGCAGTGAGCCCTTCCATTCCTCTCCAACTTGGCAAATTCCGCACCCACAGCATCTTCACGCCTCCGTTGGTGCTACGAGGCGAACATGAGGGCCATGGAAGACCAGAAGTCTATGGCTGGCGAGCCGGCTCGGAGCGGGCGGCACGCCAGCGATTGGGCGCGTCGAGAAAGACAGCCAAGGCCAGGACCAAAAAGAGAGCCCAGACTCCCAGTTGAAGCGCGGTCGGAGAGTCGGCATATCCCAGCAGGCCATGCAGGATATCGCCGATGCCCCTGTCCTCGGCAATCCACCGGCCCGTATGCCAGAGCACCTGACCGCCTCCCGGTAGCACGTGAAGGGCCTGCAAGTTCTCTACCGCGTCGGCGAGCAGTCCCGCGGCCACCAAGAGAAGCAGCACGCCGAGGACGCTGAAGAAGCGCTTGAAATTCAGGCGGATTCCGGCTCGATA
>DASRCF010000195.1:0-24200 GCA_035653255.1 Chloroflexota bacterium
GGATCGACCCAGGCATACGTGAGGTCGGCCAGGAGATTGGCCAACAGAACGGCCAGCGAGGTGAGCATCAACAGGGCCATGACGATGGCGTAATCGCCTGCCGTCAGGGAGGTGAAGAACAGATAGCCGAGTCCCGTGTAGGTGAAGACCGACTCCGTGATGATGAACCCTCCGACGAGCGCCGGCAAGAACAGCGCGATGTTGGTGATGATCGGCAGGATGGCATTGCGAAAGGCGTGCTTGAAGATGACAATCCGCCGTGAGAGGCCCTTCGCCTTGGCCGTGCGGATGTAGTCCTGGTTGATCACGTCGAGCATCGATGCCCGCATGAACCGGCTGTCACCCGCAATGCCCACGACCATGAGGGTCACCGCCGGCAGGATGATATGCCGGGCCCAATCGCCCAGGATCAAGCCCGGATTCTGGCCCAGGGCTACAAACCATTGATGTGTCCAGAAGGTCGGGAGATTTGGCGACATGACGAGCTGGGACGGCAGCAAATGGAAATGGACCGAAACGATCAGGATCAGCATCAATCCCAGCCAGAACGTGGGCATGGAGAGGCCGACATAAGACACGAACGTGAACAGCTGATCGAAGAGCGAGTATTGCTTGAGCGCCGAAAAGACGCCCAGCGGCAGGGCGATCAGCTGCTGGAAGAAGTAGCTGACAATAGCCAGGGCCATAGTTACGGGAAGCGCGCCCAGGATCGCGCTGGTAACTGTTTGACCACTGAGGTCAATGCCGAAGTCGCCATGCACGTAGTTGTTGAGCCAAAGACCGTACTGAACGGGTAGCGGCTTATCCAACCCCAGTCGGAGGCGGCAAACCCGCTGCTGGTTCACCTGTCGCGCGTTCTGTGCGAATCCGGTGCAAGGTCCATTCGGCGCCAGATGGACGATAAAAAAGAACACAATGGATAGTCCGAACAGCACAACGACCGCCTGCAGCAGGCGCCGCACGATGTACGTAGTCATCCTAAGACGTCCTCCTCGTCCGAGTGTTAGTTGATACCTGTTTCTATGGTCATCTTATGTGATGAAGATCACATTCTCTGTGCGACAGCGTACACGAGTTGAGTTCAAACGTTCAAGGGTTCACGGTCAATAGCGGCCGATGGTAAGGCGACGCCGCTCTAGTCGGTCAACGGTCGAATCAGCCCGGGAAGACCCCTTCTTGCCCTCGAAGACGCCCCGGGTCCGGTGCCTCCTTGCCACAGGCGTGAGAAAAGTCAAGGCATAAGACCGGCTCTACGTTTAAACCTGAGGCTCCGACTCTATACACCGAACTCTAAACTTTCTACTCTAAACGCAAAACAAAAGGGGAGGGATCTCACGATCCCTCCCCTTCGACGGTCACCGTACGGCAACCGTCGGTCGAAACCTGATGGCTAGCTCTTGGCCGACCAGTCCCAGGCATCCCAGTTGGGGGTACCCGAGGAGAACGCCGAACCGACGATGTTCTGCGCCTTCTTATCGTAGGTCTCGATGTTCGGCTTCATGGCCAGAGACACCCAGTAGGCGTTCTTCACCATCTGCGTCTGGAAGTCGTTGAAGTACTTATGCCGCAGCGAGTCGTTGCTGGTTCGACCTGCCTTGTTGAAGTCAGAGTCGATCTTGCCGTTCTTGATGCAGGACCAGTTGGCATCGGCATCGAGCTGCTTCGAGTTCTTCTCGGTCTGCGGGCACTTGCTGCTGACGACGTCAGCCTGCCAGCCCTGAGGATCCGGGGAGCCGAGCGCGAACTCGAAGATGGCGATCATGTAGTGACCGTGGGCAACCGTACCCTTCTGGGTCCAGGTGTTCAGGAACGTTCCACCGACCGACGACTCCTCGACGTCGACGACGTGGACATTGACCGAACCCAGCTTGTTCCACGCGTTGTGCAGGAACAGAGCTTCGGAATCCCGGGTGGGGTTGCCGTTGATGTTGGAGGTGATGTAGATGTTCGCCTTGTGCTTGCTCGAGTAGCCGGCCTGCTTCAGCAGCTTCTTGGCGTCGGCCATGGCCGTCTTCGAGCCGGGCGCCTCGTACTTCTTCTTGATCGGGTCCCACGCTCCCTTGATGGACTTGTCGCCCCAAGGATCGTGCGGCTTGTCGGTGTCGTTGGCGACTGGCGAAGAGTATGACACCAGCTTCTTGGCGACCTTGAGCGGGGCCTTGTACGCGTAGGAGATGAGTTTCGCTCGGTCGAAGGCGAGGGCGAGAGCCAACCGGACCTTGACGTTGGCCACGGGGTTCTTACCGTGGTAAACGGTATGATTGGCATTGTCGTAGACCGACACGGTCTTGTTGAACACGTTGAAGAACGCCGATTCGAGGTTGAAGGTACCCGGAGTGATGATCTTGTAGCGTCCACCCGAGAACTTCTTGAGGGTGGCCACGTTGGCCAGCGTGTAGTCGCTGGTGACGTCGGTGCCACCGCTGGCGGCCGCGGTGATCATACCCTGCTGGGTGGCGTAGAGCTGGAAGACTGCCTGGCTGAGCCGGGGAGGTCCGTTGTTGCCCTTGACGCAGCAACCGCCGACCCAGCTACCTCTCCAGTACTTGTTGGGCACGAACGTGATCTTGCTGCCGGACGGAGTTCCGCCCCAGCTGCTGATCTTGTAGGGACCTGCCGTGAGGTAGGAGGAATCGTGGTAGTTGAAGGTAGCGTCGCCGGTAATCGTCTTGGCGGCGGGGCCACAGGCGCTGAAGCCGCCATCGCTCGACGGGCCCTTGGAGGCGAGGCAGGCGTCGAGGTTCTTCTTACTCGTGATTCGCGTCCAGAAGGACGGGATGAACGGCGGGAAATCGTTGGTGTAGAAGACGGCCGGCGGTGCCGGAGCCGAGAGATGGAACACCACCTTGTTCGAGCCTTTCAGGCTCATGCCGTTGATGATGTCGCAGTAGCCCGAGCAGTAGCCGGCGTTCATGTACACCTTCCAGCCGAACAGCAGATCCTTGTTGGTCAGCGCGTGGCCATTGGACCATTTGATGCCGTTGCGGATGGAGACGGTATAGGTCTTGCCGCCGTTGCTGGGGTTCGGGGTTCCAGTCAGGAATCCGGACTCCAGCTTGACCTTCTGGTTGTAGAACGGTCCCTGCCCAAAGGGCAGAGTCTCATTGGCGATGGACAGCTCGACCACGACGGTGAGCTGAGCCGGATTCGCCGTGTGCGGACCTTCGTAGTCCGAGAAGGTCAGCGATCCCTTCGCGCTGGCAACCGAAGCTCCGCCCATCCCCATCATTGCGAAGACGACGAGAAGGCTGGCCGCTAGCGTAAGTGGCTTATGCCAAAAATGGCTCATCTACATTTCTCCTGAAAAGTTTCAATGTCTGCTTTTGATTAGGAAATCCCTGTGTCAGTGGACGGTTTGTCTTCCCCCCGCTGCACCTCCTTACGCATCTCGTTTGGTTCTTGTTTGCGGGTCACACTCACGCTTCGATGCCCGCGCGTTCACCACCCGCATCTATATAGACGAACAGTCTGTGCGCTGTGTAACAGTGTGAGGCAGATCACAGAATCCGCGACACAGACGGCGTCTATACTCGCAAACCCTCCTTTTCTACCTCACTTGCGACCTGCGATGCCGTTATCGCCGCGATGAGACTGCTGGCGGAGGCAAATGCGCTGAACCTCCTCGAATCAACCCGCCCTTGCCCGCGGGTGGGGTTTGTGGACGTGGGTCTGCTTTCCACCGGAGTCGATCTGATCGGTGAGCTGTTTGGGTTGCCGGGCGGAGCCTGCAAGTGATTGACCCCGATGAGAAGGACCACGATTGCAATCATGACACCGCCGGCCGGCAGCAGCCGTCCGGCCAGGCTCGTGGTCGTCCGCCGGCCTGCGCCGGGCGCAGCGACTACCGTATCTAGCACACGGCGGTCGGTATACAACGGGACGGCTCGCACCTCGGAGCCGATCTGGGCCAGAGTCTCTTGGAATCTGCGATATGCCGCCACTTCCTCTCTACAGGCATCACAATCGGAGAGATGCGCAAGAAGATCGCTGCGCGCCCGCAGACTGAGCTCCCCGTCGACGAACCGAGACAGCTTCCCATGAGCGATTCGATGACGTCTCGTTGCGACGGAGAGACCAAACGGCCAACGCAATGCTCTCACCCGATTCCCCAGTCGTCTGCCTCTAGTTTGTTGGACGAATCAGGAGGGGAAACGTAACAGCGGGGTAGAAGTTCGCAAGGGCGTCGGGGTCAAAGGAGCGTCGAAAGCCGGCGCTCGAAGCCTAAACTCGACTCCCTGCCTCAGGCGGTCCGGTTGGGGAGATAATCGGCAATCTCAAGCAGTGCTCGCTTGGGTTCCGAGTCTTCGAAAAGATCCAGAGCCCGGCTCGCCTCCTCAGCGGCGTCGTAGGCATAGGCGCGAGCGGCCTCAAGGGCGTGAGAGTCACGAATCAGCTCGGCCGCCAGGCCCGCGTCTTCTCCATGCTCGAGCCGCATACGAAGCGGTGCATCGGCCGCCAGCTGCTGCACGAAGAGGATGGCGGGAAGCGTGATGGTCCCTTGACGAAGATCGTTTCCGGCCGGCTTCCCCAGGGTCCCGGCATCACCGGTGAAGTCCAGGATGTCATCGACCAGCTGAAAGGCAAGCCCGATGTTGTAGCCATACCGACGTAGAGCTTCGATCTGTTGCTCGTCCTGCCCCGACGCCACCGCGGCCCCGGCGCAGCACATGGCGAAGAGGCTGGCCGTCTTGGCGCCGATTCGCTCCAAGTACTCGCCGACGCCGAGCCTCCAGTTGTTCGTGGCCCCGTGCTGTTGAATCTCGCCCGAGCACATGTCCATCACGGTCTCACTGAGCATCTTCATGATGCGCACGCTGTTCATTCGTGACGCCAGATCGGCCGACTTGGCGAAAAGGAAGTCCCCGGTGACGATGGCAGTGTGCTTATCCCACAGGGAACTGATCGTGGTCAAGCCCCGTCGAGTCAGGGCTTCGTCGATGGTGTCGTCGTGTACCAGGCTCGCTGTGTGGACGACTTCGAGGGAGCTTGCCAGAAGCACCAACCGCTCGAGGTCGTAGTTGCCCAGAGCGCCCGAGAGCAGCACCATCGCCGGCCTGAGACGCTTTCCGCTGGTCTCAAACACGTACCGCAACGCTTCGGCCAGAAGAGGGTGGCGGCCTTCGGCCGCTTCCATCAGACAGTGCTCGACCGCCATTAGGCCATCGGCGACAGGCGCAAACAGCATGCGGGTGTCGGTCACGTCTGACACCCATCCCAGCCGAAAAGCAACCCCGCGTTGCGGCTGGCAACAAGTCCGATCTCGTCCACAGAGCACTCCCGCACCTCTGCCAGCGTACCAGCGACGGCCGAGACATAGGCCGGCTCATTTCGCTGTCCCCTCCAGGCTTGAGGAGCAAGATATGGTGCGTCGGTCTCGATGAGCAGTCGCTCGTCAGGCAACTGTCTCGCCACCTCACGGAGGGGAGCGGCGGACTTGAAGGTGATGTTGCCGGCGAACGAGAGAGTCATGCCCGCTGCCAGTCCCTCCATCGCAAAGTCCAAATCTCCCGAAAAGCAATGGAGCACTCCCCGGCATCCGGTCTGCCGGAGTAGGTCGAGCACCGTCCCGTCCGCCTCACGATTATGGACAACCACCGGCAGGTTGGTACGAGCTGCCCACTCGAGCTGGGCTTGAAAGACGTCCTTCTGCAGGTCCTCACCTATCCCGTCCCGGAAGAAGTCTAGCCCAATCTCTCCGATGGCACACACTTCCGGGCTGGCCGCCAGCTGCTCGAGCTGCTCCCGATCGTCCCAAAACGTGGCGGCTCTCGAAGGATGTACACCAATTGCTGCGCTCAGGCACTCGTGTGCCTGGGCAAGGTCCACGGCCCGGCGGCTGGTCTCAAGGTCGGTCCCGACAGTGAGAATGCGCACCACCCCCGCGGCTGATGCCCGGTCCAGAACCTGTTCCAGATCGCCCGAGAAGGCGGGATCATCCAGGTGCGCGTGCGAATCAACGAGCTGCAGCCTGGTCTCCTCCCTCGATTGGCCAAGCGGTCCGTCCGCGAAATTGTCGCATGGGCACGTGCGCCGAGCATTTTCGACTGCGCAAGACCTAGGCCTTAGGAAGGGTCAACCAGAGGCGGTAAACCTCTGTCCGCGGACGGTCGAGCACCCGGCTCACGATGTGCACCGCCTCGCGGCCAGGCACCCCATCGTCGGCCAATCGGAGCAACGCGGCGGCGACTGCGCTCGCGTCTGGAGGCCCCGACTCCCACTCGATTGCAGGGCCTACCACAATTGTCCATTCGCCCCGCGGCTCGTGTTCGCTGACTCGGTCAATCAGACCGCGAAGGTCTGTGCGGATGACCTCTTGATGCAGCTTCGATAACTCACGGACCGCGGCAACAGCTCGGTTACCGAGTGTTATGAGCAGGAGGTCGAGGGTCGACGCCAGCCGGCGAGGCGCTTCAAACAGCACCAGACTATATGGCAAGGAGGCCACCGCCCGCAACCTCTCCTGCGCCTGCTTCCGGCGACGGGGTGGGAAGCCCATGAATATAAAGCCGACCGCCGGAAGCGCAGCAAACACCACGGAGGCGGTGACGGCACTTGGGCCCGGCAGCACGTCAACCGGCAGGCCGGCGTCTATCGCCGCTCGCACCAGCTCGAACCCCGGATCGGACACGGAGGGCATCCCCGCATCCGAGATCAGAGCTACGTCCTGCCCCTGACGCAGCCTCTCCATCACCTGAGGGATGGCGGACCGCTTGTTGTGCTGGTGGTAGCTCTCCATCCGGGTCGGGATGTCAAAGTGACGCAGCAGAGTCCGCGACCGGCGGGTGTCCTCAGCGGCGATGAGAGCCGATTCCCGCAGGATGCGCAGCGCCCGCAGCGTGATATCTTCCAGGTTTCCGAGTGGAGTGGGAACAACGAAGAGGGTTCCCACGCGACCACCGGACTGAGGCTCGGTGGCGACTTTCCTGCTACTCCGTCACCCCGGCGGGGGTCGGGACTGGCCCAGGTGCGGGTGCGGACGGCTCCGCAGGTACGGGCTGCGGCGCTGTGGCCGCGCGCAGTGGACCGAGACGGATGGCCGCTGCTCGCTGATTGCTGGGAACGAAGAAGGCCAGCCAGATGCCGAGCAGGACGGCCGGCACGAAAGCGACGGCAAAGACGTCGTGAATCGACAATGTCATGGCCCGCTCCAGGAAACCCGTCCAGACCTGACCGAACCAACCCGCGTATTGGAACCTCCCGAACGGGTTCAGGAGATCGGCCGCATTGGTGACGCTGCTGAGGCCCGCGTAGGTGTCGAGCCGGTTGACCTGGAAGGCGCTCAGGCTGGCGGCTGCGATAGCCGCCGAGAGACTCATGGCCACGTTTCCGAGGCCGCCCGCCATGGCCTGGTCCCTATCCGACATGCTCGATTGGGCCAGAACGAGCATGTTGGGGTTGATCATACCGGCGCCCAGACCGATCAACGCGAGTCCGGGACCGACAGTCCACGCCTGGAAGCCGAAATGGATGAAGTGCAGATAGATGAGCCCGGCGATGATTGGTGGGACGCCCCAAAAAGCGACGTTCTTGAACCCTCGCTTCTGCCCTATGCGTACGGCAATGTTGGCTGTGAGCGCCCAGGTCAGCATCAATGGAATCAGAATCAGGCCGGCGCCCTGGGCATCCGCCATCAATCCTGCCTGCGCGTACTCGGGCATGAAGATAATCATGGAGTTCGTCACCCAGGCCAGCAGCGCGACGGTGAGTAGTGCGCCTCCGAGACCTCGATGGGTCAGGATCCGCATGGGCAAGAGCGGACGAGGGCTGCGCAGCTCGATGTACCCGAATGCGAGCAGCATCAGCGATCCGGAGACCAGCAGCACAATCTCCTCCCATGAGCCCCAGTCCCAATCGTTGCCACCAGTGGTCAGACCGATGAGTAGCGTCACCAGCCCTCCGAACAAGGCGATGACCCCTGGAGGATCGAGATCCCAGAGATGCAGACGCCCGGAGACCGGCTTGGCCTTGTAGGTGTAGAGGAGCAAGGAGATAGCAGTAAGGACAACAGGGATGTTGACGAAGAAGATCCAGCGCCAACCGACTGTCTGCGCCAGAAAGCCGCCGGTGACCGGTCCTAGAACGCTGGCCAGTGCGAAGGTGGTGGGGACGATGGCGAACCCCTGAGCGCGACGGTGCATCGGATACGTGTCGGCGATGATGCCGATGGCCAGCGGAAACGTGGCTCCTCCGAAGAGGCCCTGCATGGCTCGGAAGCCGACGAGCAGCTCCATGTTCGGCGCCAGGCCACAGGCGATGGAGCTGGCGAGGAATCCGGACATGGCGATGACAAACAGTCGCTTACGGCTGGTGAGATCTGCCAGTCTGCCGTAGAGAAGAGCCGTAGCCGTGGCGGCAATCGTGTAGGCCGAAAACACCCAGCCGTAGAGCTGAAGGCCCTGGAGCTCCTTGGCAATCGTCGGCAAGGCACTGGCCACGATCGTCTGATCGAGTGCGTAAATCAGCACGCCCATGCCCACCGCGACGGTGACCAGGACAACGTGCGACTCCCCTCGCACCGCGGAGCTGAGGCGGTTGAGAAACCTCTGATAGGCCTGGAGGGCTCTCTCGAAGCCGCTATAGGCTATGGGATTGCGCGAGCGCTCTTCCAGGACCAACGGTTGCAGACTGTTCCACATCCTCTCGACCGGCCAGAGGGAGAACAGCGTACCTTGGTCGGCGGCCATCCTCCCGCTCAGTCCGCCCAGCGCGTCACAAAGCTGGAGGGCAGTCGCCACGTCGGTCCGCGTTTGGGTGTCCTCCTGTCGAAGAGTTTCAGGCTCAAGTGGACGCCCCGAACAGATGAGGTCGTAGACGCCCGGGTTCTGCGTCCACAGCGCGGCTAGCTGCTGCCATAGGTTCCGGACCGCCTCATCGTTGCGCCGCTCGCGAGCGATCCAGAAGGCGCCGCCGACAATCGCGGGGAGAATACCGAATAGCAGTGAAAACAGAATCAGTGGAGGCATACCATACCTGCTGTGATGGTCCCGGCGACGGAACGCATAACCGCCGGGATTGTCGGGCTCCGCGATTGCGTCCCGGTTCGTGAGCCGGCGTTCACTTCCGCACCGCGGCTTCTATCGGCTCGAATGGAGACCTCCGTAAACCCGCGGCTATGGGCAGTCAAAGTTCTTTCCAATCTTATCAACCTACGCTGGGGAAGTAAGCACTGCCAGAGCTTTGGACCATGACTTCGGCCCACCGGGCAGGGTTCTTGACGCGCAAACTTCCGGTCCATGTGTTTCGGTTCCACGACGAGGCTTCGCATGCCCTCTGGCGTCACCATCCAAGTTCTCTCCAGCCCAAATCGACGCACTCCGGAACGACTATCCTGAAGTGGAGAGCGAGGAGAGAGGCAGCGGCCGCGACACCGCTGTCACTGTTGAAGTCGCAGGCATGAGGATTACGTGAAGATATTCATCTCCCTCGCCGCGGTCATCGCCATGTGTGCCGGCGTTGTGGTGCTGAAAGCCAGTGGCATGGGTCCCTTTGCCGCCGGACTACCCGTGAGCCTCAGGGCTCCGACCGGCCTCGAGCAGCAGTTCCCGGCCGGCGGTCGGCTTGTCCCTCGAGGTCAATGGATTAGCCGCACCTCCGTCCGCCTGTCAGCGCTCGCCCCCGCCCACGAAACAACCGATAGGCTACAGGTCGACGTAGCCCGCAATGGGGCCGGCTTTGCGACCGATCCTCAGTTCACGTCTGCTCCAACTCAAAAAGGCGACGGGTTGACAGTCTGGTTGTCGCATCTTAAGGACGGAAGCTATCGCTGGCGGGCGAGGCTATACAACGGCAACGCCATCAGCCGCTGGGTCGGCTACTCACCGTACACGGCATTCGGCGTTCAAACAACGTCGCCGGCCGCTCCACGCGTGACCTCGGCCACGGACCCCCTGCAGTCCAAGATCTATCGCAGTCCCACGGTCGCACTGACCTGGACGCAGCCCGGTTGGGGCATCTCCGGTTACTGGTACAGCTTCCACCCAGCGACGTCGAGTTTAACCGCCGCTCCCAAGGTCATGACACGGCAAACCTCGGTGACTCTGCACCATGTCGCCACCGGGACGTTCGCGTTTTCCGTCAGAGCTCGCAATCGCGCCGGCGCTTGGGGCCCGGCCGGCACCTATACCGTTCGGACCGACACCACTCCCCCAACCATCTCCAATCTCTCATTCTCGACCTTCAACTTCAATCCCACCTTCACACCGCTGGTGACAACCTTCAACGTGGACCGGGCGGCTACGGTGAGGATCGGCTTCTACGGGAGTGCGGGGCACAACGTGCGCATGGTCGTGCTCCACACAACACGGCCCAACCAGTTGGTGCGCTACGTATGGCACGGCAACAACAACAGCGGGCAGCGCGTGGCAACGGGCACCTACAGCATGTATGTCCGTGCCACCGACGCCCTCGGTAACACCAGTTTGCGCGGCTACTCAGGGCTCTCGATTCTCGACAAGCGCATTGTGGTATCACTGTCGCAGCAGCGGCTCTGGGCCTACGACGGCAACCACCTGTTCATCACCTCGCTCGTCACTACCGGTAACAAAGCCCTGCCGACCCCAACCGGAGTCTTCACCATACTGGCCAAGTTCCACCCCTTCACCTTTGTGAGCCCGGCCCCCAAAGGCGCCTGGGATTGGTATCCGAATTCACCCGTTAGCTACGCCATGCTGTTCCAGCAGCGGGGTTACTACATCCATGACGCCCCTTGGAGGAGCGTCTTTGGACCCGGGACCAACAGCCAGACGGGGACGCCCGGTCAGAATTACACCGGCAGCCACGGCTGCGTAAACACGCCGTTCAACGTTGCTCAGGCGCTGTACTACTGGGCGCCTGACGGCACCCCGGTTCAGGTTGTGAACTAGGCTATCCGGCTGCCGTCCTCGAGCAGGTCGAAGGCGATGGCGCAGGCAGCGACCGCTGCGGTCTCAGCCCTCAGTATTCGCCGCCCAAGTCCGGCGCTCACGGCGCCGTTCTCTTTCGCTGCGGCGATCTCCGCCGAGGTGAAGCCGCCCTCCGGACCTATCAGAATCGACAGCCGGCGGCCGCCTGCCCGGTGATGCTCCTTCACCACTCGGCCAAATGGCGTGGCAGCTCCCGGATCTAGGATGATAGCCGGCAGGAGCACGGGCACGGCAGTGGCAACTTCCGTCACCGCTTCCACACGCGGCAGCCTCCCGCGACCCGACTGTTCCGCTGCCTCGCGCACGATACCTTCGTACCGAGTGTGTCTGGATGCGGTGATCTTTTCGCGAACCGATCTCTCGCTACGCATGGGAACAAATCGCGCGGCTCCAAGCTCCGTGCACTTCTGAAGAACCAGCTCGAATTTGGGATTCTTGACCAGGCACTGGCCGATGACCACCTCTATGGCCGGCTCAACAGCATTCGGCCGGCTCTCCAAGACGGTTCCCTCTAGCCGCCCGCCGTTCTCTCGCAGCTCGGTCAGATGCTCCTGACCATCGTCGAGTAGGATGATCACAAGGTCTCCCTGCCGAAGCCGCAACACGTGCCTGAGCTGGTGCTCCAACTGTGGTGGGAAGATAGTGGCGCCTTGGAGCGGACCGTGCACGAAGAACCGATGGAGCCTCCTTCCTCCGGAGGCGTCCCAGGCGGAGCCGGCTGAGTCGTCTACCGCCGCACGATGAGGCACATCCAGTCTCCGTCCTGCCGCTCTTCCTCGACGTTCAGATCAAGTCGGGCCAGCGCGGAATGGACAACGTCTCGATTGTGCACGATGATGCCCGAGAGGGCCAGGTAGCCATCGGGCTTGACTCGTCGGGCGATGTCCCCTGAGAGCTGCACAAGAACGGCCGCCGTGATGTTGGCCAGGGCTAGCTCATAGACTGGCTCGCCGGTATCGAGCGTGCCGGAATAGACATTGACAACGTCATCCACACGGTTGAGACGAACGTTCTCACGAGCCACCCGACAGGCCGTCGCGTCTATGTCGCCGGCATCGACGTGCGCCGCACCCAGCTTGGCCGCGGCAATCGCTAGGATCCCCGATCCCGTTCCCACGTCGACGACCCGCATTCCAGGGCGCAGACGTTCTTCCAGCGTCTCAATCATCAGCCGTGTCGTTGGGTGAAGGCCCGTGCCGAAGGCCATTCCGGGATCCAGCTCGACGACGACATCGCCCTCACCTGCCGCGAAATCCCGCCAGGTCGGCTTGATAACCACCCGCCGTCCGATGCGTAACGGCTCGAAGTGCTCCTTCCACGCCGCCGCCCAGTCTTCCTCCTGAACCGTGCGCTGTCTGAGGGCCGAGATGGGAGCCAGATTGAAGGCTCTCAGGTGCCACAGAGACTCTTCGATGCTCTCTCTCCGGCCCTCGGTGACGCCATCCGAGGGAAGATAGGCAACGAGCCGCACGAATCCCGACTTATGCGCTCCCTCGTCTCGTCCAGGCGTGATCAGGTGCTCGATCGCCACTTCGTTGAGTCCGTGGCGCGAGAACACCTCGGCGACGGCGTCCGCTGCCTCCAGTCCGGTTTCCAGGCTCAGCTCACACCAGGATCTGGAGCCGCTATCCGCCAAAGGCTTCCTTCACCTTGTTAAAGAAACCCCTGTCATGCTCGTTATCGGCGCTCAACGTTTCGCCCAGACGGCGAAACAGGTCACGCTGCTCGGCCGTTAGGTGCGTGGGAACGACGACCTTGACCACGACGTAGAGGTCGCCGCGACCGGATCCGCGCAGTCGGGGAACACCTCGCCCTCTCAACCTCACGGTGTGGGCCGATTGCGTTCCGGGCGGGATTCTAACCTTCTCCGAGCCATCCAGCGTGGGTACCTCTATCTCGTCACCGAGTGCAGCCTGAGCCACCGTGAGTGGAAGCTCGAGCTGAACATCAGCGCCCTCACGTTGGAACAAGGGGTGAGACTCCACATCGAGCACCACGTAGAGGTCACCGGTTGTCCCGCCGCGGGGACCCACCTCGCCCTCACCGCTTAGCCTGATCTGCTGTCCGTTATCGACCCCGGCCGGGATCTTCACCGTCACCTTACGGACTGTTCGCTCGCGTCCCTGGCCCTGGCACTTGTGGCAGGTTTCGGCGGCAATTCTGCCTTCACCCCCACAGCGTTCGCACATCACGACGTTGACGAACTGTCCAAAGCCCGACTGCTGGACCCTGCGAATCTCGCCTGAGCCGTTGCAGGAAGGGCAGAGAGTCTGTCCCGAGTCGGGCTCGGCGCCGGAGCCCGAGCATCGGTCGCAGGCCCTCCACGTCGGAACGTCCAGCACCTTCTCGGTTCCAAATACCGCCTCCTCAAAGGAGATTCCCAGATCGTAGCGGAGGTCAGAACCACGACGTGGCCCTCGCGTCGACCTACCCGCGCCGGCCCCGAAGAACTGCTCAAAGATGTCGGCAAACCCTTCGAATCCCGCATATGCTTGTTGGCCGCTTGCTCCCACCCCTGCGTGGCCGAATCGGTCGTAGGCGGAGCGCTTGCCGCGGTCACTCAGCACCTCATAGGCCTCGGTGACCTCCTTGAACTGCATCTCAGCCGCCGGCTCCTTGTTGACGTCGGGATGAAACTGACGAGCTCGGGCTCGGAAGGCCTGTTTGATCTCGCCCTCAGATGCCGTTCTAGCAACCCCGAGTACGTCGTAGTAATCGCGCTTCGTGGCCATCCTAAGTGCTCCAGGTCAGAGCGTCGAGGCCGAACGCCCCACGCCGGCGCCCTCGATCGGAAGCACGGCGGATTCCTGGTCGTGCCGCCACCGCTCTCACGACTCGCCCGCCTCGGCCGTCACTTCTGCGTCAGTGGGGGACTGCTCCACATCCTCTGCCTGCCCCGGCTCAGGCTCCGCAGGTGTGGACTGAGAAGGCTCCGCCGAGAGGGCCTTGGCAACCTTTGCCAGGGTCGGCCGAAGCACGCGACCATACATGGTGTAGCCCGTTTGCAGCTCACCGATCACCGTACCGGGAGCCGCCTCAGACGACTCCTCCTCCACGATTGCCTCGTGCAGCGAGGGGTTGAATTTTTCGCCGACTGCCTTGATGGGCTCGACCCCCTGGCGCTCCAGGATGGCCCTCAGCTGACGCTCCACCAGCATCACGCCCTGGATCCAGGTGAAATACTCCAGCTCTTTGGGAAGCGTCTCCAGCGCCCGATCAAAATTGTCTAAGACCGGAAGCAGCTCGCTGACCAGGAGCATGCTGGCGAACTTCGCCATGTCTTCGCGCTCGGACTCCACACGCTTCCGATAGTTCGCCAGATCGGCCAAAGCACGCTGCAGCCGGTCAAACAGGTCATCAGCTCGAGCTCGCTGCTTTTCTGACTCGTCGGCATCTTCACTGCTCTCCTGCTCAGGTGTGACGTCCGCCGGACGCGAAGAGGAAGACTTCTTCGACCAGCGCCGCTCGTACTGTGGTTGTTCAGCGGCAGCTGGACGGCTTTCACTCCCCGCCTCCTCTGCGCTTACGTCCTCTTGGTCTGTCTCCACCGTCTATCCTGCCTCACTAAGAATCAAGTGCCTCAGTCATCAATAGCCGACCATGAGGTCGGTCATCAGCTCACTCATGTAGCGCACTAAAGAGATCGCTCCTCCATACTCCATGGGCGTCGGTCCCAATAGCCCCAGCACGCCGCTTCGCTCGCCCCCACCGCCATAGCTTCCGACCACAATGCTGTAGTCCTCCAGCTCGTCGAGCGGGGGCTCTCCTCCGATGAGCACATGAATGCCGTTCTCCATAGCCAGCACGGAAAGCAGGTCGTCCATCGGCAACCCCTGCTCCAGAAAGTCGACCACCCGCTTGAGACGCTCGGCTGCTCCCAGACCCCCGGCTCTGGATGAGAAATCGCGCCGGCTGAGCATCTCGCTTAGTCCCTCGTGAAAGACGGCCCGCCGCCCCTCCTGGGCACGCCCCATGAGTCTGATGACAGCATGGGCATAGGGCTGCAGCTCAGGCGGAAGATCGGCCGTACGCCGTTGTATGGTTCGCGCACGGGCGCCCTGGGGGAAGACCGAGTTCAGCAGATCCGCGTAGCCCCGAAGCATCTCCTGCGGCTGAATCCAGGGGGCTGCCACAGTTTCCTGGACCGCCGTGCCGTCGGCCAGGACCACCACCACCAAGACTCCCTGCGGATGCGCCTCGATCAGCTCCACATGTTTGAACCCTGATCCCTGTACTCGCGGCGACGTCACCAGGGCCACGTTGTGGGCTCGTCGCGCCATCACCGCGGCCGCGAGCTTCAGTGACTCCTCAATCTCCATCTCAGCTTGATGAAACTGATGCCGTATGGTCAGCTGGTCCCGCTCGGAGAGCGGGGTCATCGGCAAGAGATGCTCGACATAGTAGCGATACCCTCGAGTCGTGGGTATACGGCCGCCCGAGGTGTGGAGTTGAGCAACGTAGCCCATGTCCTCCAGCAGCGCCAGCTCCGACCGCACCGTCGCCGAGCTGACGACCAATCCGGAGTGGAGAAGAATGGCGCTCGAGCCCATCGGTCTGCCGCTGGTCACGTATACTTCGACCAAGGCGGCCAGGATTCGACTCTGTCGTTCACTCAGGCTCACATGTACACCTTTAATAGGGAGTTAGCACTCCCAGACCGAGAGTGCTAACCACCCGAATATAGCACCGGAAAGAGCCACTCTGTCAAGTATCCACGAGGTAGACTTCCATTCCGCCGGGTCAACGCAAGCCATACCGTCGCTCTCGGTCGTAATTCCCGTCTACGAGGAGCAGGACAGCGTCGAGGAACTGCACCAAGGTCTGGTGAGAGCGCTGGAGCCGCTCAGCCTTGACTACGAGATCCTCTTCGTCGACGACGGTAGCCACGATGGCACCTTTCCCCGGCTGCAGCAAATCTTCTTGGCCGACCCTCGCGTTCGCGTCATCGCGCTTCGCCGTAACTTCGGAAAGACCGCCGCCTTGGTTGCCGGCTTCAGTGAATCCAAGGGCTCGACGGTCATCACGCTCGACGGCGACCTCCAGGACGACCCCGCAGAGATCGGCCGGTTCCTCCAGAGCCTCGACGAAGGAAACGATTTGACCGTCGGCTGGAAGCGGCGCCGCCAGGACCCTCTTACGAAGCGTTTGCCCTCGAAGCTGTTCAATGCTGTCTTGCGGCTTCTCAGTGGGCTACAACTGCATGACTTCAACTGCGGCTTCAAGGCGTACCGACGCGAGGTGCTCGACGATCTCAGACTCTATGGCGACATGCACCGGTTCATTCCAGTCGTGGCTGCGTGGAAGGGCTATCGTGTCGGGGAGATCGAGGTAGTCCATCACCCGCGGCGCCATGGCCGCTCCAAGTTCGGCGCCGGCCGTGTGGTCTCTGGACTGGTCGACTTCGTGCGAGTCGTCTTTCTGACCCGCTACATGCAACAGCCGCTAAGACTCTTCGGGACGCTGGGCGTGCTGCTGTTCACTCTGGGCCTCATCGGCGGGATCTATCTGGCCGTGCTCAAGGTGATTCTGGGCCAATCGATCGGGCTGGTTCACCTGCCGTTGTTGCTGCTGACCGTTCTGCTCTTGCTCTTTGGAGCGATGATGCTGGCCATCGGGCTGATCGGGGAGATGCAGCGGCACCTGGACTACCGATCCAGCGATGAGTACAGCATTCGAACCAAGCTGGAACGCGACGCCTGACCGGGAGTCGATGCCTGCCGCTCGGATCGGGTTATGAGCCGCCCGGCTCGTCTGTAGAGGCGAAAGCTCGACGAGCGCCCTCGACGAAGCCGCTCATGAGATCCGGGTCCTTGATCCCCGGAGCCCGCTCGATCCCACTCGAAACGTCGACCGCCCGCAGGCCCGTTTCGCGAATCGCCTCTCCGATGTTGTCGGGTTTCAAGCCCCCCGACAGGACCAATGGAGCGAGCGTGAGACTACTGATTCGCCGCACCAGCCGCCAATCGACGCTTCGGCCGGTTCCCCCCGGCATCTCCCGTGTCTCCGAATCGAGGAGGATGCGGGTCGCGCCTGCGTTGGCGTACTCGTCGACTCGCGCTGCCTGCTCCTTGGCGGTGACTGAGGATGAAGACGAGAGATGGATTGTCTTCCAGATCTCTACTTCCAGGCCCTGGGCCACCGCCTCTACCAGAGCCTCCGGCTCGTGACCCGACAGTTGGATCGCAAACGGGCGCACGCGCTCCACCACCTCAGCCACCTTCTCGACTGTTGGGTCGACAAGCACCGGGACGACGGGAAGCCGGCTGCCCGACGCGAGCTGAGCGGCCTCGGAGACGGAGAGGGACCGGGGGCTGCGCGGGAAGTCGACAATCATACCCACGAAGTCCGCCCCCAGTCCTGAGGCGAGCTGGAGGTCGGTCCGGCGTACCATGCCACAGAGCTTGATTGTCGCCACGAGAGGCCGGTCCCCTACCTATACTCTGAAAGGTGGCACTGAGATCGTGCGCGAGCTGAAAACCCGATGGATGTACTGGCGGTACCGAAATATCACCCGGAACCGGCAGCGCCTCCAGGCCAAGTGGGCTACGAGGCGCCGGTCTCGCCCCGCCGGTAACGGACCCTCCACCTATCGCGGTGTGAGCGCGGCTCCCTGGCCGTCAGCTCGCAGAACGTCGCGCACCTGGATTCTCCTGATCGCCGCGGTGGTGGCCATGTCGGTTGTCCAGCAGTACTCTCAGAAGGCCGACGTCACGCTGCTGGCGGATATCGGCATCCTTGCGGCCGCGTACGTCATCTGGCTCCAGTTCATAGCCTGAGCAGCCTACCTTACCCCTCTGGCTGCGAGGGGCTCTCACCCTCCGCGGCCGCCGCTCCTGCCTCCTGCTCCTCCGCAACCTCGGCCACTTCCTCTTCCGGAGCCGCCTGTGGCGCCGAAACGACGGCCACCATCTCATCTCCGTCGGTCTTCAGCTCGCACTTCGAATGATCGAGCTTCAGATCCCGAACGTGGATGGCGTCGCCCACCTGCTCGAGACCGGAGACATCGGCTTCCAGAAAGTGTGGGAGGTCTGTGGGCAGACACTCCAGATCCACGCCGTCGAGAACGGTGAGCAGCATAAGACCATTCTTGGTCGCTGGACTCTCTCCCGTCAGGTGGACAGGAATCCGTGCCGTGAGCTTCTCACGCAGATTCGCCTGGTAGAACTCGATGTGCAGGGCGGTATTGCGGCGCGGGTCAATTTGGGTAGTGTGGATGAGGACCGGCCGCGGCCGCTGGCCGTCCAGCACCAGGTCAACCAACTGATTGTCACCGGCCGTCGCGTGGACTGAGCGAAACGCGCGGGCGTCGACCTCGATGCTCTCCGAGGGCACGTTGTGCCCGTATACGGTTGCGGGAATAGCTCCCTGGCTCCTCAGTTGTTTTACCTTCTTACCAAGGACCGTGCGGGTGCGGGCCTCCAGGGCGATTCGATCTGCCATCGGTTTGGATGATCCTTTCAAACGTGCGTCGTCAACTACATTGAGCGTACCAGCCTCGGTCGCACCCTCGCGATCAAGGTGCGCTGCGTGCGTTCCTAGTCCGTCGGTCAATCGCGGTGGCTCGACCTCAACCTTCGACTCTCAGGCAGGGTCGAGGACACCACCAACCGGATTCCAATATTCGGGCTATACGATTCGGATGTGGGGGCTGGCATCAATGGTGCTAGCTCCTTTTGTATCCAACGCAATGGCTTGAGACGGCGGTGCCGTCTCCGCTCACGGAAAGAAGGATGAAATGAAGTATTCGGTTACAGTCATCGATCGGGGCCGGCCCATAGCCCGACACCATGACCTCACCCTCGTGGATGGGAAGGAGATTGCTGCGGCCTACCATGCCATCGGATGGGCTCATGAACGGATCCTCCTCGAACGGATGGACTCCGACGGCGACGAGCGGCTCGCGGCCTAGTCGCTCCGGCCGCTCCTAAATTCGCCGCGCAAACCTGATTGGGACACGGCTAGTCGCTGCCCCCTGAAGTCCATGCTGGCATAATGGACTATGGTTCGGGCTCGCGGTGGGGCGTGGCCAAGCGGTAAGGCAGCGGACTTTGGATCCGCGACCGCAGGTTCGAATCCTGCCGCCCCAGCCATGCAGGCTGAATCCCATCGCATTGCTCGAGGCTCTTGGTCGCGCGCTCCCGGCTGATGCCCCCCAATTAGCGAGGTTGTAGCCTTCACAGCCCTCAAGTCGATGTCGGAACAGCCGTCCAGACTCGCGGATGGGTCGGTGGGGGCGGTGGTGCTTGCCGCGGGCAAGGGAACACGCATGGGATCGCCCACGCCCAAAGTGTTGCAGCCGCTTCTCGGCCGGGCCATGATCGACTGTGTGCTCGACCAGCTTGAAGACGTGGGATTCTCTCACGCCGGAGCTCCGGCGCCGGTCATGGTTGTGGGCTTCGGGGCCGAGACCGTGAGGGCGCACGTTGGAGACCGGGCACGATTCGTCGTACAGGAACCTCAGCTCGGCACTGGTGACGCCGTCGCCGCTGCCCTCCGAGTGATCCCGTCAACCGTTCGCACCCTGTTGGTGGTCCACGGAGACGAGCCTCTGATTGAAGCGTCGAGCTACCGCGAGATGTTGCTCGCCCAAGGCCGCACCGGAGCGGATGTCGCCCTCCTGACCGGGTCGGTCTACGATACCCAGGGTCTCGGGCGAGTCATTCGAGATGGCACAGGAGCTGTCGTCGACCTCGTTCAGGAGGCTGAGCTGTCGTCTGAGCAGCGAAGGGTCCGCGAGATCAACTTCGGCGCCTACGTGTTTTCTCGAGCCTTCCTCCAGGAGGGGCTGCGGTCTCTTCACGTTCACCCCGGCGGTGAGTACTACCTCACGGATCTGATCCCGCTGGCCTCACGCAGCGGCCGTGAGGTCCAGGTCGTGACGCTCGAGAACGCCGACGAGCGCATGGGCGTCAACGATCCCCATCAACTGGCCAGGGCTGAACGCCTGCTGCGGGAACAAGGAATGCCGGCCGCTGCGAGCACGGGACCGGCATGAGCTTCGATGGAGCCGCAAGCGTGACCCGAGAGATGAAGATCTTCAGCGGGAGCGCAAACCGACAGCTGGCACAGGACATCTGTGAGCTGCTGCAGCGGCCCTTGGGTGAGGCCGAGGTTTCCACCTTCAAAAACGGAGAAACGAGGGTCAGGATCGAGGAGCATGTCCGGGGCCGGGACGTGTTCGTCGTCCAGCCCACCTCGGCGCCCGCCGACCATCACATCATCGAGCTTTCGCTGATGATTGATGCGCTCAAGCGGGCTTCCGCCGGTCGGATCACGGCGGTGATGCCATACTACGGCTACGCCAAGCAGGAGAAGAAGACGACCGGCCGTGAGCCCATCTCGGCTAAGCTGGTGGCCAACTTCATCACGGTGGCAGGAGCGGACCGAGTGCTGGCCATCGATCTTCACGCACCCGCCATTCAGGGCTTCTTCGACATCCCGGTAGACAACCTGACCGCCATGCCCCTCCTGGCCGACCATCTACACGAGCAGAACTTCGCCGATGTCGTCGTAGTCTCGCCGGATACGGGCGGCGTCGCCCGAGCCAACGACTTCCGGACGCGGATCGGCGCCAGCCTGGCCATCATCTCAAAGCACAGGCCGGAGCCCGATCAGGCCAAGGTGCTGGACATGGTCGGCGAGGTTGAGGGAAAGGTGGCAGTGATCGTCGACGACATCATCTCCACCGGCGGCACACTCCACGAGGCGGCAGAGCTCCTTTATCAGCGCGGTGCCACGGAGATTTACGTCTATGCCACCCACGCTGCCCTGGCCGACGAAGCCCCGAATGTCTTGCGTGAGAGCCGCCTCACCCGAGTGACCGTCACCGACACCATCCCGGTTCCTCAGGCCATGCGAGACTCGAAGATCGGCGTGCTGAGCGTCGCGGGCCTGCTTGCCAACGCCATCTCGCGAATCCATCAGGACAGCTCAGTCAGCGCGCTCTTCAAGCAGCCGCGTTTCCGCCAGGCAGAGCTGATACCGAGCTAGGTGAACGCCGGCAGCTGGATCGAGCTTGCGATCCTCGTGGCCTGCCTGCTCCTGGCAGCCTTCGCCTCCGCTGGTGAAACCGCCCTCACCGCCATTGGCCGCATCGCGCTGCGGACACTGCAGGAGCGGGACACGCCGGCGGCCCGGGCCGTGACCTACGTGCGGCGGGATCCCAGCCTCTTCCTGTCGACCATTCTCATAATCAACTCTGTTGCCCTGATCGTAGCGTCCAGCATGGGGACGCTGCTTCTCGTACACAACCTTCCGGCGCCCTGGGGAGAGCTGGCGGCAACGGCCGGCATCTCCTTTCTGGTCCTGGTGTTCGCCGAGCTCACCCCCAAGAATCTGGCGGTACGGCGGCCCGAGTCGGTGGCGTTGTTCCTCGGCCGAGCTGTCCTGGCCGCCTCCATCGTCCTGAAGCCGGTGATTTTGGTGTTGGGATGGGTGGTTTCCGGCATCATGCGGGTCCTCGGTCAGGGTGGCTACAACAAGCCGACGCCGCTGATCACCGAGGAGGAGCTGCGCGAGATCGTCAGCGTCAGTGAGGCCGAGGGGGTGCTCGAGGAAGAGGAGCACGACATGATCCGGGGCATCTTCGAGTTCGGAGAGACCACCGTGGGCGAGGTCAAGGTCCCGCGGGTCGACATGGTTGCTCTGCCGGTGACGACGCCGTTGCTCGAAGCGCTCGACGTCATTCTGCAGCAGGGTCACTCGCGAATCCCCATCTACGGTGAGAACATCGACGACATCATCGGCATTCTGTATGACAAGGATGTGCTGAAGTACGTACGCGAGAACACACTCGCGGTGAGCCTCCGAGAGGTCGTCAGACCCGCGCTGTTCGTGCCGGAATCGAAGCGTGTCGACGAGCTGTTCAGAGAGCTGCAGCGCCGCAAGGTCCATATCGCCATCGTGTTGGACGAGTACGGCGGAGTTGACGGGTTGGTAACCCTGGAGGACCTGCTGGAGGAGATCGTCGGCGAGATCCAGGATGAGACCGATCGAGAGGAGCCGCTCTTCGAGCAGCTTGACGAGAACACCTTCGACGTGAGCGCCATGATCGACATGGAGCAGCTCAACGAGATGCTGAACGTGGCCCTGCCCGAGAACGGCGTCGAGACGCTTGGCGGCTTCGTCTACGAGCAGGTCGGCGAGGTGCCGGCCGTGGGCGCCGTCATCTCCGTGAGTGGACTGAGCATCGAAGTTCTCGAGCTAGAGGGCCGCCGAATCCGCACCCTGCGTATTCGGCGTCCTGAGCCCGCCCAGCCATCGCAATCGGACGGAGGCGACACGCGTCCAGCCGGCTGAGTCGAGCGAACTCCTTGCAAAACTGGAATCCACAGGCTCGGAGGCATTCGGATTCATGCCGGTGATGGCTGTTCCAGAGAACGGCCGCTCACCTCGAGAATGGACCGGAACCAGGTGATGGTGGCCTCGAGGCCATCGGCCAAGCTCCACTCCGGCTCCCATCCCAGGAGCTCCCTTGCCTTACTGATATCCGGGCGGCGACGGACAGGATCGTCCTCGGGAAGGGGAAGATATGAAATTTCGTGCTCGACGCCGCACAAACGTGATATCAGCTCGGCGTACTCCTCAACCGTGTGCTCCTCGGGATTGCCCACATTCACCACGACCCCGGAAGCCTCCTCGATATCCATGAGCAAGAGCAGTCCCCGGACAGTGTCACGAACGTAGCACAAGCTTCGGGTTTGGTTGCCCTTGCCATAGATAGTGAGCTTCTCTCCGCTCAGGGCTTGTGAGATGAAGTTCGGGACCATGCGCCCGTCGCGAGGCCGGCTGTTGGGTCCATAGGTGTTGAATATGCGGGCGATGCGGGCGTCGACCACACCGCGCCTGACGAATGCGGCCGTAAGCGCCTCGGCGAAGCGCTTGCTCTCGTCATAGCAGCTCCGCGGACCGTTGGGATTGACGTTGCCCCAGTAGGTTTCGACCTGAGGATGAACCTCCGGGTCCCCGTAGACTTCCGACGTGGACGCCAACAGGAAGCGGGCGCCCTGGGAGACCGCCAGATCCAGAAGGTTCCAGGTTCCCTGGCTGTTGACGGCCAGAGTCTCCAGGGGGCGGCGCAGATATTCGGGTGGGCTGGCCGGGCTTGCCAGGTGGAACACCCAGTCCACCTCAGGCGCCGATTCGAGAGGCTGAGACACGTCGGCGCTTATCACGGAGAAGCCTTCGCGACCTTCGAGAGCCCTCAGGTTCGATCGTGGAGCCGTCGAGAAATTGTCGACGCAGGTGACCTGGTGGCCCTGGGCGAGAAGCGCGTCACAGAGATGGGAGCCGATGTGGCCGCCGCCTCCGGCGACGAGGGCTCTCACGCGGGCACGGAGTCTCTGCCGGCTCTGGTTGATGCCCGGCGTCCGATCCCCTGGTATTCAAGGCCGGCGTCGAGCACCGCCACGGGGTCGAGCGAGTTGCGACCGTCGAGAACCAATCGGCCCCTCATGACCGCCGCCGCCTCCCTCCAGTCGATACGTGTGAACTCCTCCCACTCGGTTGCCAGCAGAACGGCATCCGCTCCGGTCATGGCCGACTCGGTCGATAGATGCATGGTGGCGCCCGGTACCATCACAGAGGCCACGGGGTCGTAGAGTCGCACGTGGGCTCCGCCGGCAAGAAGGCGCTCCGCCACCTCGACGGCCGGAGCTTGACGAAGATCGTCGGTATTTGGTTTGAACGTGAGGCCGAGCATCGCGATCTCTTTGCCGGCCAGGCCACCGAGTCTCGTGGCCAGGAGGTCCACGATCCAGCGCCGCTGATCGGTGTTGATGTCGGTCACCGCATTCAGCAGCTGGGGGTGCAGACCGGCGCCCGCAGCCATGTCGGTCAGCGCAGCCACGTCCTTGGGGAAGCATGAGCCGCCGTAGCCGAGGCCGGCATTGAGAAACTCGCGCCCGATGCGCGAGTCCATCCCCATCCCATCCGCCACCGTGGAGACATCGGCCCCGAGGGCGTCACATATCCGGGCGACCTCGTTGATGAAGGAGATCTTTGTGGCCAGGAAGGCATTGGAGGCGTACTTGATCATCTCGGCCGTATGCAGGTCGGAGATGATCACCGGACAGTTCAATCCTTGGTAAAGCCGTGCCACTGCCTGGGCACTCTCGACGTCGTCGGCGCCCAACACTACACGGCTCGGGTGCAGGCAGTCATAGATCGCCGATCCCTCCCGGAGGAATTCCGGATTCGAAACTACCCTCCAGGGCCGGAACTCCGGCCGTTGAGACTCCATGATGTCTCGGATTCCGTCGGCCGTCCCAATCGGGCTGGTGCTCTTGTTGACGATGATCG
>DASRCF010000196.1:0-3745 GCA_035653255.1 Chloroflexota bacterium
TATCCCGGCCCTAGGACCGTCACCGTCAGCTTCGCCGGCGATCCCGCAAACTCCCCGCCCCTCCCCGCAGCCACCCTCAGCACGACCGTAACCGTCCAAAGCACTTAGAGGAGTGCCTCCGCCTCGCGTCGAATCTCCAGCGCGCCGGGACGTAAGACCGGAACCAAAGCTCAGAGGCGGGCCCGGCACGTGGGAATGTTCTCCGCCACCGACCCCGCGTCAAGCAGGACCGTCGACATTTGGGCGGCCTCGGCGGATCGAGAGGACCGACGGGAACACCTGGGAAGCGTCAGGGCGATGGGCCGTAAACTGATCACGGCTTCATCCAAACTCCAAGGACCGAGCCTCCGGACCTTGTTCGACTCAACGAATCAGCCCGCGGTATACTCCTATGTTTGCCGAGCATGTCAACCCAGGTTATGGAAATGGAGCGAGTAGCTAGTAGTGAGAGATTTGGGTGGTCACCAAGGGAGCGGTAGGAAACTAAGGAAGGCGCACCGCAGGCGCCTTCTCGGTGCAGGTGCGTTGGTCACAATGCTGGCCCTCATGCTCAGTGGGGGGTTGTCAGGGGCAGTTCCCGCCGCTCTGGCTGCAGGTGTCTGTCCCACCAGCGAAAGTGACCTCCAAGGTGAGATCAGTGCCGCCGGAGCGGGAGGAACCGTCACCCTTTCCTGCTCCAGCGCTACGACCATCTCCTTCTCGCCCAGCGCAACCGGCACGACCGGTAACACCGGCACGGGCACGATCACACTGAGCCAGAGCGTCACGTTGGATGCCAGCTCCTCGCCTCAGCCCATCACCTTCGACGGCAACAAGGACACGCAGCTCTTCATCGTCAACAGCGGCGTCAGCTTTGCCCTGAACCACCTGACGCTCCAGAACGGCTCGGCCGTCGGGTCCGCAGGCTCGGACGGCACCAATCCCGGAAACGGAGGCGTGGGAAGCGGAGGCGCGATCTCAAGTAGTGGCTCCGTACGCATCACGAGCAGTCTGTTGTCAGGCAACACAGCTTCCGGCGGCAATGGGGGCAGCGGAGGCGTGGGCGGTAGCTTTGGAAACGGCGGGAGCGGTGGTGGCGGCGCCATCTCCAGCAACGGCACCCTGACCATCACGGACAGCACGTTCTCAGGTAACAGTGCTGAGGGGGGTAACGGCGGAACCGGCGACACGGGCGGCGACGGCCTGAGCGGGGGCGGCGGCGCGATCGCCAGCGGCGGTACCCTGACCGTCACCGACAGCACCTTCTCAAGCAATAGCGCACAGGGGGGCAGCGGCGGATACGGCAGCCAGCAGGGTGGGAACGGCGGGATCGGGCTGGGCGGCGCAATTGCCAGCAGCGGCACCCTGACTATCACCGACAGCACTATGTCTGGTAACACCGCTCAGGGAGGCAATGCGGGGAACGGAGTTAATGCCGGTCAGGCGGGCTCCGCGCTCGGTGGCGCGATTGACGGCGCCGGCGGCACGGTTGTCGTGGCCGGCAGCATCGTCGGGAACAGCCCCTCGGGCGGCAACTGTTCGGGGACGATCACCGACGGCGGCTATGACCTGACCGACGACTCCTCCTGCTTCGGCTCGGGTCCATTCACCACCGGAACATCGGTCGTCAATAGCTCCTCGGACCTCGGCCTGGACCCAAACGGACTGCAGAAGAATGGTGGGCCCGCCCAGACCATCGCCCTCCTATCGAATAGCCCGGCCATCGACCAGATCCCCACGTCGGCCACATACACGGATCCCATCAGCACCACCAGCAAGCCCATCTGTCAATCGACCGATGAGCGGGGCCTTCCCCGGCCCGACGGCTCGGAGTCCAACTGCGACATCGGCGCCTACGAGTACCAGGACACCATAGACCTCGGTCCGAGCAGCCTGCCTGCCGGCCGCTGCCCGACCTACTCGGACCTCACCACCAGCCTCACCGAGGTAGGTTCCGGCGGAACGGTCACGCTGGAATGCGACACCGCCGACACCATCAACTTCTCGCCCAGCGCCTCCCCCACGCCGGGCGGAGGGACCATCACGATCGCCAAGAGCGTGACCCTGGACGCAAGCCGCTCGACGGGGGCCATTGCTTTCGATGGCGGCAACACCGGAGCTTCTTCGAGTCCCAACGGAGTAGAGCTCTTCAGGGTGAACAGCGGGGTCAACGTTCAGCTGGATGCGCTGACCCTCCAGAACGGCTCGACCACGGCAAACGGCGGCGCCGTGAGCAACAGCGGAACCCTGACGATCTCGAACAGCACACTCAAGGACAACGTGGCGAATTGTGGCGACTCCTGCCTTTCCTTCGGCGGGGCCATCTATAGCACCGGAGACCTTACCATTTCGAAATCGACGTTCTCCGGCAATGCGGGCAGCTTCGCAGGCAGCGGCGGAGCCATCTACGGACCGAGCGGCAATCTCGGCATAACTGACTCCACCTTCTCATCCAACTCAATCGGCCCGACCGGCTCCGGCTCGGCGATCACACTCCCCTCCGGAAGCACGGCCACCATCACCGGCAGTCTCTTCTCCGGGAATAGTGGGTCGAGGCAGGGCACCATCGAGAATGGGGGCCAGCTCACGGTAACCTCCAGCACCTTCGCAAACAATCAGCTTGCCGCCTCCACCAATGGTGGTGGAGCCATCGCCAACGACGGAGTGGCCGTCGTGACGGCGACTACAATCACCGGCAACGCTTATGCTCTGATAAATGAAAAACAGCTGACTCTCGGGGGTGACATTATCGCCACCAACCCCGGTGGCAACTGTCTGAGTGACTCCCGCGCGGGTGCAAGCGTGACCGACCTCGGGTACAACCTCACAGATGGAAGCGGCAACGAGTCGGTCGGTGTTTTTTCCGGTTGCGGCCTAAGCGCGGCCAGTCACGACCTCATCTATACCGATCCAAAGCTCGATCCCAACGGCCTCCAAGACAACGGAGGGCCCACGCAGACCATAGCCGTTCTGCCCAATAGTCCGGCTGTCGACGCTATCCCGCCGTCCACCAACCTGTGTCCATCAACCGACCAGCGGGGCAAGCCACGGCCGGGCGATACGACTTCGGCGAACCCCAACGGCAATTGCGACATCGGCGCCTACGAGGGTCAGAACCCCCTCAGCTTCACCGTCAACGCCTCAATGACCTACGGGGGCTCTGTACCGACGCTCGCTGGCCTCACCGCGAGCGACCCGTCCGTCACCGTCACCGGCGACTTCAATGGTGACACCCTCAGCGCCGTTACCGGAACCACCAGCGGATGCGTTACCACGGCCACCTCGTCTAGCCCCGCCGGCGCCTACCCCATCACCGGCTGCTCCGGCTTCTCCGCCACCGGCCACGACATCTTCTTTACCGGCGGTACCCTCACCATCAATCCCGCTCCTCTGATAATCTCCGGCAGCAGTCCCACCATCACCTTCAGCAACCCTGCCCCCGCCATCACTCCCGTCTACTCGGGTCTCCGGAACGGGGACCCGGCTCCCGCCACTCCTCCCTCTTCCTGCTCCACGACGTACATCATAGGCGATCCTGTCGGCTTCTACCCCAGCTCCTGCTCTCAGGATGCCTCCGATCCCAACTACGCCATCAGCTACAGCGACGGAACAGTCACCGTCAACAAAGCCCCGCTCGCTGACTCCCTCTCCTTTACCCCGCCTTCTACCGTCGTCAAGGGCGGCAGCCTTACCCTTTCCGCTACCCTGACCTCCTCCGGCTCCGGCGTCAACGGTCAGAACGTCACCTTCACACTTGCCCCTCTCG
>DASRCF010000197.1:0-2926 GCA_035653255.1 Chloroflexota bacterium
GCGGTGGCTTGGCCAATGGCGATGATGGTCACGGCCGACAAGTCCCCGACGGACCGGCCGATTGCCGGCAGGCGCTCTACCACGAATCGCACAGTGTTGGCACTGGTGAAGATCAGATACTCAAACCGGTCGAGCGAGCTCAGGGCGGTATCGAGAGGCGCGCAATCGTCGGGAGGGCGAAACTCGAGCACCTCGACCGCTTCCATGTGCAGACCCTGCCGGCTCAGCAGAGTCTCAAGACTCCCATTCCTACCCGCGCCTCGAGTGACGAGGACCGTGAGCTTTCCTCGCTGATCGTGGATTCGAGGGCCCCGCTGCCCGCTCGAATCCTGAGACGGCTCCCCACTCGACGGGCTTCCGTCACCGCACACGATCGTTCAACTAAGCCCCCTAAGCCTGATGAGCGGCGGCAGCCTCGATGAACCGCGTGAACAGGGCGCTGAAGCGAGGCTCAGCTCGCCATAGTTCCTCCGGATGGCACTGCAAGCCGACCACGAAGGTACGTCGTGGATCCTCTACCGCCTCTATCTGACCGTCATCCGCACGCCCGGTGATGGTGAGCTGACCAGGCAGCCTGCGAATGCCCTGATGATGCAAGCTGTTGACGCCGATCTCCGTGACCCCGAGAACGCGAGCCAGGAGAGAGTTCGGCTCCAGGATTAGGGTATGCGCCACATGACTGCGGCCAAACGCCCTCAGCTCGTGGGAAAGTTCGCTCGGACACTGTGAGGGGAGGTCCTGGTAAAGCGTCCCTCCCAGGGCTACCGCCAGCGACTGCATGCCACGGCAGATCGCGAGCACCGGCCGGCCACGATGGTATGCGCCGCGGATCAGGCCGACCTCCATCCGGTCCAGCTTTGGCTCGACCCGACCCAACCGTTCGTGTCGTGTTTCACCATAAAGCTCAGGGGCGACGTCCGAGCCGCCGGGCAGCAGCAGTCCGCCGGCTCGATCCAGCATCTCCTCCAAGGCCTCGCAGTCTTCCGTGACCGGAGCAATCACCGGAATGCCGCCGTGGGCCAACACCGTGTCGGCATAGGTTACCCGCAAGGCGTTGAACAAGCCCTCCCCGATGGCTTCCGTGTGCGCTGGGATGAGAATCAGCGGCCGGTCATCCATGCTGTACTCCTTGATCCTGCTCGATGCTAGCTACCGCCCTCGACACGGTGGCTTCTGCCGTCGGTCGCATAGGCTTCGACAGGTGTCGTTGAGTTTGGTGGATTTTGCGTGCGAGTAGCATGAGTCGATGCACGGCGACGGCCACACCGAGTGAATCCCCTCCCCGTCGACGGGCAATCCGTCTCCATCGATTCGCTGGTTGAGGTAGCGCGGCGGGGGCGGCCGGTGGTACTCACCGATGATGCCGTAAGAGCCGTGGACGCCTCGCAGGAAGTGGTCGAACGGGCGGTTCGAAACAATGTCGTCGTCTACGGCGTGACCACGGGCTTCGGCAAGTTCGCCGACCGGGTGATCCCGCCGGAATCGTTGCAGGAGCTACAGCGCAACCTCTTGCGGAGTCACGCCGTGGGGGTAGGCCCGGTGGCCCCGGACGACGTCACTCGCGCCATGCTGCTGTTGCGCATCAACGCCCTGGCCCTGGGAGCTAGCGGCATCCGAATGCGTACGCTGGACGCGCTGATCGAAATGCTGAACCGGGGCGTGCTGCCGCTCATTCCGGAGAAGGGCTCCGTGGGTGCCAGCGGGGACCTGGCTCCGCTGGCCCACATGTCGCTGGTGCTTTTGGGAGAAGGTGAGGCACGGTTCGATGGGCGGACCATGACCGGGCTCGAGGCGCTCGAGGCGGCCGGGCTGTCGCCCATCACTCTGGGTCCAAAAGAGGGCTTGGCCCTCATCAACGGCACTCAGGCGATGACCGCGATTGGCGCCCTGACCCTCCATGACGCCTGGAACCTGGTTCGCTGCGCCGACATCATCGGGGCTCTGAGCCTGGAGGCGGTACGAGGCACCAACACCGCCTTCGATCCGCGCATCCAAGCCTTGCGGCCGCACCCCGGTCAGGTCGCCTCGGCCGCCAATTTGATGCGGTTGACGGAGGGCAGCCGGCTGATGTCCTCACATCGTCATGACACCCACAAGATCCAGGATCCCTACTCGCTTCGCTGCATGCCCCAGGTTCACGGCGCCAGCAGGGATGCCCTGACCTACGCTTCTCGGGTGGTCGAGATTGAGATGAACTCGGCCACCGACAACCCGCTGGTCTTCAGCGAAGGCGGTGACGTGGTGTCGGGTGGGAACTTCCACGGGCAGCCGGTCGCCGTTGCCATGGATGCCGCGGCCATCGCCATCGCGGAGCTGGCCGACATCTCGGAGCGAAGGATCGAAGCCATGCTCGACCCCGAGTTCAGCGAGCTGCCGCCGTTCCTGACCCGCCATGCCGGAGTCGATTCAGGGTACATGGTCTCCCAGTACACAGCGGCAGCACTGGTATCGGAGAACAAGGTGCTGAGCCATCCGGCCAGCGTCGACTCCATCCCCACCTCCGCCAATCAGGAGGACCATGTGAGCATGGGCACGATCTCGAGTCGCAAGGCGCGGAGCGTGCTCGAGAACAGCGAAACGGTGCTGGCTGTTGAGCTTCTTTGTGCGTGTGAGGGCATAGACTTCCGCGCGCCCCTGGCCCCGTCGGGGACGCTCTGCGCCGTCCACAATTTGGTGCGACGGCATGTGCCCCACCTGGACGACGACCGCCCCATGTACCGTGACATCGAGCGAGTCAGCGGCCTGATTCACGACGGCGAGGTCCGCCTCGCGGCCGAGTCGGTGACCGGCGCGCTGGCCTAGTGGTGACCGGACAGCCGGTCATTATGACCGAGCGCGAGACCGAGGCGGGAGTCCGGTGGAACACCGGCCAGGCGCTGGTCGTGGTTGTCTCCGCCTTCGTAACGTACATCATCGGCACGATCCT
>DASRCF010000198.1:0-25545 GCA_035653255.1 Chloroflexota bacterium
ATAGCTGACAATCCGGCGAAGGATTTCATCGCCGCCCGGAGAGCGGGCCTGGATTCGATCTATGTCCGTCGTGAAACAGGCGTCTACTATGATACGAATGCCGTGTCGGCGGAGCACGAGGCCGACTTCACGATAGGCGGATTGCTTGAGCTTTGCGAGATCCTGGAAGGATGGGACGAGGGGATGCTCAGGCAGTAGCCCAAGCCGTGATGTGTTCCCCACGACCCGTCAGCCGGCTGAAGAGCGCGTAGCCCGGCGCCATGACGTCCCCGACGCGCAGGGGGATCGGTCTGCGACCACTCCGCTCGCGCCAGGCATTGACCACCATGGTGAGGTGGGCGGCAACTGGATAGGGCTCGATCGCCACGGGGGAGAACCCGGAGGCGATGAGGATCAATCGCGTCGATTCGGGCGTGTGCCGGTAGAGGTGGCGCGGCAGGTCAAGCGTGGGGTGATCTTCCAGTGAGACCACCTCACTCCAAGAGCCACGAGCGGGGAAATTCATCACCAGCCAGCCGCCCGGCTTGAGCATCGACCGGCATTTCTTCAGTACTGCGATGGGGTCGAGCAGGTGTTCGAACGCGTGCTCGAGACGGATACAGTCGAGGAATCCGGCCGGGTACGTCTCCTTTAGGAACTCGCCGTGCCATACCGTGACGCCGGCCTGTCGGAGGCGATGCTCGCTGTTGGGGTTGGCGTCGATGTCGTAACCATAGAGGTTTCGATAGCCCAGCTCCGCCATTGCCAGGAGCCAATTCCCGGACCCATAACCCAGCTCAAAGATGTGAGCATCCTTCGGTAGCTGCAATGGAAGTCCCAGACTAAAGCTCACCCGCTTGCCCGTGCCAAGTTCCACCGCTTCTGCCGTCGCCCGGTCAAGGACCGCGCCCGGCCCCGATTTCCCTGCTGGGCGGTATCGCTTCCGGGCGATTCGGTACTTGAAGGAGTACGCCTCCTTCTCAGGTGGGCCTAATTGAGCGTCATAGGGACCGTAGTCGTCGCCGTAGAACGTTTGGATGAGCTCCCAGCCGGGCTCAGGGTCGACAAAGGCGAGGCCACAGTCCTCACAGGCCAGGAGGTTGTACCGCCATTCCGCTGCCTGCCCGTCGAGCTGGTATGAGTGGAGGCGGTTGACGAGCAGTGGCCTCACCGAGCGTGAGCCGCAGGCGTCACATGGGCGCACGCGGGTTCCTCCGTTTCCATGGTCAAGAATGGCGCGGAAGCCGAACCCCTTCAGACGGAACTCGGCCTCGCAGGTATGACTGATGCAGTCAACAGCAGTGTCGCATATCCGCGGATGTGAGTCGAGCGGCTCGCGGCGTCGCACAAAAATCAGTGAGCATACGGCTGCTCTGAGTGGTCAGGCGGCACATCTACGCCGATCGGAGCCGTCCCGAGAGCTGCCGGATCTCGGCCAGGCGCGGCGCAAACAGCTCTCGGGGCCCCACTCTGGCTCGAATTTTGAGCAGCCAGACCGCCGTCAAAAGTCCGGCGCAGTAGGAGAGCAGTGAGGCCACCGCGGCTCCCATGATGCCCCACCGAGGCAGGAGGACGATCAGGCAGGGAACCGTCACGACCAAGCCGACGATCTCGCTGACAGCCGCCAGCCCTGGCTTCCCGAGTCCACGTAGCCCCTCCGCCAGGAAGCTCTTCATATTGAGCGCCAAGGCCGCGGTGACCAGAACGAATGCCGCCGGCACCGCAGGAAGGAAGGCGCGGCCAAACAAAATGAAGATGGCAAGCGGCGTCACGATCAGGCTGAGTGCACCCGTGACGACCACCACCAGAGTCGCAAGCCGGCTCGTGCGCGCAAGCTGAGCACCGGCCTTGTCAGCCTCGCTCGTCGCTGCCAGCCGGGGAAGAATCAGGTAGCTGAAGGCACTGGCCAGGGGACCAATGCCCGAGCTCCAGGCCACTGCGGCCGCATACAGGCCAAGCTGCCGTGCCGGCAGGAAGGCGGCCATGGCCAGCTGATCCAGGCTGAGATTCAGCAGCTGGGGAGTGGTGCCGGTCACGGAGAGCCCCCCATACCGCAGGAGCGGCGAGACCAGAGATCGGTCAAACGCCCGGCTACCACGGACCTTGTTGCGAAAGACCCACACCGCCCCCAGCGCGTTCAGGGCTACGAAGCCGAGGTAGACATACACGATGAACGTGACCCGGTTGGTCGGAGCGAGGATCGAGGCCACGACGATGGCCGTGTAACCGGCCGCCAGCACGAACCTGAGCACGTTCCACGAATTGATGTTGCCGAGTCCGCGAAGGACCGAATATCCGGCGAAGACGGCGAAGTAGACGGGCACATACAGCATGAAGACCTGCGCCCTCGCGATAACCCAGGCCGGCTCGGCATGCAACAGCCATGGCATGGCGAAGTAGCCCGAGATAACCACGATCACCGCCAGGGGCGCCAACAGAACGAGCACGGTGGTGTAGACCTGTCCGCTTCGCTCTCTGTGTCGCCCGGTGAAGTAGCAGAGCGCCTCGAACAGACCGCCGCTGCCTATGAAGGCAATGGTTCCGGGCCATAACCGGATGGCGTTCAGCTCTCCATTGCCGGTCGGGCCGAGCAGGTGGGCCGCCGTTACTCCGCTAAGTAACCCCACCACCATGATGGCGAGATTCGTACCGATGGTCGTGCTCGTTTGACCGCGGAACCTACTCGCGAGAGCTCTGATGGCCGACGGGGGCGTGACGGACTCCAACGTCTGTGCGCCGGCGCGGCTCACGCGCCCATGCCTAGCTGCCGGCGGCTCTTCGCAGAGGGGAGGATGGTCGTCGGCGAGATGCTGCATCGAGGCCGAGGCGCATCCCGACTGTAGCCGTGCCTTGAGATAATGCCCCGAGTCCGCGTGCTGGCCAGACTAGTTCGTGGCTCCTCGAGAACCGGGGAGCAGCACGGAGGCGGACCGGCTCGAAGCTTCAGCTCTCCCATTGAGGCGCTCGATCTCCTCCACCCAGCGGGCATAGTGCACGTATTCGGAACGGATTCGGGAACCTTCTGCCATCTCCTGCCGCCGCGCGGCCGGCGTCGACAGTGCCAGACTCACGCCCTCCTTCTCACCCTCCATCGTCGCCTCAACGAGATAGCCGTTGACTCCATGATCGAGCAGCTCTCTTGCCGCGCCAACCTGAGTCGAACACAGCAGCGGAAGCCCGGCGGCCGCCGCCTCGTTGACCGACAGTCCCCATGGCTCCAGCTCGGGCAAATGAACGAACCAGTCCGCAAGCGCGTACAGCCTGGGCAGCTCGGCGTATGGCCGATAGCCGAGCAGCCGTACGCGTTCACCACCGGGGCCATTGAGCATCTCCTCAATCTGGCCGCGGTCGGATCCGTCTCCCACGATTAAGAGACGCGCGTCGGGAAACTGAGTTGCAACGGCCAGAAAGGCGCGCACCAGCCTTTGTGGGCCCTCGCGCCTCACCAGCTTGCTCACCGCCAGCAAAATCGGCGTCTCGTCACACGTGACGCCTGCGATCTGGGAACGCAGCTCCCGACGGTTTCCTGCGTGGGCGGCTACCTCGCCGGCGACCCAGTCGTTGTCAATGGCGTACGGCAGCCGGCAAATTCGGGCTTCCGGCACTCCGCATCCCTCGAGGTGAGCTCGTGCGAGTGAGCCGGTGACGGCAAAGCGGACCCCCAGTCGGGCAAGTGAGCGTAAGAGCAGTGCGCGCACACGGCGCTTGGTCGATTGCCGCGGTGTGAGATCGGTGGAATCCGAGAAGATGACCAGGCGCGACCACAACCTTGGAGAAAGCGGGGTGAGAAGGAGCAGGAGACGGCCCGCGAGATCGCCCCAACCTTGAAGGACGATCAGGTCGTATCGGGGCCGCAGGGCTAGATTAAGGGCCCAACGAGCCATGCTCAAAGGATTCTGGGGCAGCTGACCGGAGATGAAACCGGCGTGTCCGGCTGCGGGTCCCCACTCGTGCGAACGCCCGATCTCGGCATCGGGAGCCTGAATGTAGTGGGAAAAGGCCACCTCCACGTCGAGCCCTTCATGACGGTGGAGGTAGCGGTAGAGAGGAGTCTGCCACTGGGTCGGCGATCGCGAGACAAACAGCACCGACATCAGAACCTGGCACTCCATCCGCGACTCGCTCCGGAGCTATCGAGCGGCGCTCAAAACTGTTGGAATCGAGGGCGACTCAGTGTATCAATCTGCATGGCAGGCTGATCCCGCCAACCACCTGGATGAAGGTCATATACCGGCCCTACGGTGTCAACAGCAGGCCTCAGTCTCTCAGTCGCCACGGCAAGGGAGACCGCAACCTGAGTTGCACGATCCTCTCCTAGGTCATATACTCAGCGAGAGCGCTCGCGACCAAACTTCCCCCACCAGGAGATTGAACCGTGCCTGCCATCGCTTCGCGTACCATCCTGCGCCTCATCAGCGTCCTCGTCCTCGTCGCCGGAGGTGTGGCGATGCTCGGTCTGACGTCGGTGCAGGGCGGGTCTCACGTCCGGACGACCTGCTCCACCTGTCCGAACATTCAGCACGTGGTGATCATCATCAAGGAGAATCACTCCTACGACAACATATTTGGTCGTTACGCGCCGGGAGATGGGACGACCACGGCACTGGAGGGTTCAAACAGGGTCTCGATGCCGACGACGCCCGATACGCCCTGGGACCTCGACCACTCCTCGGCCGCGGCCCTCGCGGCGATGAACGGCGGCAAGATGAATCTCTTCTACCTCTTGAATAAGACGCTCCCGCCCAACTACGCGCCTGCAGATCTGGCTGACTCCGAGTACTCGCCGGCGCAGGAGGCCGACTACTTTCAGTACGCCACCCACTTTGCGCTTGCCGACCACTTGTACTCCAATGTCCTGGGGGCCAGTTTCCCCAATCACCTGGCTTTGATCCAGGGATCGGCCAACAACGTGATCGAAGGCCCGAACGCTCCGGGTAGCGGGCCCAACTGGGGCTGCGGCGCGCCGAAGGGCGTAGTGGTCGAAACATACAATGACAACACCCAGAAGTATGGCTTCGTTCCGCCGTGTTTCGACACCCAAACTCTGGCGAACGAGGCCAATGCCGCGAAGGTGAGCTGGAAGTACTACGCTCCAACCGCCGGACAGCGAGGGTACGTATGGTCGAGCTTCCAGGCGATCAAGCGAATCTACGACTCGAGTCAGTGGAAGACCAATGTGGTACCGACGCCTCGATTCCTCCGCGATGTGGCCAGGGGGAGGCTGCCCGCCATCAGTTGGGATGTGGCCGATGCCCCCCAGAGCGAGCACCCGCCGTTCAGTGAATGCGCCGGTGAGAATTGGACAGTCCAGCAGGTCAATGCCATCGCGCAGTCTCAATACTGGAAGAACACCGTCGTTGTCGTTCTATGGGACGACTTCGGCGGCTTTTATGATCACGTTGCGCCCCCTGTACAGTCGAAGTATTCGCTCGGACCGCGAGTCCCGGCGCTCGTCATCTCTGCCTATAGCAAACCGGGCTTTGTCGACCACACGCAGTATGACTTCCGGTCGGTGATCAAGTTTGTGGAAAACACGTTCTCGCTGCCCCAAAAGGCGATTTTCGACCGCTCCGTCAACAGCATCGCCGGAATGTTGAATCTGACACCGGGTGCGACCCCGTTGCCTCCGTTGAAGCTCAAACCCCTGAACTGCACGAGTGCATCACGAAAGATGCACTAACACCGCAGGTTTGGCCCACGGGCGGTTGGGTGGCCTAGTAAGCGTCCCTAGCCTTCGGCTCGCTACTCCACCCCAACCGATCCCCTCCGAGTGCAGGCACTATGGATACCGCGAAGGCGATAGGCTTATAATTTCATCGAGCGTTCATGTTCACACCTCGACCAACAAGGAGTCGTTCGATGCCGTCTGTCCCCTCGCTGCCTCGCCGAGCGATCCTGGTAATGGCGACCTTCCTCATGTGCCTCGGCATCACCGCGGTGGGCGCAACGACGATCGCCGCCCGGCCGATCGGGTCGTCATCGTGCAGCGCTTGTCCGCAGATTCAGCACGTGGTGATCATCGTCAAGGAAAACCACTCTTACGACAATATCTTCGGCCAGTACACCGGCGCCGACGGGGCGACGGTGGCACGAGAGGGTGCCAAGACAGTGCCCATGGGTGCTACCTCGGACACGCCCTACGACCTGACTCACTCTGCCATCGCCGCGCGTTTTGCCATCCACGGGGGAAAGATGAACCGGTTCTGGCGCCTCAACCCGAAGGGTGCGACCACCGATATCGCCGATTCTCAGTACCAGGCGTCGCAGGAGGCCGACTACTATCAGTACGCGTCGGAGTTCACCCTGGCCGACCGCTTCTTCTCGACCGTGATGGGGTCGAGCTTCCCCAATCATCTCTATCTCATCCAGGGCAACTCCGACAACGTCATCGACAATCCTCGCGGCCCGGGTCATGGCGCGCGTTGGGGATGCGGCGCCACCAGCGACGTTCGAGTCGAGACGTACAACGATAAGACGAAGAAGTATGGCTACGTGTATCCGTGCTTCAACAGCCAGACGCTTGCCGACGAGGCCAATGCCGCTGGAGTGAGCTGGAAGTACTACGCGGCGAACTCAAAGCAGGGTGGCTATATTTGGTCGACCTTCCAGGCCATTAAGCACATCTACCACTCGCCGTACTGGTCCAGCAATGTGGTAGGAACTACGCAGTTTCAGTCTGACCTGACAAGCGGCAAGCTGCCGTCGATCAGCTGGTTGATGCCGCTCGTCGCCGACAGCGAGCACCCTCCATTCGGGGAGTGTCGCGGTGAGAACTGGACTGTTCAGGAGATCAATGCAATTGCCCAGTCCCCGTACTGGAAGAATACCGCCATTCTAGTCATGTGGGACGACTTCGGAGGTTTCTACGACCACGTCGCCCCTCCGAAGGTCTCGAAGTACGAGCTTGGTCCCCGTGTGCCGTTCCTGATGATCTCTCCCTACAGCAAGCCGCATTTTGTGGACGGCAGGCAGTATGACTTTCGCTCAGTGATCAAGTTTGTGGAGAAAACATTCAAGCTGCCGCATCTGGCCAGCTTTGATCGGAGCGTCAATAGTGCCGGCGACATGCTGAACCTGAAGGCAAACGCCAAACCGCTTCCGCCGCCCATCCTCAAGCCAATGACCTGCTCTGCCACCAGCTCCAGTCCCAAGCAGATGGCTGAGGCGACAGCGCGGTTCATCGCCGACGGAGGCGACTGAGCGCAGGCACCAGCCGCACTGTGGTGGGGGATCCATTAGCCCGGCGAAGTTCCGAGCCACCATTCTTTACCGTCACTGAAGATGAGGGCTGTGGCGCGCTCACTCAGGGGTACGCTGGCTTCGCCCTCGATGGTCTCGCCTCCGCAGGCCCGAATGCGCACCCGATGGGTACTGACATCCACACGCTTGAACAGGCAGCTCCCAGCCGACATCCCGGCCTGTGGGAGATCCAGTATGATATCTCCGCTCGAGGCATCGACGAGGATCGTTCCAGGCAGGCTGGCTAGCTCCGTATTCGTCGACACTCGGACGATGGCGGCCTCGGTCGCAGCCGGCAGCGCGTTGGTGGGGACCGAATCTAGGGCGGCGGTTTGCGTCGTGTCGAGCCGATCAGGAAGGTCGAGTGGTTGCGACTGTAGGGCCGCGCTACTCCATGCCCGTGAGTTGATGGTGGTCAGACGCGTGAGGTCGCTCCAGGTGGGCTGATCGTTGGGAAGCGAGCAGCCGATGGCGGTAACCCGACCCACCACTCCCTCGACGCCTTCGACTCGGATCTTGAAGTTGGGGTCTCTGGGAAACGTGCACCCGATAAGTGTCAACGGCCCTCCAGCCAAATGGGTCAGCCAGCATCGATCCGGCGTCGGCGGCGGGAGGACGCCGGAGCCGTAGCCGTGCCGTAACGACAGCCGTCCCCCGATAATTGTGACCGGTATATTTCCCGTAGCGGGTCCCGGAACGTAGAGAAACTGGTCGGTGTCCTCTTCGTCGGAGCTGAATACCTCGAGGCCATAAAAGGCCGTGCCGATATAGATTGCGGTGGAGATGCCGTTGAGGAATGCTTGAGCAGAGCCGGCCTGCGACGAGTTCACGTGGTAAAAGCCACAGGAGTCCAGCCGGAGAGACCCGCTGCGGTAATAGATGGCGCAGGGCACGTAGCCGAAGATGCAGTGATCGAACTTGTTGAACAACGTGTTGCTGTTGTTTGAAGGCAGGTACACGGAAGCAGTGTCCTGACCTATGAATTGGCAGCGAACAAGCCTGAGCGTGTCGAGCTGGGCTCCGGAGGAATTGCCGATGCGGATCCCATAGGTCATGGCCCCGGCATTACCGGGTCCGCGCCGGCCCTGGAATCCACAGTTCTCGATGGTCAACTTTTGGGCATAGAACGCCGGTTTCTGCGGTGGCGCCACGGGCGGATCGTTGTCGAAGTCTATGGCACACAGCAATGTACTTCCCGATACGACTTCGAACACGACGCCCCGGATGATGAGGCCGGCGGTGTGAGCCTGGATCATGGGCACGTATGCTCCGCCGCTCCAAACTAGTCCGGTACCGTTTCCTGGCCCCCAGGGCGATCCCTGCTGGCCCTCGATGATGAATCCCGTTTGCCCCAACGAGCCGCGGATGGAGATGGTTTCGCCGATCCGATACCGGCCTGTCCCCAAGGCGACTCGCGGTTTGCCCCAGCTCTGGCTCAGAGAATCGACCATGGCCTGGAAGGCAGGAGCACTGTCGACAGCCGCACTCGGATCAGAATCGTCAGGCTGCGCTCCCCACCACTCCGGATGAATCGAGGAGAGTCGTGAGCGCAAGTGAACTTGCCCCTGCCCGGCCCGATCACCGAGCGCCTGAAATATCTGGACAGGCCCCGCCTCGAGCGGTCCGGTAATGGTCACCGTCGTGCCGGCGGCGGGTGAAAGCATGCCGCCGTTCTCGAACTTCAGGCTGACGTTGCCCGGAATCTCAAGATTTGTTGAGAGCAGATATGAGCCGTCGGCGATGACTATGGTGGTGGAGGCTGAGCCCGTTGCGGAAAATACGGTTTCGAAGGCCGGCTTGGCGTCAGATCCTCCGCTCCCAGGCCGGGCACCAAAGACCCGGAGATCGACCGCCTGATTGTTGAGCATCTCGAACCGCGCCGGCGGGCTGCTGGCAGTGCAGATGTATGCCAACCCGGCAGAGTCGACATAGACGTCCCCAGCGGCGAACGTGCCTCGGGTTGGCGCGCCGTAGGTTGTCGCACCGGGAGGGGCGAGATGGACCGGCGCGCTGGTGCCGCTGAGGGAAGCCCCATACCGAAGTCCTGAACCGGTGGTCGCGAAACCGGCTCCGCCGTCGGCCCCTGGGCCAAAGGCCACGAAGCTTGATCCTGTCCGGGTCAGCCTCGGGAACTGGGGCGACTCCGGTTCGACGTATCTTCCCAGGCCGAAACCGGCCAGGGCGCTGCCAACCACTGCGAATGCGCCGCGACGACTGAAACGAGCTGACAACCAGCCCCTGAGTCCATGACGGTGCCCAGGTCTGTCACGTGCACTCATTGCCTCATGCCGGGAGCCTCAAGGCCGAGTTGGCGACTCAATGGATGGCCTATCCTCTCATCTGACATCGGGCTTCGGCGGCGCCTCTTCCACCCCCGTTGATCGGAGGCTTGTGTCGAACCTCTTGGTCGAGCTCACAGCTTGGTAGTGGGACATCATCTCAGTGGCCACCGCCCGCGGCGAGTAGCGCCCCAGCACGTAGTCGCGCGCGCGAGCTCCCATTGATTGGGCGAGTGGGCGGTCCCCGTTCAGCCGTTCCACGGCCGCCGCGATGTCACTCTCATCCACCCTTGTGACGATGGCGGCTCCCGCCGCCACTGCCTCGCTTGCAACTCCGACATTATGCGAGAGGATGGCAGGAAGACCAAGGCCCATGGCCTCAACACACGCGTTACCGAAGTTCTCACCTTCATACGGAGTTAGCACCACCACGTCAGAGGCACCGAGGACGGAGGCCAGAGCTGGTCGATCCAAGCGACCAGGGAAGCGGACAGCGGCTTCCAGGCCCAGACTCGAGACAAGGTTCGAGAGCAGAGCTCTCTGACCGCGATCCGGGCCGGCCAGGACGAGATACACATCCTCCATCGTCCGACGGACTCTCTCGAGGGCGCGAATCACCACCGGTAGCGCCTTTCGCTGATGCATCCTGCCCGAATAGGCAAGCACGAAAGCAGTCTCCGGGATGTTCAGTCGCCGGCGAACCTGCGCCCGCGACTCGTTCCCTTCGAACGACGCAATATCGATCGGGTTGGGGACCACGAAAGTAGGACGGCCCCGTAGCCGGCTGCTTGACTGCTCCTTCTCCAGATCGGCAGTGAGGTGCACGGCTGCGGCGCCGTCAAGCATGAATCTACCGGCAGTGGCTAGGTGGAGACTCTTGGCCCGCGACTGGCCCAGTGACACGGAGCCCTCGATCAGCATGCCTCGAGGCGAAATGATGTAGGGCGTATGCTTCAACCGGCAGGCCAGCGAGGCGGCCAAGCCAGGGTAGAGCCAAAAGGCATCGACGTGGACGACGTCGAAGTCGGCCACGCTATCGAGAAGCGCCCGAAGCATGGTCCGGCAGTAGAGCATGCGCCGCGGGCCTTGCCAGGCAAAATAGTGCACGTTGACCCCTCCGGTGACCGCCGTTCGCCCGGTAAGACTCGCGAGACGCTCGCCGACATTGTTGTCGCTGGCGAAGACGGTGACCTCAACCTGCTGATCGGCAAGGGCTCGGCACAGGGTCGAGGCGCTGCGGACGGGTCCGCCTCCATTCCAGGCCGGCTCGTATAGCGGAGCAACGTAGAGCAGCCTCAGGGGGGTGGCGTCTCGGGGAAAGATATGGGTGGGTTCAGGGAGGATTCTCGAGCGTCGATACTAAGAACGATCCGACCTGCAGCTCATTGGTGAAGAATCTGCCCACCCCGTCCGGCACGATCGCCAGCAGCCGGGACTTCAGCCGGCCGCCCGGAAGCGGTATCAGCTCGGCCTTGCTTCCGTAGACCTCGATCTCTGCAACGCTGAAGTATCTGGAGCAGAGCTGGGCCCACTCCTTGCATGTGTAGAAGCGTGCCAGGGCGCCATCGGTGACGGATTGAACGCTGGAGTGAATCGAGCGCGTCCTCCACAGTTCTCCGGTGACCAGGCCGCCCAAAAGTCCACGAACAACGTAGTAGTTCCATGGATTCCGGTGATAGACCATCACCACGGCTCGTCCTCCAGGACGCAGAACTCGCCGCATCTCACCGAGGATGGCGGGCGTGTTCGCGGAGTGATGAATAACACCCCAGCTCCAGATGAAATCGAAGGAGTCGTCCTCAAATTCCATATGCTCGGCATCCATCTGGAGAATCCGACCGTCGATGTCGAACACCTTGAGTCGTTCCGAGGTCGCACGCACCGCATAGTCGGTGAGGTCGATTCCCACGAAGGAGCGGGAATGTGAGGCCAGGAGCTGAGCATGGCTGCCCATGCCGACGCCGACCTCGAGGACGTCCATCCCGGCAAGGCGGGTGAAGTCTATGAGATGCTCGAACGGCAACCAGCGCCAGGGCATGTACGCGTGGGCATCAGAGAAAAATCGCCGGTCGATCTCGCGATAGAACTCCGGTGTGAACTCGGCGTGTTGCACTCCGGTCTTCCAGTCGTAGCGCATAGGGTGCCGGTTCCACCAGGTGCGGTTGGCTTCCTGCCAAGCCTCGACATCGCGCTCGCTTTGAGGCACGGCCGTCGGCTCGGCCGGCGGTCGATCCAGGATGACCTCGTGGTGCCTCATGCCGCCTCCAATGCGGTCTCGAGACAGCCGGCTTTCGTTCGCACTGCCTCAATGCGTCTCATTCTAGGAGCCGGCTCGAAATCACTCATGCCTGCAGGAGTCGAAGTGGAGCTATGAGGGGACATCGGTCGGGCCTTGTGAGGTCAGCCACTCACGGCCGGCTCGGAGACTGCTGCTCTTTGACGTTTCCGGAGACGCCAGACATGACAGAATCCGCTGGATCAACGAGACTCAAGGCCGTGTGAGAATCGCGCAGGGCGAGAGCAAAGATGTGCAGCTGCGGCTCGCCCTGGGTCGGATGAGGAAGAGTGATGGACTTCGGAGAGGCGCCCGACCGTAGGTGAAACTGTTGCGCGTACACAAATGCTGGAGCAGGAGCGATTCCGGAGGAAGAGTCACGGTATCGGGTGGCCGCGATTGTTGCCGCGCCGGGCGACGAGTCAGATGGTCCGGTCCAGTTGCCGAGGCGAAGGGTAATCGACTCATGGCTCCCATCACGGTAGTTGACGACGGCCTTCTCGAAGCCTGAGCCGCCAGTCGAGGCCCCGATGATCCCCAGTCGGTCCACGCGATCCGAGCTCGCCAGCGGGATCGTCTGACCCAAGGCGACGACGTTGTCGGGCATTCGACTACCACCGGCCGCAAAGTCGAAGAGGAACCCCTGCCAGAAGAACTGCCGGCCGGGCACAATCCCATCGGCTTCCAACGCCTGCCCAGAGAAGGAGTTGTGATGACCGTCCAGATTTGCGTCGGGGGTACAGTCGTCCGATATCCCTGTGTTGTTGAAGTATCCGGTAAGGATGTCGGACTTCGGCACTACTGCTTCCGGTAGGCAACGTGCTTCCGGCAGCACGGATACGGCCAAAGGTGGCAACGTCCCGCCGTGACCGGTCTTCATTGAGAAGCGAAGGATTCCCTGGCTGTTCGGGCCGCCCGCCGTTACGCGAACCGCAACCGTCACAGCAGCCGATGGTTGTGTCCAAATGGTGCCGGAGTCGGGGACGACCTTTATACCGGAAGGCTCCTTCACGGCCCATGTGGTTTCGACTGGAACCTTAGAGTTCGACTGAATGCCGAGCCTCATCGAGAAACCCCGGCCGGTGACCGTCGGAATCGTTCCCGAGGGTAGGCTGTAAGCGAGGGCCGGAGCCTGTCCTCGGTCGAAAGAGGGCGGAGACGAAGCCGAGCCGGCGGCCCACACCTTGTTCGCTCGGTCGCCGAGAACAATCGAGACCTTTGCTCCCTTCTGGATAGCCCAGGAAGGCAGGTATGCCTTATTCCAGGCCCTGCCACCGACTGACATGGCCTGGATGTAGTACCGCCTTGAGGAGGCATTTGGAGCCAAGATCGTCAGCGCTCTGCCGGCCCGCAAATGGATCACTTCCTTGGTGAAGTGAGGGGAGCTGAGGGCCAGCGAGGAGCTTCCCGGTGTCTCCGGATAGAGTCCGAGATCGGCCCAAACTTCCCAGGACGACATCTCCCCGAGGTCATCATTTCCCGGTAGGCCGTCGATCGCCGTCGTGTAGACGCTCTCGGCGATGCGGCGAACCACCATCTGCGTCCGGTAGGCTGCGCCCGCGAAGTCGTACTCCCAGGGGATGTCAAGCGAAGGCTCATTCCCCATCCATGCAAAGTCGGGGACGTCGACAAACAAGGAATGGAGGAAGACCGATGGATGGGCGACCGGCCCATTCAACCGACGGAACACTGCCAGCAGAGCGTCAAGCCGGCCGACGAACAGCTTTGGTCCGCCCTCGAGAGAGATCAGGCTACGCAGAGCGAAGGGCACCATCGAGCTGTACTGGTAAGCGTTGCCTTCGACGAATCCGTCGTCGAATTCTGCTGGATCAAACGGCGCCTCCATGGCTCGATTGAGGAGCCGCGGGCGGATGAGCCCAAGGCTCGGATCGAAGAGATATTGCCAGTTCTGAGCCCTCGCAATGAATGTCCTGTAGCCGGCTGTATCACCGATTTCGGAAGCCATGAGGGCTAGGGCAGCGTCCTCGGTCGCGTACTCGAGGGTGTATGCAGCAGAGCCCCAATAGTCGAGGGAGCGTGGCGGGATCTCGCAGCATCCGTATGATCCGTCCTTAGGAAGGTAGTGCCACCTTTCGTAGTAGTCGAGCCCTGGCCGAATGCTGCCGGGTACCGTCGCTTCCTTGATCATGGCCGTCAGAGCCTGATGGGCGTTGAAGTCCCTCGCCCCGAAGGCCCAAAGGTCGGCCAGTATGGCGTCCGCCGGGTCGCCGACCATCTCGTAGGTCTCGGTGTTGGCCAGGGACCACCGCGGCAGTTGCCCGGTCTCACGGAAATCGGCAAGCACCGAACGCGCAATGTCTGATCCGACCCGTGGATCGAGCCATGCGACGAGCTGAGCTTGCGATCGGTAGATATCCCAGCCTGAGATGTTTGCATACTCGGCGTGGCCAGGCGCTACATGGTGGATTTTTCGGTCGAAGCCAATATAGCGACCGTCGTCATCGCTAAATACATTGGGGTGGAGCAGGGAGTGATACAGGGCCGTATAGAACACACGCTTGTCGTCGCGACTCCCGCCTTCGACAGCTACGCGTCCGAGTAGCCGTTGCCAGGCTGAGTAGGCTTCCGCACGCACACGGCCGAAGTTCCAGGAAGGGATCTCGGTTCGTGCGTTTGCCCGAGCCGCGGCTGTGCTTACGAAGCTGATCCCCACTCTGGCCACGATCTCTCGCTTGTTTCTCGTATCGAAGGTGACGTATGCCCCGCAGGCGCTTCCAGAGCAGTTGCGTGAAGCCGGTTGAAGCCTGTTGCTGAACCAGGTCCCGAAGGAGGAGAAGGGGCGGTCAAACATTACGTCGAAATAGAGGGTGTAGAGACCATTGGAGTTGGCAAACCGGCCGCTTTCAACCCAGCCCTTTACCTCCTCATCTCCAGAGATTGCCACGGACGAATTGACCGTTCCGGTGGCACTGCCTCCGACGCCGGGAGATCGCGAACCCGGGTTGAATGTACCCAAGTTGAATAGGAGGTGTGACTGAGCACTCTGAGGGTAGGTGAAGCGGCCCAGACCTGCCCGTTGGGTAACCGTCAGCGCCGTGGTGACGGGAGAACCGGGAGGCCCTAGTTGAACCCGATAGTAGCCGGGCGATGCGGCCTCGTCGCGGTGGCGGAAGGGTTGAGAGATCTGACTCGGAGATGTCGTGACCGTGAGTGGACCGACATACGGAAGAATCGGCACATCCCCAAAGGCCGCGCGACCTGGCCCGCTGAGATGGGTAAGGCTGAACCCGGTGATGCGATGATCCGTGTATTCGTAGCCGCCGCCCGGTGGGCGAGATGTCGTGTCGGGGCTCCATTGGATCATGCCGAAAGGCGCATCTGCTCCGGGGAAGTCGTTGATGCCACCTGAGGTTCCGATGAAGGGGTCGACGAGAGATGCAGGGGTTAAGCCATACTGTCCGGGATGAGTACCGAATGTAGTCGCGGGTGGTACGAGGTCGCGTGAACCGGGAGTAGCCCCACAGGCCGTGACTACCAGCAGCACAATCCCGACGACCGGAGTAACAAGCCGACGGCTCGAGGATTCGAGAGAGAGGCCGCTGCGTCGACAAACGAACAGGACGAGTGCCCTGACGGGTTGAGTGACGATGCTGGTGACGGGCATGACCAAATCTAATCTCGCCGACCGGCGGAGTCCAGCAGGATATGACGCAGCCGTGGCGCGACTGCATCCACAGTGAACTGACGGACCACCTTCTCGTAGCCGGCCCGGCCGTATCCTTTTGCAAGATCCGGGTCTGCCACCAGCGTCAGCACTGCCGTGGCCACGTCGCCAACGTTGCCATACCGCACCAGCAGACCGGTGCGCTCGTGGTCGACGACGTCCGTAGCGCCTCCAGGATAAGCCGCGATCACCGGCTTGCCCGCGGCCATCGCCTCCAGGTACACGATGCCGAATCCCTCTTGGTTCGAGGGCATGACGAAGGCGAAGCACTCTTGATAGAGGTGACTCAGAGTGGTCGCGTCCACGCGGCCCAGGAACTCGACGTTATCGTGGACGCCGAGCGCCTCCGCAAGAGCTCGCAGGCGTTGGATATCGTCGCCTTCCCCGGCCACGACGTACCGAAGACAAGGGTGCAGGCGGGCAATCTGAGGCAAAGCCTGTAGCACTGTGTCCACGCCCTTCCCACCTTCGCGCACGTCCATTCTGCCCACCGTCAAGAGCATAGGGGCATTGCCCAGGGGCGTGGGATTCAGGCCTGCCACTGCGCCCCATTCCGGCACCCCCTCGAGGGCATTCGGCAGTAGGGCGAGGCGCTCTGGCGGAACGGACTGCACCCGCTGTAACTGCTCGGCAGTGAACGAGCTTACCGGGAGAATCCGCTTCGATTGTTGCAAAGCCAACCTCTTGACCGGGGAAAGGGGGCGCCAGACCTCGGCTCCGTGAGCTGAGACGAGATATCGCGTTCGTGGTGAGGCCAGCCGTGCCAGGAGTCCCAACGGCGCCAAGTTGACATGCGTGAACAGGATGAGGTGGGGGCGTCCATGCCATGTGTCACGGAGCATTCGGCGGGCCAGAGCGTGCCGGTCACCGGTCGCGGTCCATGGTGGAGCATTGTCCAGAGTCTCGGCGAGATAGGGCGGATAGGCCAAGTTGGTGAGCCACCGATAGCGTAAGGACCCGTCGTGGCTCAACTGGTCGAGCGCGTGCCGAAGCGTTATCTCATAACGTCCGATGCCGCCTGGAGATCCCTGTCCCACAAGAAGGACTCGCAACGGCTGGGCAGGCCGGTGGCCCGGCGTCAGCCCGGCCGCATCCGCGGGCTCGGATGCCTCATCAACCCATGTCGCCGAGCTAAAGCTCAGGATGCGCTGCGACTGGCCAGGCTGGGCAGCCACTCTCCAGCGGACGCGACTTCTCGCCCTCGGAGGAGGGGTGGGCTGACGGCGTGGACGTGAGGCACTTCCACATCATTCAGGCTCAGCCAGCGGTCGAGGACGAGCGGCGCCCATATGTGAGTCCAGTGGCGACGTCCCGCGATAAATTCCGCGCGCCACCGCTCAAGCATCCCGGGAAGAAGGATGGAATCTGTTCTTGCTGCAGCTTCCACAGTAGGCGCCATCGGTCCACGGAGCCAGAGGGCGAAGGGGAAGGTGAATCCCTGTTTGCGCCGTCGCCCGTCGTGCAAGGGGAGGTGCCTTCTCGCAACCTCGGCCATGGCTGCTTTGGGCGACGTCCCCAAGACGGCCCTCGCCGCTGCCGCCAGGCTGACCATCTCGTTGTCGAGGTACGGGACGCGAACCTCGAGCGAGTGAGCCATGCTCATGGTGTCGGTGTCCCTCAGGAGTTGATTCTGCATGTACGCTCGCGACTCGAGAGCACTGATAGCCACCATGGGTGAGAGTTCACTCCCGTCCAGTAGGCCGCGCAGGTAGGACGGCGGGTCGAAGGATGACTTCGTGGCGATACACTCGGTGTCCTGTGGAGATAGAAGGGCACGAACGCCCAGGTAGGCACCCAAGACGTCGGGAGACTCGCCCATCCACCCTAGCGCTCGCCGCCAGCGATACGCCAGTGCAGGCGACCTTGACAGCCCGAGCGCCGCGAGACGAAGGGTGGGTAGACGCTCTGCCGCTTCAAGGAAAGTCATCAGTCTGCCCGCCACTCTGAAGCTCGTATATCCACCAAAGAGCTCGTCAGCACCCAGCCCCGATAGGGCAACAGTGAGGCCTGACTCGCTGGCGGCCTTGGAGACGAAGTAGGTGTTTATCCCGTCGGTGCTCGGCTGGTCGAGGCTGCCGACGGCCCGGTCGAGACCGGTGAGAACGTCCGCCGAGGTGATGCGACACTCGACGTGGTCGGTGTTATAGAAGGCTGCGAGACGCCGCGCTCGGACACCCTCGTCGTAGCGGTCTTCGTCGAACGAGACGGTGACTGTCCGGATCGCATCCACATCCACGGCTCGCATCACGGCGGCTAACAGGCTGGAGTCCAGACCGCTGCTCAGGAAGAGACCGAGTGGCACATCGCTCACCATCTGCCGAACTACTGCTGCCTTCAGCCCTTCGAAGACTGCCTCCCCCGCCTCATCAGCAGGAAGTTCGGGGATGGATCGGAGCTCTTCTTCGTGGATCCAATATTGCCGGTGGTCGAATCTGCCTTCCTGCATAACGGCATAGCTGGCCGGCGGGAGGCAGTGAACTCCCTCGACGATTGTCTGGCTGTCGGCGACTGAGCCCAAGGTCAGGAAGCTGGCGATGCCGGTCGGGTCCGCTCTCCGAGGTACTAGATTAGAGGCCAGAATGGCCCTGACCTCCGAGGCAAAGATAAACTTACCGTCTCCATGTGTCCAGTACAAGGGCTTGATTCCGAAGCGGTCTCGTGCCAGGTGGAGAGTCCTCTCCAGCGCATCCCAAATTGCGAGGGCGAAGATCCCGTTGAGTCTTCGAAACGATTCGGGTCCCTCGGCTGCGAACAGTTCGAGGACAACCTCCGTATCACCCTGAGAGCTAAATACGACTCCCCGGCTTTCGAGCTCAGCTCGGAGCTGTTTGAAGTTGTAGATCTCACCATTGAACGTGATGGTGTAGCGGCCGTCGGGGGTACTCATCGGCATATGTCCGGACTGGCTGACGTCGATGATGGCCAGGCGCCGGTTGCCGAGCACGCAGCGGCCGTCAATCGATTGCCAGATGCCACCGTCGTCGGGGCCTCTATGCACCATCGCTGCGGTCATAGACTCGATGGGTGTGACCGAGAGACAATCGCCGGTCATCCCGGCTATTCCACACATCGCCTCTGCCTAGCGATTTGCTTCGAGCAGACCGGCCATTCGTCGGCGACTCATCGCCAGCCGGCTCCGGACCGAAGTTGACTCCTCTATCGCCGGAGGAAACGTAAACCAGAGCATCGCCAGCAGAATGATAAGGTCTCGCATGAGCCCCGTGAGGACCGCGGGGACCGTGGGCTCGAAATTCATGATGACCGGGATGGCGGCCGCGTAGATCAGGATGGTCTGCATCGAGAAGTTGCGCCGGAAGGTGGCATACCACCAGGCAAAGAAGACCCCCATGGCGCACATCCCCAGGAGCGTGCCGACCAACCCGAAGTTCATGTAGAGGTCACCGAGCCAGGTGATAGAGGTCGAACTGGTGGTGTTCGTCGGGAGGCCCGCATAGTGGATCGAGAAGTAGAGCCCGTTGACGGGACTTGGCTTGTTCGGCCAGATCGCGCGAGGAATGAAGGCCTCGGGGAGGGCCCAGAGGTAGTCCCGTCCCAACAGGTAGGGATTGCCGAGGCTGGGAGTGTACTGGTAAGCCAGCCCAAAGTCGGGGGCCAGCGCCAAACGCCGGCTGATCGACCAAGCGTCGGTCGCAAGAAGATCCGGGATCGACTTCCCCAGGAATATCGATCCCGTGGCGGAGGTGAGCGCGCTGATGGGATTGACCGACGCGGTTCCGAATTGGCAGGAGCCTGAAGTACAGCTTCCGGTACTGGTTCCTGCCCCCTGACCGACATTCTGACGGTAGGCGGGGATGACCACGAAGGCAACCATGGCGACCAGCACCAGGCCGGCGAGTAATTGTGGAGGCAGGCGCCGGCGGCTGTACCACCAGGCCACGATCAGCACCTCGATCCCCTCCAGCAGCACCTGTTTCGATCCGTACGCCGCCCCTGTCAGGACGTTGACCGCCAGCATACCCCAGAGGAGGTACCAGAGCCTTCGGTCTTTGGGCCGGTTTCGCAAGATGTAGAGCGCCAGCAGAACCATCGCGTACAAAGTCATCTGCGAGGCCAGCTGTACCCACTCGAGATAGCCGCTGTTCACAGGGATGAAGGCGTTACCTGCACCGACGATGTATCCCGAGCGGAGTAGGTAAAGCTTGGCGGCAAGGCCCACCGCAAAAACCAGGGCGAGTCGCGGCAAGTTAAGCCGTCGTTGGCCCAGAAGCATTGACGGCACTCGGGTTCCGAGGGGGAGCCACTTGGCCGAGGAGAGGTAAGCGCCCATGAAAAGCAACGTGGCTGCGGCTGCCACCAGCTCTACCACCGCTATAGTGCCCGGCTGCAAACCGTTGACCCAGAACGGATAGACCTGGCTGACCGAAGATGGCTGCAGCGGCAGGATGAAGGGGATGGTGGCCAGTCCGAAGATCACCAGGAGATAGCCCGGGAGAAAGATGACGGGCTCGAAGAGATCGAAGGTACCGGCCCGCAGTCGAACCATGATGATCCCGCCGAGGGCGGCCGAAACCGCGACGGTGAAGACGGCGGTACAGAGGCCAAGGATAGGTGTACGGCTGACGAGTGGAAGCGCCAAGAGGGGAACCAGCGCGAGGAAGGCGAACGAGGCCAGCAGGCGGCCCCTGCGGCTCATACCCACGCTCGAGCGACGCCTGCTGACGGCTCTCGCTCCGTAAGCCGCCACGGTCATGCTCGGCCGATGCCCTCTGTCAGAAAGAGTGCCCGCGCCTCAAAGCTCTCACCGCTAATCCTCACTTCAGCTGATTCGCCTGGAATCCCGGTCAGGAGGCGGAGCCTACCTTGGCACGCTCGGCATCGGAGCTCGGCTTGTCTCGCTTCCGATCCGAGCTGTACTCGTAGCCGTAGCCGTAGCCGTAGTGCTGGTAGTGATAGTAGTAATAGTAGCCGCTGCCGTGGGGCGTGAGCCGGTTGATGATCAGGCCGATGATCTTACCCCCCACCGCTTCGATTGCCTCTCGAGAGCGCCGTAGTTCGCGTCGCTTCGTCTCGCTCGGATCCACGACGAGCACGACTCCATCGGCCATCGTCGAAAGCACTGCCGCATCGGCGACGGCCAGCACGGGCGGAGAGTCGATGATCACCACTCCACTTTCTTGCTGCTCATCGTCAATCAGAGCCTGCATTCGATGTGAGCCGAGGAGATCGGTCGGGTTGGGAGGAATGGGACCGGATGCGATCACTCGCAGATTGGGCTGACTCGTCTCATGGCCATGATGCCCGTTCATCTCGTTGCTGACGAGCAGACTGGTCAGGCCTTCGCGACCGGCGATGGCAAAGATCTTGTGCAGGCTCGGACGGCGCAGGTCGGCGTCGACGAGGGTCACCCGGTTCCCGGCGTCGGCGAATACGTGGGCCAGGTTTCCGGCGGTTGTGCTCTTACCTTCCTTGGGCCTCGAGCTGGTGACCACGAGGGTCCTTGGAGGTCGATCCACATTGGTAAACTGGATATTCGTCCGCACCAGGCGATAAGCCTCTGAAATGACCGACCGGGGTTGCTTTTCGGTGATCAGCTGACCGCCCGTTCGTGCCGGATCGAATTTCTGGATGGTGCCCAGCACCGGAGCTCCAACCAGCTCCTCGGCTTCCTCTGGCGTCCGAATCGAGTCGTCAAAGTAGTCGTACAGGAAGATGCCGGCGCCGCAGAGCAGGAGGACGACGAATCCAACCAGAAGTGACGTGCGAGCGGGATGCGGGCCGATTGGGAGGGAGGGTTTCGGCGCCGCGGAGTACATGCTAACCGTCTGCGAGGCATCCCGCACCACCTTCAGATCGGCGATGGTGGTTTGAAGTGTGGTGATGTTCTGCTGGATGAAGGGGCGCTGCCCCGCGCCGGCGAATCGCAGCGCACTCTCCTGTCCGTGCAGCTGCCGCTCTGCTGCTGAGATGTCGCGCTGGTATCTGGAGGCGGTGAGGAAATTGATGTGGCTGACGAACTGATAGCCGACGGCATTCGCGACAGCTTCGGCGCGACCCGGGTTCGTATCCACGGCGCTGATGCTGATCTGCAGCCCGTTCTGCTGTGCGGTCGAGCTCTGACTGGAGGCAGCGGTGATCTGGTCGTGCGAGACCTTGAAGCCGTGATACCGGCTCGCCAGCAGGTGTTGGACGTTATTGATGATTACTGGGGCGTTGATGAGCTGTGTGTACGCTGCTGCTAGCTGCTCACTATCCTGAGTCGTCGGCTGGATGCCACCCGTCCCGATGGCCGTGCTCGACTCTTGGACAAAGAGGACTGCCGTCGCCTGGTACGTCTTGGGGACGCTGTCCTCGTAGAGATAGGCCAGCAGAGCCAGCACAACAGCCGGAATTATGGCGAAGGCAACCCAGCGTCGTGCGTGGTGTAGGAACAGACCGATGCTCAAAATATCCTCACTTCAGTGGATCAAACGCTCTCAGGAGTTTAGCCTTTTGGGCTGCCTGAGCGCAAACCGTGCTACACCCGCACCTTTGGTGACGGCGGGAATTCGTTCCTCACAATATATCGAATCCCACGGGCCGACGTCAGCCGGGCGTGATCTGCCAGAACTCGGCCCCCAGATGGTCGAACGGTAGCCGGTGCTCATCCGGATCGGACGGCGCGAATTGAGCGTTGACGAAATAGATGAGACTGACGGCTCGGTGCGTAGTGTTGGCAGCGCCATGTGCGACCCCTCGAGGAATGAAGAGCAGCCGTGCCCTGCCGCCCCCGAGGACGAATCGCATACTGCGGCGATACGAACCCGAGTCGGAGCGTAGATCGAGCAGGCCAACGAGCAGACGATCAGACGGCGGCACGAACCAAACGTCGTCCTGCTTGAGATGGAGGTGCCACGCTTTCACGGCCCCCGGGACCAGCAGCGAGTAGCTGGCCTGCTGGAGCCGGTAGTCATCGAGGCCCTCGACGCGGCCCGACCCGTCGAGCCGAACCAGTTCGCAGAAATCCCCGCCCTCGTCGCTGAACAGCCGAAGGTCGATGAGATCGACCCCCTCGATCCTTTCCCTGGAACTGTAGTCCTGGACCGAAATGGCGCCTACGAACTCCTCCCCGATGTGCGGGGTGTCCGTCATCTCCTGGAGGGAGGCAACTCAGGCCGAGGCCCGAAGGTTGGCATCGTGGGCATCCTCCACGGCGGCGATGATGTACTCCACCACCTCATCGTCCATCCGAGACCAGACCGGCAGGCTGAGACTGCGCTGAGCCAGCAGCTCCGTATTTGGAAGCGGCACGCCCCCGGCAAAGTGACGATAGGCCGACTGGCGATGCACCGGAGGGTCATAGTAGGCGCGGGTGTCGATTCCCCTGCGACCCAAGAATTCGGCCAGGTCACCACGGCTCGACCCAAATGCATCTGGATCCACGGTGATCGAGAAATCCTTGTAGGAGTTCCGGTCCTTGGGGTCGACGCGCTGGAAGCCGATGCCCGGGACGCGACCCAATTCCCGCTCGAAGCGTTCGGCGATCTCATTGCGCCGGGCGGCGGCTTCCTCGAGCCGCATCAGGCTGTGCAAGCCCATCAGGGCGTTGAACTCCGACATTCGTGCATTCATGCCGGCGAAGGCGCTGTCGTAGCCGCCGTTGTTTCCGTACTCACGACCGATTCTGATCTGCTCTGCCACATCGTCATCCTCCGTCGTGACCATGCCGCCTTCACCGGCGATCACGAGTTTGGTTGGACTCAGACTGAACGACTGAGCCGTGCCCTGGCTGCCGATGGGAGCCCCCTCGTATAGCGTCCCGAACCCATGAGCCGCGTCGAACAGGAGCTTGAGCGAGTGCTTGCGGCTCAAAGCCTCCAGCTCGCGCATTCGGGCGGGATTCCCAAAGGTGTGGACGGCGATCACGGCAGAGGTCCGCTCCGTGATGGCCGACTCAACCGAGGCCAGGTCGATGGTGGCGGTGTGATAGTCGACGTCGGCAAAGACCGGCGTGAGTCCGGCCCATACCAGGGAGCTAACCGTGGCCATGAAGGTGAAGCTGGGGACGATGACCTCGCCGGTGAGTCCCGAGGCTTTGTAGGCCAGCATCAGTCCCGTGGTGCAGCTCGACACGCCGACGGCGTGGCGTACCTGCAGGTGTTCGGCCACAGCCTCCTCGAATGCGCGCAGGTTGTCACCCTTGGTGGCCATGCCGGTCTCCAGGATGCGCCTGAGCCCCGGCTCCAACTCTTCCAAGGAGGGCAGAACCGGACGTACAATCCTGATCCCGCCTGCCTCACGCAGCTCGCGTGGTGCTGTTTTGGTCATCGTCTTCTCCTCCCACAGATTGAAGGTCAACCTCGGCGGCGCTGAGTCACGTAGCAAGCTGGTTCCCATCCCGGATAACAGGCTCGAGGCTGGACTCCCGCGCTTGCTCTCAGTGTACGGCAGACGTTGTTGCAACCGGCCTCGTCCTGAAGGCGCGGTTTGCGTCGGCGAGCAGTTGATAAGGCTAGGTCGGTCCCTCAGCTCACCGCCAGGAAGGTCGAAGTTGCACCTGCGAACTCGATGCCCTCCACGATGGATCCGTCGCCCGTGCCACATTCAATCTCCGCGATGCCCTCGGGAAGGATCAGGCGCAGGCGGTTGTCGGCAAACTCGACATCTTGAAGGGGCGGCCCCAGAACCGACCATATCAGCAGGTTCATGGCAGCGAAGGTAGCCGAGAGTGAGAGTGCCGGGGTACGCACGGCATAGGTGGGCGAGAACCAGCCGGCGAGGCTATGGGAATCGGCCGAAGCTAGACTGAGCGCCGCCGGGCCGTCCGGCGAGCCCACCCTGACCACGTAGGGTCCCCGGCTGGTCTGGAGCCCGAGCTCACCACGCTCCCCGTCCAAGCGATGCTGGAAATCGGGCAGGAGCCAGTGCAGACGGTACTCGTGCTCGCCATCGCTGGACAGCCGGTCGAGGATGACCCAGTGGTCTGCTCCCAGACCGACGACTGCACGCCGGTGCAGGACCGGATGGTCGAGACGGAGATAACCGTCATGCTCTCCCTCCCAGCACCTGACCGCGCCGCCCTCGCCGGATCCGTGAAACCGGGTGCAGCAATGCGGCCATTTGACCCACAGAAAGCGAGAGACGCGAACCATCTGATCCCGTCCGTCGACCGACACTGTGTTGTGTGGCCGGGTCCCGGCGAGGAGTTCGGCCTGAGGGTCGGCGTAGCTGTAGCTGCCGGGGTCCAAGGCGATGTTCAGGCCGCGCCACCAGACGTCGACATGAAGAAGGTCGGCGTGAGAGGGCCGGTGCATGAATGCCGGGGGCGCATGGATGAACGCAAAGTCCGAATCCAATCGGAGACCGAAGTAGCCGCCGGTCGAGGCAGCTACGTCTGTTCTCTGCTGTTTCTGATCATCCCTAGAGAGAGCCTCCGCTCCGCACAACCAGAGTAGTTGCTCATTCCAAGGGCCGTCTTCATACAGCAGCCGGCCGGTGACGGCATAGTGGGCAGCCTGTAGGGCAGGCCGGTAGTCACCAAACTCGCAGCTTGACAGGGGCAGCACCAACGCCCCGTCATTGGCGCCGAAGTTGGGGACTCGTCCAGTAGCTGGGTCTTGCAGCTGGAAGAGGAGGTTCGCCGCCCGCTCGATTCGTCGCAGAAGTGCTTGCGAGAAGGGCCGTCCTGAGACTGCCGCCAGCCGGACCGCCCAGGTGTAGTCGTCGAGCATCACGCGGTGATAGTTGGTGGAGTGTTGAGAGAAGCAGCCGTCATCGTAGACCAACCTGCGGACCTCCCGCTCCAGGAGCCGCCTGGCCCTGCGCATCGAGCGTCCTGAATGATCCAGCTCGGGAAAGAGGGTCGCAACGGTGAACAATCCGACGGCGGTGCTGATGCCGTGATTGTTTCGCTGACTCAGCTCGTACGGCAGGCTGCGCTCGAGCCGGCCGGCCGAAATCAGAACCATCTCAGCCAGGGCGTAGACTCGCTGGGCGGTCGTTGCCGGGGAATCCAGAAAGGCGTAGAGGCCGAAGACCCACGCCATGAGCCGGAACCCGACCTCCTGGCCCGACTTCCAGTTGACCCCCTGCATTGGTTGGTTGTGCTCTCTCCAATCGAGCACCAGCTGCCAGAAAGACTCGGCGAGACG
>DASRCF010000199.1:0-8924 GCA_035653255.1 Chloroflexota bacterium
ATCCTCAAGCTCGTCTCGCGTGTTGCCTGCCTTCTGAAGACCAAACGGCTGGACGGTCACGTGCATAGAAGCTCTTGTGGCCGCTGGGCTAGGCGGAGGAGCGGACCCGGCTAACGGAGATTGCTCGGCCTTGTCCCGATATCGAGGAACCGGATTACGGAGACGATGTCGGCGTTGAAGACGAATCCTCGCGCATCTTCGGTCACATCCACGCCTTCCTCTCGCGCCATTGACCTCATGTACTCCGGAAGCATGCTTGACATCCCAAACAGCAGCCGCGCGTACTTGTCCGGGAGCCCCTCCTCCGAGCCGGGGAACTGGACCGGCGTTGCATTGCTCGAGGACAGGTGAAGGTTGAAGAGGAGCAGAGGGCCGTCGTCTGTGGCCAGCTTCCTCAGCTCCTCAGCCGGTTCAGAGGGATCGCCGTCGGTCGATTCCCCGTCGGTGATATTTATGATGATCGGAGGAAAGGAGGCCCGATGCTGGATGATCCAGTCGGAGGCTATGGAATGAGCCCGCCGCAGAGCCTCACACATGGGAGTTCCGCCCTTTCCGACAGCATCGAACCAGACCGGAAACTTGACGGTCTCGTCGACAAGGCCTCCGGCGCCATCGTCCACCTTCTTGGTCCTTTCGTCGACCCGAGCGGGGTTATCGGCAATCTCGGAGATAGGGACCAGCTCTCGATCGGCGAGGGCGCCGGCGAATGCCGGGCCCACAGAGGAGCCGTAGCCGAAAACGCCAACCGAGTAGTAGTCGCGGACGCCCTCGGACTTGGCGCACTTGATCACCAGGTTCTGGAGCAGCCGGTTGATGGCGTCGGCCACGCCGTCGGCCTTCTTCTTGCCTCCCTCGCCTCCAAAGGCATCGTCCATCGAACCCGAGCGATCGATGAGGAACAGGAACATCGACGGGTTGGTGCGGCTGATCTCGGCTGAATATGACAAGTTTCGCCCCTTCCGTAAAGTTCTGGTGACCTCACAGAAGTTATTATAGGTGCTGACTTCAACAATCGTAAGGGCCGGCGAAAGAAAGTTCAGCAATTCGAGCTGCAAGGAGCACCAAAGGTGCCTCGGTGGCGGATCCCTTACCTCCGTGCGATCTTTCCTTGACGCACAAATATGACTACCGAGCCGTGAGGCGCAAAAGGATGGTAACGGTGCGGAGCAGGGAACTCACAGGCGGTCGTGCTGCATCTTTCGGGGAGCGGGCGCATGACGTACGGCTCGGCGAGGAGCACCCGAGTCGTGAACCTGGTCGCTCGGTGGTTGCGTGACGGCGACTATCAACCACCCGGCCTTAGCCGTTCGAGAGCTTTGCCTTTACGAGAACCGGATTGAGAATCAAGCCCTCGTGTACGGTGCGATGCCGGGCAAGAACGACGTATCCCTGTGCAGCGATCTGTTCGTGGTTGTTGATCTGCAGGGCATTGGTCACCACCCAATGCTCTGTTTTCGGCACCAGTCTGGTCAGTGGATAGGAGCCATGGCCGGGCTCGTACACAAATGCCCTCGGCAAGCCGTGTCGCGTGGCCGCCACACCCACGATCCAGCCGCCGAGATTCACGCTGACGGCATCACTCCAGCGGAATGAGCCGAGGCCGGCCAGGAGGTGGGCCGGTTTCAAGACGAAGCCTCGCGCCCCAATGCGAACATGCCAGACTGCAGCCCGCGAGCGGCCTTTGACCTTTACGCTGCCGACGACTGTGAGCTTTCGGCCTCCGGTCATCGGCGCCATAGAGAGGGCTCGGGCAACCCCGTATGGTGAAGCTCCGCGCGCTGTGGGAAGGACGCGAGCGGCGCCCTTGATCCAGATCGCCGGCAGGGTCCTGCCTCGAAGTAGCTCCATGCCCACAGCATCCCCTTCATAGTCGGTTGCGTATGCGCGTGGATGATCGCAGACAGTGTTCGCCCTAAGCACGACGGCAGGATATGTCGCGCCTCGGTGCAACCAGACCACGGCTACCGAGGGTCGGTGATCGGCCGTGACCGAGGCCCATCCCGCCAGATCGCCTTCCGCGTCGACGCCCATTACCGCGTCGGCCGTTGGGCGGCTGACCCCAGGAGCCAGAGGCGTCCAGGTCGAGCGTGTGGAAGGCAGAACGCTGTAGGCAAGGGGTCTGCCCTTCAGCTTGATGGAGACGCCGAGCGAGTCGTAGTTGGAGATTCCAGCAGCTCCATTTGGCGCCAAAGTTGGACTGGGCAGGAGCCTAGCGGGCACTCGAGGCCCGTAGATGAAGAGATGCTGGACGCTGATGTTGTGAACGCGATAGTGTGCGATCCCCGTGATCATCCCGACATCGTTGATGCTCGAGGGGCGAAGGACGGTCCCCAACGGCGACACCGAAAACGCGACGTCAGACGTGGGTGTCACACGGACGGGATGGACCAGCTCGAGCCACTCCACGTGATCGTAATAGTAATAACCGCCGTCGTATCCGGGATCGCCGTAAAACTCGTTCCAGTCCGAAACAGTGATGTAATCGGAGCCGGAGGCGGCGCCGTTTTCCTCCATGACGTCGATCTTCCCGTTGCCTGAGGAGTTGACCGAGACGCCGGTCACCACGGCCGTATGCCCATAGGGCAGGGAGTTGGCATCACCCCACAGACTGACGATGTCGCCCGGGGCGGGGAGTGAGTGGAATCGCGGGACAGCTACCGGTATGCCCAGCTCGCTGTGTGCGACGGCCACGAAGTCGCGGCCGTCAGGCACGTTGCTGGCGTAGCGCCCGTAACCGACCCAAAGGAACCGGGCGCTCAGCTCGACGCACTGGAACCCCACGGTATCAAATGGATCAGCCGTTCCCGTTGGAGGGCCGCAGGCATAGACATCGTGGAACGACGCGCCCAACTGATATCCGCTGTACGCGGCACACCAACCTGGCCCTGACCCTTCACCGCCACTGAGATCCGGGGATACAGTCGAGGAGGAAGGCACTGCATGGCTGGAGGCCGCCCTGGTGACCAGCGTTCCCACAGTTCGCAGTCCCGGTCGAGCTGCCGTCACCGTGTCCACCGGTCCGACGGGCCTTGAACGTCCATTCGAGGTGGGACCGAACCCGAACAACGGCATGACGAGGCTGAACGACAGCAGGGTGACGGCAACCGAGCGGACGGTAGACATGGCTCCCCCAAATCACAGAAGTTCCTGGCGGTCAGCGCCAAGCCCGGGCCGTGATCTCGAAGGCGAGAGAACCACTTAGTGGTCGTTTCGCGCTCCGGACGGCCGTTAGCTCGGATCGACCGGTGGCGCTAGCACGCAATTTCAAGAATAGCGCACCCACATGCCACCCGCATGCCGACCGAGTGACGGTCGCCGAAGACCACGACAAGTTTCCGGCGTCGCCTCCTTCGGTTCCCGGTTAATCCGCTGCGCAAAGAGGGACAATAGGCGCTATGGGGAGTCCCTGCGGGACGAAGGCTTAGCGGATGCGGCCCACGCGAGAGGTCAGGCAAGCAGTACCGGCGCACCCGAAGAGACGGTCACCTGCAGGAGCGGGAAAGCGTGACTCGGTAGATGGCGTTTTGCCGGCTGTCTGCTACCGCGACAACTCGGGAACCGACCGTGACGAGCCCCTGGGGCTGAGAGAAGCGGTTGGTGAGCCGTCGCAGCTTCGGCTTGATTTCCCACAGTGATCCGTCGCCGAGTGTCACCGCCAGAAGCCGGCCGCCCGCGACCACCACATCGTCGGGGGTCGGCAAAGACGCCAACCGCCTGCGGTGTCCGTGCTTCAGCAGCCAGATAGCACCGGCATTCTCATCCGCCACAGCCAGGCCACCGCCAAATGCCACGACGTCCGTGGGCCGTGACAGTCCCCATGCAATCTGACTCAGATGTTGCTTGTGAAGCCGGAGGATAGTCCCGTAAGGGCTGTCGGGGATGATGACGTCCCCGTGGATGAGGCTTATGCCGTCGACGCCCTCCTGCCGGGTATCGTTCTTGAGCGGAAGCAACACGTGGCGCTGGTGCTTTAGCAGGTCTACGCTCTCGAGCCGGTTGCTTCCTTGCTCGACGACGATCAGCCTTCCTTTGGATGGAGATACCATTCCCTCGGGAGTGCTGAGATTGCGCACCAGGGTGAACGTGCGGCCCTTGGTGATGGATGCCACCACCCCCGCCTGAATGTCGTCGAACAGGATATGGCCGCGGTACATGAGGAGGTCGTCGGGCGAGCCGTATCCCGTGGCGAGACGAGCCACCTTGACACTGCAGCCGGCGGCGGGTGGAGTGACGTGGTGAGAGGCGGAGGCTGCCGGAATCACTCCGACCGTGACCATCAGCCCCAGCGTCAGGCCTCCACACAACCCTGCGATCCACACGGGCACGGTCCCGGCTCGTGAACGCAGGAGGCGCTCCAGCTTCACTGTCGCGGCCCTCGCTTCCAGCTCGGGTCCATCACTACGCCTGGATACGCCACACGATCCCGGTTCCCCAGTCGGCCACTAGAAGAGATCCATTGGGTGCTATGGCCACAGCCAGGGGATGCGAGAAGCCGGTGGCAAACGTTGACACTCGCGCTCCTTTCCTGGTGAAGTGGACGTCCTTCACGATGTGTCCAGTGCCCAGATTGTTGACGCTGTCGCCCCACTCAGCCACGAAGCCGTCACCCCGATAGCGCTTGGGGAACTTCTTGCGTTGGTAGAAGACCAGTCCATCCGCCGAGGCATGAGGCTCGAAGAGAGCCACGGGCCTGATCGTCCCCTTGCAATGGCTCCCCTGGTTGTCACCCCAACACGATGGCCAGCCATACCAACCGCCACGCACGATGCGGTTCAGCTCATCGGGGACCGAGTTGCCGAAATCATCGCGTCCGTTATCGGTGGCGTAGAGCTGTCCACCCTTGAATGCAAGCCCGAACGGGTTACGGAGACCGTGGGCAAAGATCTGCGGGTGAGAGCCGTTCTCGTGAAAGCGCATGATGGTGGCGCTCCGCGCGTCGCTCTCATGGCAGGCATTGCAGGTCGAGCCGACCCCGAGATACATCCACCCGTGGTGGAAGGCAAGCGTGTCATTCTGGTGCCGGCCCGTGGGCAGGCCGCTGACGATGGTGCGGAGGCTGAACCGGCCAAAGTTGCGTGACGGGACGAGGACCGAAACGTGCCCCGTCCAGGAGACGTATAGTTTCCGCCCCTGCCAGACCAGTCCGAGCGGGACTCCTAGCCCAGAGGCAATTGTCTGTATCCCATGCCGGGCGACCACGGCAATGCTGCCGTTTTGCTGCGCCACGTAGACACGATGGTCGGGGCCAACCGCGAGAGCCGTGGGCTCGGAGAAGCCGCTCGCAAACACAGTGGCCTTGAAGCCGGCGGGCACTCTGGGTGATTGGGCCAGCGAAAAGGGGGCTTGTACGGCAGCCATCGCCATGACCAGGATCGCTCCCGCACCGGCGTGACAGAGCCGTCTCATCCAGGCTGTATTCGGCACCACCCCAGTCTAAAAGCCGGCAGGGTGAAAGAGCCGGCATGCGACGAGGGTAGGGTTCGGTCGTGGTGACCGACTCGGGTGCCGGGATGACATGCCGGGGCGAATTCGGGAGGCCGGCCCGGATGCCTCAGCGAGAGGCCAAGACCGAGTGACGCGCTGAAGTCTTGAGCTCAGATAGGCGCTGGGCCGCCGCCTCAAGCGTCTGCATCCGTTTCGGGAAGGCGAAGCGAACTTGCTGCGACCCCTTGGCAGGATCGCTATAAAAGCTCGATCCCGGCACGACGGCGATGCCGACATCCCTGACGAGCCAATCGGCGAAGGCCACGTCGTCGACGGCTTCGAAGGCATTGATGTCGGTCATGACGTAGTAGGCGCCGTGAGGCCGAAAGACACCAAAGCCCGCCCCTGACAGCGCTTCGACGATGAAGTCGCGACGCTGCTCGTACTCCCGGCGGAGGTTGTCGTAGTACTCCGGCGGCAGCCGAAGGGCAACCGCTCCGGCCTCCTGCAGCGGAGCCGCGGCACCCACGGTCAGGAAGTCGTGAACCTTGCGAACGGCATCGGAAACGGCGGCCGGCGCGATCACATACCCGACGCGCCAGCCGGTGACGGCGTATGTCTTCGACATCCCGTTGATAACCACAGTTCGCTCACGCATTCCCGGCAATGAAGCCATTGAGACATGACGCAACCCGTCGTAGACCATGTGCTCGTAGATCTCGTCGGTGATCACCAGCGCATCATGCAACCGGCACAGGTCGCCAATGACGTCGAGCTCCTTCGTGTCGAATACTTTTCCCGTGGGATTGTTCGGCGTGTTGAGGATGAGGGCGCGGGTACGGGGCGAGAAAGCGGCCGCCAGCTCCGCCGGATCGAAGGTCCAATCCGGCGGCCTAAGCGAGACGTAGCGAGGCTGGGCGCCTGAGAGTATGGCATCGGGCCCATAGTTCTCGTAGAAGGGCTCGAAGATCACGACTTCGTCGCCCGGGTTCACCACTGCCAGCAGCACGGCGATCATGGCCTCGGTGGCGCCACAGCACACCGTGATCTCACGCTCAGGATCAGGCGTGAAGCCCAAGAATGTGGCCGTCTTCTCGGCGATGGCGTCGCGCAGATTCTTGGCGCCCCAGGTGATGGCGTACTGGTTGAGGTCGGCATTGATGGCGTCACAGGCAGCCCGCTTGATCAAGTCCGGTGCTGGGAAGTCGGGGAAGCCCTGAGCCATGTTGATGCCGTCGTCGGGGTGATACTTGTTCACCAGCCGGGTCATCTCTCGGATGACTGATTCGGTGAAGCCAAGCGTTCTCTCAGCCACCCGCATGATCTTCCCCCTCCGCCTTCAACGCCCTGCCCGGCTGGATCCCGCTATCCCGGCCTGTCTGGCGGAAGCCTCCGTTCATCGCTTCACGATACAGGTTTCTTACCCAACCGGGCCTGGTCATCGATCGTTTCCGAGTGAAGGCCCGGAGCCGCGGGGCCATGGTGACGCGAGCACCGGCCACCGCCACAGTTCTATGCTCTCGAAGCGCCCGCAGATAGTCCCGACGGTCGTGACCTGGAAACAGGGTGTGCGTCAGGCCGATGGCATCGAGATGGTGAGCATCGCTGTTGCCGGTCAAGGCCGTCTGCCCGCGGATGACGTCACTCAGGTGCAGCAGGCGTGCCTGAGCGCTTTCACTCAGGCCCCCATTGGCGATCTCGACCCCGTCAACCGCGGACAGAATCCGCGAATCGGATCGCCTCAGCCCGCGGCTCAGCCACGGAGGATAGATGGGGTGGGCGAGGATGCAGAAGCCGCCCCGCTCGTGCACGAAGTCGGCGGTGTGCCGGAGGCTGCGCAGAGAGGGCACGTCGTAGATCTCATTGGGGAAGTAGCAGAGCAGGTGACCCGAAGTCGTGGTCACCTCAGTTCCAGGCAGGAAGTCGAAACGGTACGCTCCAGCCGCGTGAAGCTCCGCCGCCGCCCGGGCACCGGCGATGCTGTCATGATCGGTGATGGCGAAGAGATCCAGACTGGTGCGCTCCTCTACGAACCCAAGCAGCTCCTCGACGGTGGCATTGCCGTCGCCCCAGGAGTCGTGGCTGCTGTGTGCGTGTAGATCGGCCATCCCCCATCGCGAAGATTCACCCGTCTGCGGGCACTGGGCGGGCTCGTCATAGCTGCGCTGCACGTCTCAGCCTATCGCGCGTTCGTCCGGCCCGAAGTGTGCTCTCGACTGCAGTACGGAGGGCAATGAGGAATGTACAGCCTTTGACAAACCTCATCGGTGGGCGTACAATGTGGCTGAATCTCAGCCCAAATCGAGACGGACGAGGAGTCGGCCGGTCAGGATGAACATCCCAACACGAAATGTGGCGATGCGTAAGGCGGACCCGGAGCGGGTCATCGAGCGCTATCGACAACTTCGGAACCTAGAGCGCACGGGGCGTGAGTTCGGCATCACTCGCGAGCGGGTCCGGCAGATCGTGAACCGGGCAGGGATCGCCACGGGCCGACAGCTCAAGCCGCGCCCGGAGCGAAAGCCGCGGCTGTGCAAAGAGTGCGGCGACCCGGTAGCCTCGCCGCACAGCCTCTACTGCGCCACCCACCGATTGGAAAAGCACAAGCGCCGGTATCGCGCCATCAAGGCTGATCCGGAGAAGTATGCTCACTGGCGCGACCTGCTGAAGAAGTACGACCGCCGGCGCAAGGACCGCCTACAGGAGCGGCGGGAGACGGTCAACGTCTCCGTCTAGGAGCCGGTTCGACTCGAGCCGCTGATTCTCCGCCCCCCACGGTCAACGATTCGGATCCGGTTCATGACACGCGAGTGGCTGCCGATGCGAGGTTGTGCCTCAGGCGGGGAGATCCACCACCCCTAGAGCCCTTCGAATCAGATTGACGCGCTGCTCGTACTCGTCGGGCCCAAGTATTGCCCGACCCGCATTGGGATCGATGGGGTGGTGGGGCGCAGGATCACCATAGTAGCGCGGCAGGACATGTGCATGCAGGTGCGGCACAGCGTTGCCGAGCATGGTGAAGTTCATCTTGAGCGGGCTGAATACCTCGTCGAGCGCACGACCAACTCGCATCATGTCGTCAAAAAAGAGCGAGCGATCAGAGTCTCCGAGGTCATACGGCTCACGCACGTGCCGCCGGCAGAGTAGGACGCTGTACCCAGGGACGAATTGGTTCTTCTGCAGCCTAAGACGGCTTAGGCTCAGGTCAGCAACAAACAGGCCTTCCTCGCTCGACGACTCACTGGACGCGATCTCGGCGCACACGGGGCAGTCTTGCCCGCGCACTAGGGCGTCCCACCGATCGCGGGGCATCCATCCGCCAGATCCGCCTGCCATTACACCCTCCGAGCTGATCCATGCTATCGGTGCGGAGGGAGCGTACGGCATGGTGCACACCGACAACGGGAGGTCGCATAACGTTGTCGCTTGCGTTGGCACGTCTTGAACTAGGCACCCTTACTCGACGGTTCGAAGCATTTGGATCAGCTTTCCCTCCTCTG
>DASRCF010000200.1:0-12810 GCA_035653255.1 Chloroflexota bacterium
GTCCTGGCGGCGAGTCCACGGGATGCCGTCACTCCTCTCAATGCGGAGCCCCAACCGAAGCATGACGTGCATTCGGCGGACGACTCCCGCGTCTGGGCTGGACGTTGTCAGGCCGGAGTCGCCAAAGGCTAGCGCGGAGGCTTTGGCCTCGCCCGAGCCATGACCGACACTCGGTACCCCTTTGTAGACGCGACGTTTGCGGCCGAGATGCTGGGTGTGGGCCTCGACGAGATACTGACCTGGGTCCAAGAAGGCCGGCTGAAGACGTACGGCGGGAAGGACAGGAATCCTTTCCTCCGCACGGTCGAGCTCAAGACACTTGCCGACGAGCTCGGACACACGCCCCAACCGGCTGCCAGCAGGCGTGCCGCCGACAATCCGGTGAAGCGCGTCGGCCTCCGAATCCGGGCGGATGCTCGTTGGAGCCAGGTCTCGCCGGAGGATATCCGACGCTGGACCCGTGAAACGGATGACGCCTCCAAACGGGCGGCGGTGACCGTGGCCGAGACCGCCATGGACCGTCTGCGCACGCTTCTCGAAATCCTCGGCACCAAGTAGAGGTCGAATCGACACTCGAGGCTGCCGACCTCAATCGCCTTCACGCCGCCTGTACACGTCGACGACCTAGACTGCGACGACGCCCCCATACTCTTCCAAGGCGGCGAGGCTCACGTCGATGTCCTCTTCGGTGTTGAAGAAGTGGGGTGACAACCTCACCCTGCCCAAGCGCGCGTCGGCGACGACGGAGTGTTGGGCCAGGTAATCCGCTGCGCGCTGCGGCTCCTCCGCTCGGATCATGACGATGCCCGCCCGCTGGGACGCCTGGTTTGGCGTCGTTACCTCAAAGCCGCGACTCCAGGCTCCCTCGGTAGCGCGTGACACGAGCGAAGCGACGCGGTGGGCGATGGAGTCGGCGCCGGCGTCGAGAATAAGCTCCAGCGCCGGGATCCCGGAGTAGAGCGTCGGAATCGAGGGGGTGCCCATCTGAAGCCGGTCGGCGGATTCCGCTCGTTGAAAGTCCATGGTATCGAAGGCAAATTGGTCGCGGGCGGCGAACCATCCGGTCGCTCCGGGAGCCAGATCCGCCAACTGCTCCTCGTCCGCGTAGACAAAGGCCAGACCGGGGCCACCACAGAGCCACTTGAGCGTCCCCGAAAGATAGAAATCCGCCTGCAGCGATTTGACGTCCACCGGGATGACTCCCGCGGCGTGATAGCCGTCGACAACTGCCACTGCCCCCTTCTGGTGCGCAATTGTCGCGATCGCCTTCACATCCTGTCGTGCCCCCGTGGCGTAAAAGACGTGCGAGGTCGCCACCAGCGCAGTGCGTTCGTCTATCAGCCGTTCATACTCCGAAATTGGGACGGTGATTCCGTCCTCAGTTCTGGCGAAGGTAACCTCGACGTCACGGCGCGCCAGCCACTGATAGGCGATGGTGGGGAAGTCCAGCTCCGATACCACCACCTTCGGCCGGTGGGTGTGGTCAATGCAGCTGGCGATGGTCGAAAGTGCCGACGAGATCGAGTGATGAATCGTGACCGACCGGTCTGAGGCGCCGACGAGGCGGGCGAACAGCTGCTTGATGTGCTCGATTCGCGGCATCCATTCCAGCCACCAGGCGGGAGCTCCGTACGTCTCCCAGTGTTCCGCATACTGTTCGAGTCCCTGACGCGATGCTCGGCTGAGCGGTCCCAGGGAGCAGGAGTTCAGGTATCTGACGCGGTCGAATGTGGGAAATTGGGCGCGGAAATAGCGAGCTCGCTCCTCGTCAATGTGACCATCCAAAACCTATTCCTCCTCCTCAGACCATGACAGGTGTATAGTTGATCGCTCGATAGAATGACTGGCGTGACCTCAAATCATGGTAGCCAGCAGCCCACGGTCGTGGCCTGGATCAGCGACCTTTACTTCATGTCCATGGTCGCCACCGCGGCGCGCCGCCTGTCAGTCAGCGTCGTATTCATAAACCCGGGGGATCCCGTACCTGACGGTGCTCGCCTCGGCCTTCTCGATCTTCAAATCGAAGGCCCCTGGGAGAACGACGTCCGCTCTGTGAGAGAACGCGGCGGTGTGGTCATCGCATTCGGCCCCCACGTCGATCTCGACAGCCGGGCGCGGGCCCGACACGCCGGCTGCAGCCGGGTACTCGCCAAATCGCGGTTCAGAACGGAGCTGCCTGACCTCCTGGCGAGCTGCCTTTGCGAGCCTTCGCCCTCGACACCAGCCACGGCATCCCCGCCCGCTTGAGATTCCGGGTCTGGCAGTACCGGGTCTCACGCCTGCTGGCTCGGGCCTTGGTTTCGACATTGGGCACGCTGAGCCTGGATCGCATGCCTCCCTTCGTCAGCGCTGCCGCCATCATTGTCAGGGGCGATCTGCTGCTGATGGTGCGTGACCATGCGCAGGGAGCTCTTGTGCTTCCAGGTGGTCATCTTCACTGGGGCGAGCGTGTGGAGGATGGATTGAGGCGTGAGGTTTGGGAAGAGACCGGATACGTGGTCGAGCCCGACGAGATCCTCAAGGTTTATAGCGGAGCTGGAGCGCCGGTCGATCGCGGCATTGTTCGAATCGTCCTGAAGGCCGCCATCGTCGGCGGCGATGCGCGATCGTCGCCCGAGGGTGATGTGAGCTGGGTAACCGTCAAAGATGCCATGGAGGAGGTCGGACGGGATGCCCCGATCATCGCCGAGCTGGCAGGCCACCTGAGAGGAGTCGACGAGGTTCGTGTCCCACCTGGATAAGTGGCACGGAGCCTGATCTGAGTCGCCACTCCCGGCACCTGCGGCTGCTCAGCTACAACATCTGGAACTACAGTGGCGAGTGGCGACGACGACGCACCAGACTCGTCTCATTAATACGCGGATCGGGGGCAGACCTGGTTGCACTCCAAGAGGTGAGGCATGGAGTCCTCGATCTCCCCGGTCACAATCAGGCGCGGTGGCTCGCCCAGGCATCCTCCATGAACTTTGTCTTCCAGCCGGCCGGTTCAGTGAGTTCCATGCCTGGAGCCGTCGAGGGGCTGGCCTTCCTCTCGCCTAAGCCGCTCGACCAGACGTGGTTCACACGAGTATCCAGATTCCCAGGCGCTGGGCCATCAAGAGTCATCCTAACGACGTCCCTGGCAGGGATCGACGTACACAATGTTCATTTCCCGCTCCGTGAGAAAGCGCGGCTGCTCGAGGCGCGCCTGTTGGTAAGACTCGTAGAGGCTCGAAACCAACCAGCCATCATCGTCGGCGACTTCAACAGCCATTGTGACGACGAACCAATGCTGCTGTTGTTCGCTGCGGGGTTCGTCGACCGATGGGGTGGGAGCGAGGCGGAGTGGCCTCACGAAGACCGGATCGACTATGCGCTATCGTACCGTCTCAAGGCGGAGAGCCGGCTGACCGCCATCCCCGTCGAACATGGCACCCGGGGGCCCAGCCCATCTGACCATCCCGGTCTCCTCTTGGATCTCGCATTCTAGAGGAGAAGAAGAAGCTTGCGGCCGAACGTGCCCGAGGCCGTCAGCACCCCAGAGGACATCGCCAGTGCGCTGTGCAAGCGGCGATGGAAGGGGCTCAGCTGAGAGAGGTTAGCGACCCCAAGGGCTCAAAAGCCGTCCCCATCGTCTTCTTCGTCGTCGACTTCCTCCTCGTCCTCATCGCCGTAGGAGACGCGCGCCAGAACGAAGATGGTTGTTATCCCGACGGTGCTCGAGGGCGCCGGATGGAAACCTATCAGCTCCCACCCGTCCTGTAGCAGCCGATTCGCCTCGGCCACCGAATCCGCCGTGCAAACCTCGTCGATCTCCAGCATTTCATTGAACATCGCTTCTCCCTCCATGAGGCTTACGTTGAACCCGACACCTTTCCATCCATCGTGCGCACATGCTCGCCCTCGCGGTTGAGCATCGCCTTCTCGACGGCCAGATAGAGATCGTCAATCTCGAACGGCTTGACCAGGACGTCAATGCCCCGGTCATGCAGCCACTCCTCCTTCGCCCTGACGTCGAGAGCTGCCGCCGAGCAAACCACCACCGGTATGTCCCGGGTCTCAGGGTCCAATTTCAAGAGCTCGAGCACGTTCCACCCGGACTCCGGAGTTTCCATACGGATGTCGAGCAGCAACACGTCAGGCTGATGCTCTTTGATAAGCCGGTATGCGCTGCCGCTCTCCCGAATCACAGTCGTCTCCCAGCCTCGGTCGGCAAGGACCTCCTTCATCAAGGAGAGAAAGTCTGTATCGTTGTTGACGACTGTGACTCGCACCTGTCTCGCCTCCCCCACTTGTTCGGTCACCTGCGGCGCCTCCCGAAGCATAGCCTACTGTGATGCGAGACGTCAGTCCGGCGGGAGAATTGGCCGAGGAACGCAACCTCGAGTCGCCACCGTCACCTTCGTGTGAGCTGCTTTCCCGCCCGTGCCACTGCGACTATAGGTAGTCCTTGAGCTTCTTGCTCCTCGACGGGTGGCGAAGCTTGCGCAGTGCCTTGGCTTCTATCTGCCGGATCCGCTCGCGTGTGACATTAAAGCTCCTTCCCACCTCCTCGAGCGTCCGAATCTTGCCGTCGTCCAATCCATAGCGGAGCCGTAACACCTCCTGCTCACGAACCGGAAGAGACATGATGACGTCCTCAACGGACTCCCGCAGGAGCTGCTGGAAGGCAGCCTCGGCCGGGGCCTCGACGCCCTTGTCCTCGATAAAGTCGCCCAGGTGCCCCTCCTCTTCGGCGCCGATCGGCGTCTCCAGGGACACCGGCTGTTGAGCCACCGACGCGATCTCCCGCACGCGCTCGGGGGCCACTTCCATAGCTATGGCAACCTCATCGGAAGTGGGCTCGCGACCCAGCTCCTGCAGCAGCTGCCGAGAGACTCGCTGAAGCTTGTTGATCGTTTCGACCATGTGCACGGGGATGCGAATAGTTCGTGCCTGATCGGCAATCGAGCGGGTGATGGCCTGGCGAATCCACCAGGTGGCGTAAGTGGAAAAGCGGTACCCCTTTCCGGCGTCGAACTTCTCCACTGCCCGGATCAATCCAATGTTGCCCTCTTGGACGAGATCCAGCAGCGTCATTCCACGGCCGATATACTTCTTGGCCACCGACACGACCAGACGGAGGTTGGCCTCCGTCAGCTCTCGCCTGGCCGTCATCCCGTCGTCGATCATCGATTGGTCGTAGGGCTCTCCGCGATGCTTCCGCTCCACCTGCGCGTCGCCCAAGCGGATCCGGTCCGCCAGCTGGACCTCTTGCTGCGCCGAGAGCAGTCGCACCCGTCCAATCTCACGCAGATACATCCGCACCGGGTCGGCAACCCCCGGGCCTTCAGCGTTGAGAATATCTTCCAGTGCCTCCTCGGACACATCATCATCGAGGGACGTCTCCTCGGCGCCGATGCCGGCTGCGGCGAACTTCGTCGCCACCGCATCCAGCTCATCGTCCGCGGCGTCGATGACGATGACAGAATCGGGATCGAGGGCCGCCGGCGGGATTGCCGGCCGGTTCCTGGCACTGGGAGGCTTAGGGAGATCCGAGGTGGTTGCCAATGAACTGGGTCAGGCTGAGACGGAGCTAACGGGACACTGGGGCCCGAGCGCAACCTCGGTGGCCCCCACGCATCCACCGCCTGGCAAAATCATTGCCCATTATAGTCAGGTAAACTCGGGAGAACGACCGTCAAAAGCTCCACATTTTGGGAACAAACGTCACTTCGAAGGTGTTGAGCGCGTACTGGTCGGTCATCCCCGCGATGAAGTCGCATACCGACTGTTCGACTGACAGCGCGCTTGCCTCTCGAACATAGGTTTCGGGCATCTCCTCAGGGTGCATGCAGAAGTGCAGGTACAGCTCCGACACGACACGGTGTGCGCGGGAATATTCGGCTCGAACGACCGGGCTCAGGTACACGTTCTCGAACAGAAAGTCGCGCAGAGCATCCACGGCCTCCAGAATCGGCGGCGACATCTCTACTGCCGGCCGGCCACGACTCGTGCGGATGATGTCGCAGACGATGGCGTTGATGCGCTCTGACCTTCCTCTCCCGAGCACGCGAGCCCGGTCTCCCGCAACCTGCTCGAGGCTGATCACCTCGGCGCGCACGGCGTCGTCGATATCGTGATTGATGTAGGCGATGCCGTCCGCAAGCTTCACCACCTCGGCTTCCAAGGTGGTGGAGGGGTCTTCGCTGACCCCGGCGATGCTGAAGCGCGGCTTTCGGTGCGTGCGGATACCCTCCCGTACCTCCCAGGTGAGGTTCAGCCCTTGACCGTCGCGCTCGAGCTTCTCCACCACCCGGAGACTCTGCTTGTCGTGGGCAAACCCACGGGGATGGTGCTCGTTAAGTGCACTCTGACCGGCGTGTCCAAACGGCGCATGTCCGAGGTCATGGGCAAGGGCAATCGCTTCCACGAGGTCCTCGTTCAGGCGCAGAGCCCGGGCTATTGTTCGAGCCACCTGCGCCACCTCGAGCACGTGCGTCAGCCGTGTGGCGTAATGCTCGCCGCGAGGGGCGATGAATACTTGCGTCTTGTGCTTCAGGCGTCGAAACGCATTGCAGTGAATGATCCGGTCACGGTCCCTCTGATACTCGGTCCGGACCGGAGAGAGCGGCTCGAGCCGCGCTCGGCCACGACCCGCATCACTCCGCGCGGCCCAGGGAGCGAGCCTCTCATGCTCTAGCTGCTCAAGCTCTCGTCGAACGCCCTCCAGCTCCATGCCGGAGCCGCTCACGACCATGACCGAGTATACGTAGCCGTCCGTGAGCAGTGAGGGGGAAAGATCGCACGAGAACCAACGCCGATTCCGGGTGACCTCCTGAGCGTGAGGGTAATGAGATCGAGCGGCCGCCGTTCGCTGTCTATACTTCGGTATCGCGGGAAGTACACCAGTCAAGACTTGAGGGCCTGGTTTCCTGAGGCACATGAGTGCTGCAGACGCCGGAGCGAGCTCAGGATGTACTGTGAGTGCCGGTCGGGTATCCCCCAAGCTCCGTTGGTTGAGGACGAGCACGTTGGGTGCCTGGAGCTGACTAGAGTCGCGAGAGGTAACGCATGGCGAGTGGCCGAGAGTTCACGTTAGAGGAAGCCAGGCAGATCGGCGATGCGATAGGGATCGACTGGCGCACCGTCGATCCCGAGCAATTCCGGATGGGACTGGGGGTTGAGATGGAGCATGGATCGGACGACGCCAGGACGAACGTTACCCATGGCGATTTGCAGATGACGGGCAAGATCGCGTGGGCACACCTGTGCGAGTATCCTGACTACTACACAAGACTCGCCAAGATGGAGCAGGAAGCCGAGGCGTACTGGGCGACGAAGGCGCATTCCAACCACTAGCCCGGCTCTACACACGGTAAGTGCGCGCAGTTGCAAGCCGGGCGGTGTGCCACCACTCGGGTAATGGCCGACCGAAGTGGTTGCTCCACGGTTCGTACCATCCCTAGCGGCTACGGACCGGCCACGATTTGGCATATGGATGCCTTGCTGAGAAGGAGGCGTTCCCCGTGCAATGCGGGAGCGCTCCCGAGCATGCACTACAGGCTCCTTGTCGGCAATGGCCGCCGGGTCCTGGGAAGCCCGTCACGGCGCCTGTCTATACTTCGGTACCACCGCAGTGACGAAGGTCAAGAGTCGAGTGGCTAAGTAACACCGACGCGAACTATGCGAAACGCCAACTGGACTCGAATCCTCACCATTCTCCTCGCGCTGCTGGCAGGGTATGCCTGCCTGGTACTGGCACTGGGCGTCATCCAGCGATTTTTCGCGCCGGTGCTGTTGGTCATCCTGGCCGCGATCCTGGCCTACATTCTGACGCCGGTGGTGGACCGCTTCGACCGCATCCTGCGGCTGCCGCGGATTCTGTCTGTTCTCATCACCTACATCATCGTCGGGTCTCTCCTTGCCGGTGTGGGTGCTCTCCTCACCGCGCCATTGATCACTCAGACTCGCTCCCTGGCAAACGCCATCAAGAATCCCGCTCATCTGGCCAACGTCCAGGCCTTCGACAGTCAGACTGGACAGATTGTGAGTGTAGCCAAGAGCTACAGCAGCAAGATGAATTCGGGTACCGACTTCTGTGGCGCCGTGGCGCTGGTCGGCTCCCCGGGTGTCGCTACCTTCTGCACCAACAAGCCGGCCAGAAACAACCTCCCGCATCTCGTTCAGGATCTGGTGTCGTATTATCTTCCGCCCTTGGAGCGGGGTACGGCAGTTAGAGGTTCCGGGACGACATCCCACAGCACCAACAACCATCCGCATCCAACCATCGCCGCTTCGACAGCTGTTCCACCCAGCTACGTGGCACCGCTCCGTCGTGACATCTCAAACCTGAAGTCGGCGCTGGCCAAGGCGAACGCCGATCTGGCGGCCTCAAGCACCAGCAGCGCCACGTCGCCGGGCCACGATGCACTCAAAGTGCTAAGGGCGGCCGAGAAGCTCAACACCGCAGCCCTCCATCTGCGCTCGATCGTCAAATCGACCCCGATCGTGCTCCTGGGGCTGCAGACGCGTCTTGACCAGCACCACATTCCCGTCAGCCTTCGCAATCTCTTTGGCCAGGCTGTGAACTCCGCCTCCGGTCAGGGGGCTAATGTCCTGAACAACGCGGTCACCATCCTGACCAGCACCATCAACGTGATCTTCGACCTCTTCATCGTCCTGGTGATGTCGTTCTACCTTCTGCTCGACGGAGGGCGCTTTATCGGTTGGGCCATGGGAATCGTGCCCGAACGCAACCGTGAGCAGGTATGGTTCTTTGTCAAGAGCCTGGACCAGGTGCTCGGTGGCTATATTCGTGGCCAGGTCATCGTGGCGATAACTATCGGCATTTTGGCCGGAACCGTCAGTTACGTCCTCGGTCTTCCCTACGCCGTTCTCATCGGCATCTTCGCCTTCATCGCGGAGTCGATTCCAGTCGTGGGCCCCGTCCTGGCCTCGATTCCCGCCATCCTGCTCTCCCTATTCACGCAGCCGATTCTCAAGACGCTCATCGTCGTGGCGTGTTTTGTCGTCATCCAACAGATCGAGCAGAACGTCGTCGGGCCACGCATCACGGGACGATTCGTCGGGATTCATCCCATCGTCGCCATGGTGGCCATTCTCATCGGCTTCGAGGTCGGGGGGTTCTGGGGTGCTTTCCTGGCCATCCCAATCACTGGACTTCTGCACGTGGTGACTGCGCAGGCCTACAGCTACTTCGTGCTGCGCCGGCCCCTGCCTACAGCCACCGTTCCCGACACGGTCGAGCTCCCTGAGGAGGAGGAAAGGCCCTCGAGACCTCCGGCTGCAGAGTAGCTGTGGGCAGCGCAGGTGAAGTCGCCGCCCACGTTCCTCACCATCAAACGGGAACGATGCTGGGGCTGGCCTACCTGGTAGGCGGCCTCGGTAGACTGCAGTCGTGATCTCCCTTCGGGGCTTCCATCTACAGACGAAGAAAGCCGGCCCCGATTGAGGGCCGGCTTCGCCTACCTGTGAGCTACCTGCTCAGGTTCTGAAGTAGCCGCCTGAAAAGACACTGATGATGGCGGCAACGATGGCCAGTACCAACAGCAACCAGACGATGGTGCCGAGATGAAAGGCCGTCAGACCCAACAACCAGAAGATGAGCAGAATCGCGACAACAATCCACAAAAGGTTGGCCATGGCTTATCTCCTTTGTATTCGACGGTTTCGAAGGTTCGACCGGCTGGAACTGAGACTTCTGGGTGTAGCGGCGAGCGGCTAGATGATCTTGAAGTGGAGCAGTACGAGGATGACCACCACCAGCAGGACCAACACCACCACCGCCCACACCACCGTTTGAATCATGGAGCTGGCGGCCACGGTGTTGACCATTGGGTCGCGTCGGACGTAGCTCGTGGCAGGCTCTTCCACCACTCTCGACACAGGTCGTTCTACGACCCGCTCCTGCACAGGCGCCGGCTCAACGACCCGCTCCTGAACCGGGGTCGGCTCTACGTACTCGTTTGTCACGACCTCCCGTCGCTCTTCAACCATTCCTTACCTCCTAAAGAACGCCGATTGTCGCGTGCAAGATGATGAGGACGACCAGGGCGATCACAATGAGGGCCACCAGGGTCATCAGCATGATCGTGGTACCGGATGAGCCTCCACCGCGAACGACGGTGCGTGGCTCTTCCTCGACGATTCGGGTTGGCATTTTGCGGGTTTCTCCTGGTTCTGCTCGGCGCTTAGAGAATCTTGAAGTGAATGAGAAGAAGGATCCCGACGACCAGCAGCACGAGCACAACCACCGACCAGACAATGGTCTGGATGAGGGCGCTTGCGCCCACAGCGGTGCTGGCTCCGTCTCCGTCGCCGTTGGAAACTACCTGGGTTGGCATGTTTCAAACTCCAAACATTGGTTCGGCTTGCCTGACGAATGGGGGTCCCCCGTCAGGGAACTTGACATGAATTGCACGAACTGTGCCATGCGCCGAACGGAGAATTTGTCAAGACCCGGAGCCAAAGAGCTCCACAGTTTCAACACAACTGCGCTGCCTCTTTAAGCCTGAATGCTTGATGACGATTCGGCGGCCGCAGAGACCCAGGTGCGGATGGGGTTAGCCGACCTCGAACTGCTCCATGTGCCGCCGCATCGCCTTCTCCCCTCTCCTGTACGCGAAAACGGCTCCAAAGGGAGAGTTGCAGGATAGACCAAAGAACCGGGGCGTTACGGCCCACTCGTCGCTGGATGTCGCTCCAACAACGGACGGCACGGTCGAGTACCTCGACGCCGACGCTATGAGCGGTGGTTGCCGCCTCTTCCCATGTCGCGTCGCCGATCCCCGCCACCCGGTCAGCTCAACGCGAATGATGGCGGTCGCACCGAGGTCCCGGGCAACGATGGATGGAATCGGGCCCTTGAGGCCACCGTCAATGTACCGGCGGCCGTCGATGACCACGGGACGCGCAATCCGCGGGAGCGCAATGCTGGCCTGCAGCGCCTGCAGAAGGGGCCCTCGGCTGAAGGCTCGCACCTCACCCGACTCTTGATCGATTGCCATGCAGGCGAAGCACTTGGGAAGGTCTTCAATGCGCGTCTCGTCGCCCAGATCCATCAGGATGGATCCGATGTGGGTGCCCCGATCTATCCGCAGCCTATTGCTATAGAACTCCGCCACGGCGCGCTTCGGTGCGTCGAATACCATCGCGGCGATGCGGTCAACCGACCATCCGGCGGCATAAGCGGCGCCGAACAATGACCCGATGCTGGCTCCCACGGTGATCTCGGGCCGCACACCGTATTCCTCAAGGGTGACCAGAGCCCCGGCATGAGCGCAGCCCCGAATGCCACCCGCTCCCAACAGTACGGCCAGACGGCCTGAAGAGCCGGTCGATAGCGCCTTGTTCACGGCCGGTTCGATTCGGGCCTTCTAGGCAGGTCCCGGCATTGATCGCCGCGGCTCGAGGCGGTCGGGAACGATGTAGAGTATCGATCGCGGATAGGCCGTCATCGTTACCACGCCATCACCGGTGGAGGCGACCGCCCTACCACTCCAATTGAGCACTCGGGCCGGTCCCCAGCTCCACGGAATCCGAAGACCGTATGAGCCCAGCTCGTTGTTCCATACCACCACGAACTGAGCGCCGTGGTTTCGGAAGCGGAAGGCAAAGACCTGAGGCCCAAGCGTATCCACGCCGGTCAAGGTAGCACGGTTGAGAAAATAGCGGCTGACCTCATAGGCAACGAACGCGGGCTTGGCCGCTAGGTCGTGCTCGAGAAGCCCAAAGTGATCCTCAAAAATCGCTCCTGTCCCGTCGTCCCGCAGGTCGTACCAGAAGACGCGCTGAACTCCGGCGTAGGCCGCAACCAGGTAAAGGCGGGCCAGCCGGACGGCCTGAGACTGCTCCGTGCCACACACGCTGGCGCAGTTCGTTTCGCCGGCCCATCCCATTTCCGTGAACCATATCGGCTTCCCATACCACCGCAGTGCGCGTACTTCTGATAGAAGACTGAGGTCGGGAACATCCTCGTACGGCTGAACGGACAGTACGTCAAACCGGCCACCCGCCGCCACCACCCGATGAATGAAGGCCAGAGGATGCGGATCAGCCCCGCTTGGGCCGCCCAACACAACGGTCGCTTGTGGGTTGGCCCGCTTGATTGCCCTGTACGCTCGACGGAGGAGACGCGCGTAGTCCGTCGGGTTCGGATATGGGTGCCAGAACAGATGAAGGTCGGGCTCATTCCAGACCTGCCAGTAGTTGATGATGCCCCGGTAGTGCCGGGCAATGGCGTACGCGTACTTGGCGAAGTCATGACTGAGCTTGCGGATCATGTAATGGGGCATGTAGGCATGGTCGTGACCATCCCACGTGTTGTTGTAGTCAATCAGGCCCAGGATGTGGAAGCCGGCGGCGCGCTCACGGGCAACAACTCGGTCATACGCCCACCAGTGGTATCGACCGTTGGTGTAACGATGCAGCTTGTCGGCGGTGAACTCCTCACGTAACCAGTCGGCGCCGGTCAACCAGGCTCGATAGATCGATCGTTTCGCCAGCCCCCGGTATCGCTGGACGATGTACGAGCCGAGCCCATACATGTCGCCGAGGGAGCGAGTCTGTCCCCCAAACGACAGTGGAGGTACGCGATGGGTCGGTATCGGGTGCCGGTGATGAGCTCGTCGGTGTCGGGGCCGGTGATGGCGATGGCCTGGACGGTGCCGGTGTGAGTGGAGGTTGGACCCGTCTCGTCGACGAGGCCGGCTAGTGCGTCTTTGGACGTGGTGCCGATGAGGCCTGACGGTCCGGTGTGTGGGCCGTGGTGTCGGAGTGAGAACCCGAGTGGGAGCCGCGGTTGGTTTAAGCGTCATCCTCGCCCTGCGC
>DASRCF010000201.1:0-4770 GCA_035653255.1 Chloroflexota bacterium
TCGGATGGTCTCGCGCCGGAACTTGACGGCGTCGCCGAGGTAGGAGGACACAAGCACGACGTTGGGCCGGGCAGCCTTGAGCCGGCTGACGAGCCGGACCCAATTGACCTGACCGGGATGATAGGCGAGCACCTTCACCACCTGCATCCCGTGTGCCTTCGCGCCCGCGATCTGAGCAGCACCGACGGACGAGCCGTAGGCGTCGATGACGTGAACGTCGGCGACGCGCAGCCGGCGGACCGGAATCCTCAGCCGAGGTGCGATCACCGAGGCGGCAAAGTCGGCTCCCGCACGGCCCAGAGACTGACCTGTCGTGACCGTCCGGAAGACATCAGACTCGCCGCGCGCCGTCAACATGGTGGCGACCGCGCCGTCCTCCCAGTAGATCAACCCGGCGGCTTGAGCCGCTTCACTCGCCGGTATGCCCACCATGCTCTGCTCCGAGCCTGCAACTATCCTGACGCCTCGGCGCCGGAGTGCGGTCACCGCCTGCGGAGCGTCAACGCCGCTGCGGACATTCCGCAGTATCAGCCTCACACGCCGGCCGTGAACTCCGCCGGTCGAGTCCACGAGTCGGACAGCCGTTTCCAGGCCTTGATATTCCTGTTTGGCCGGGGCACCGCCGGTGGAAATCGGATAGATTGCCCCTATGTCCAGGGGTGTCGCGGAGCTGCGCGACGAAACCAGGCCACGTCCCTGAACGGCGACCGCCAGAAGGACAACCGCCAGGGCCGAGACGAGAATGCCGCTCTTGGGGAAGCTCAAAGCATCTGTTTCCAAGCTCGGCCGGCGTCCGCCGAAACATACAGGCGAAGGGGGAAATTGTAGCTGACATACACTCTGTTTCGGTGGCTCGGATCAGGTACCAGGACAATCGGCTGTGCGGAAGGGACCGGATTGCTGAGACGGACCGCGGCGAACTTCAACCCCGGTCCGCCAGTACTTCGAGTGGCGTCGACGAGACGGTAGAGATCGGGCTTGAGGCCACCGGCGTACACGTAGAGGTCGCCGGTCCCGTCGGCCGAGACGACCGGGGCTGGAGGCCCGTGCCATGCCAGATGCCACGAGCTTCCGGCATCGGCGCTAACCCACACGCCATCGGCGGCCCCGGCATACGCGGCCCGGGGGTCGCCCAGAGCGTTGGCGAGCGCGAGGGGCTCGGGCATGTTGGTGCCGACGGTATGCCAGGTTCGGCCTCCGTCGGAGCTGCGCGAGATGTTGAAGGTGCTGGCGAAGAGAACGGTGAAGGGATGCCCCGGCAAGAGAATAAGACCGTTCTCTGCCTGATTGCCGACCGCCGCGTTGATCCGTTGCCAAGAGCTTCCCCGATTGGAGCTTGCCCAGATGCCCCCGTGACCAACTCCGTGGTTCGAGTCCGGACCGGCAAAGGCGACGACCACATCCGGTACAGCCGGATTGGTTGCCAGGCGCAGGACGTCGAGGTCCGGAAGGGCGGCACGCTTCCAATGGCGCCCGCCATCGGTGCTGCGAAAGAGTCCGTGCGGGGCGCCGAACAGCTTGTTCGAGAGGGTCGTGGTTCCCGCCAGGAATGTCGAGCCCATTCGCGCCACCGAGATCGGCATGAGGTTGCTTACGGGAGGTCCGTACGTTCTCCAGTGACCACCGCCTGCATCGCCGTGCCAAAGGCCATCCTGGTCGCCCAGAATCAGCGAGCCGTCTGCGTTGACGATCAGGGCGTGGATGTGAGAGGTCGAGCCGGTGGTGATTTTCGCCGGTGATGATCCGGCGGGACCGAATACTCGGGTAGCGGCGATGCCGGCGACCACTGCAATGATCGCAACCACCGCGACACCGGCGACCAGGATCATACGACCCCTGCTCGATGCCGGCTGACGGCGAGCCTCGCTCACAATGCTCCTCTCAAACTAGTGCTCAATACGGCTTCGACCCTTCAGGCTATCGCGTCACCACCACAAACCCCAACATGTTTGGGTGGACCATGCAGTGATACCGGTAGCTGCCGGGCCTGGTGAAGCGAAACCGGTAGGACTTTCCGGTGCTGAGGACAGGGCTGCCGCCGGACCAGGCGCGGGTGGAAGGCTCGGGAGTAACGGTGTGGTCAGAATCGTCCCGATCAACCCACTCAACGGTCTGACCGACCCTGACGTGCACCGTGCTCGGTTTGTAGAAGGAGTCGGGATTGCCCAGTGGGTTGCCGACGATACGGACGATGACGGCGGGATGTGAACCGCCGGCGTGATGTCGGCATGAGGTGCTCGTGACTAGAAGCAGTCCGGCGATCCCGAGCAAGGTCGACCTGGTCACAGTTTCAGTCTAGGGGCGACACCAACGCTGGCTGGCGCCAATTTGTCGAGGATCCGGCTGTGTGCGACCCCTTGTCGCTGTTCAGCCTATTTGTCGCTCAGGGGGAGACGGTAGATTCCCTGGTCGGTGGCCGCGTACAGGCAGCGGTCGTCGGGCCGGTATGCCAAGCCGAGGATCAGGTGCCTGCCGGCCGTCAGGGGTAGCCCTCCCGAGTCCGCGGTCCAGCGCCGGCCTCCGTCACGAGAATAGAATGCTCCGAATCCTTGAGTTCCCAGCCACAGTGGCCGTGAGCGCTCGCCCGTCAGCACTAGTCCCGCTACGTGATCGTCGTACCTCGGCATTCCCTGACCGAAACGGTACCAGAAGCTTGCTGTGGATCGGGAGCTCCAGACTCCGAGTCCCATGGTGCCCGCCAGAACTCGGCGCGGCGAGGGGGCCAGGATCGACATGGCGCCGGCCGGGGTCATGTGGCGAGAGAATGACTTCCAGCTCAGTCCGCCGTCGACACTTTTCAAGATTGCCGGGACCCGCCGGAACCCGCCCGGTAGAGCCGCGGCGAAGACCACACGGCCACTTCCAGGGAGCCACCCAAACCCATCCGCGGCGCCGCCCAGAACGACGGCTCTTCGTCGCCAGGTCGAAGTGGGATGGTCACTGGAGAAGATTCCTCCGGCCCCACCGGCGAGCAATCGGTGAGATTCGCCCGGGCTGATGGTGACCGCAAAGATCCCTGACGGATCGACGAGGCGGGATCGCCAGTGGTTGCCGCCGTCGGTACTACTTGCGACGCTTCCAGCATTATCACCGGCCACTACAAAGCGTCCGTTGGGGGAAGCATCGACCGACCAGAACTCTCCGTGTGGCAGAACTTTCCTCCAGGGCCCATGGCCGATCTCCCGATAAATCCCTGCCTCCGTTCCGGCGAATCCCACTCGACCGGTACTGCTGAAGGCGACGGAGTGGATGAGCTTACCCGTCAGTCCGGCATATTGCCAATACGGCCCACCGTGTTCCGACGTCCTTGAGCCTGAGCAGCCGGCCACCACCGTCGGCAGTACCAGCGCTGTTAGAACCACTGCCACCAGGGTTGCGGGTTGAGAAGGAGACGCAATACAATTTGGACGCGTACATTGAGCAGAAGGCATACTAATAGGTACGAATGAGTGTTTCGCCCAGACGATGGCGTATCGAAGGGTTCGCGTGCGCCGTCGTCACGTCGTGCGTCCGGCCGGTTGGGTCTCCAAGCAGTTTCGCCTTAAAGCGATTCCGTCGAGCGCCGCGTGATGTTTGGCGATAGCGGACGCACTGAATGACCGGCTTGATTGGATGTCTCAATGCCCTATGATCTCTCTCTAATCCTCATCGGGCTGGGGATTGGATTCCTCGTCGGGTTGACGGGGGTCGGAGGCGGTTCTTTGATGACCCCGATTCTTGTCTTGGTGATGGGGATGCCGGCGGCCGTCGCCGTGGGCACAGACCTGGCCTACTCGGCCGTGACCCGGACAGTGGGCGCGGTCGTACACATTCAACAGAAGACTGTGAAGATCGACGCGGTAAAGTGGCTGGCCACGGGAAGCGTGCCCGCGGCACTGATATCCACTGTCCTCGTGGGCTATGCGCTGAGGTCGGCCAAGCACTTTACGCAGGGATTCATAACTCACGCTCTGGCCGCTGTGTTGATCTTCGTTGCCGTCAGCTTGTTGTTGCGGCCCTGGCTCGAGAACCACTTTGCGGCCGTCTCGATCAACCGTCAGCGGTCGTTCTCAATAGCCATGGGCGTATTGATCGGGGCTTTGGTGGCGCTGACGTCGGTTGGTGGTGGCTCGCTGACCATCGTTGCCTTGGTTGTGCTCTATAAGGGGATTTCGACGTCGGACATGATTGGAACGGACGTGGTGCATGCCGCCATCCTGACGCTGGTGGCCGCCTCAGCCCACATCTTCATCTCGACAGTCGACTTCCACGTCACGCTGTTGCTGCTCGTGGGGTCGCTACCCGGGGTCATCATCGGTAGCCGTCTGACGCTGCACGTCCCGGACACCTACCTCCGTCTGGGCATGGCGGGAACGTTGGCCTTCGTGGGTATCCGCCTGATCTGAATGAGCAGGCCGGCACGGGGCCGAATCAGCCCCGGAAGCAGGCCGCGACTCGTGAGCCGGCAGAGACGGCCAGCCTCAAGGCGCCACGCGACTCTTAACCGCTGTCTCAATCAACAGGACGAGAGCGCAAACGAAGCCCAGCGGACCGGGATCCTAAGCAGCGAGGCTGGCTTCAGGCCGGTCTGGCGGCCGCCAGCTTCTCGGAATTCGGAATGAACTTGAGCCATTCCGGGTCGGTGTTGGCCTGGAGATGCTGGTAGACCCAGTAATACCGGCTGACCCGCGGTTGAGCCGGCTGAACCCGTAGCTTCATCCTCGCCTCGTCCGGCAGCTTGCCCCCCTTGCGGTGATTGCAGGCCTTGCAGGCACTCACCAGGTTATCCCA
>DASRCF010000202.1:0-7911 GCA_035653255.1 Chloroflexota bacterium
GCCATGGCCAGGAACATCTTGCGCAGGTTTTCGGCATGCTCGCGGGAGTAATCGGGCCGCCGCTTGTCGTCGGCTTCGCCCGGGGAGCCCGGGTCGGCGGCGCGGCGGCGGATCTCCGCAAACTTCGTCACTCCGTCCACGAGTCGGGCGATTGTGGTGCCGAAGGCTTCTTCGACCTCCCCAACAGTCGCCGGCGTGTCCTCCACTACGTCATGGAGCAGTCCTGCCGCCACGGTGGCCGCGTCGAGCCGCATGGACGATAGGTAGAACGCCGTGGCCAGCGGATGGGAGATGTAGGGCTCGCCGGAGAGCCGGCGCTCGTCGCTGTGAGCCGTTTCCGCGAATGCATATGCGCGCTCGATCAGGTCTACCGACTTCTGGTCGTAGTAATCCTTGACGCTGTCCATGAGCATGGGAAGCGTGGGGTGAACGGCATCAGAAACTTCGCGTACGGTGGGCAAGATTCCTCACTGGCCGGTTCTGAGAAGCAGGAACGCTGAGCAGGAGTTTTGCACGTCGACGCCTGCAGTAGCCTGATTTTATGCAAAATTGACAAAAGTTTCAAGCGGAATATAGGACGGTGAGCTTTACGCTCGAGCCGAAGGGTCCTATGCCGAAGGCGGCCAGCTCCGCATGCGCGGTCTGATCGGGTCGGAGAAGGTCGACGGGTTTCGGTCTACAGCCCGATACCTGCTCCCAGCTTCGGCGATAGGCTCTCCGCCTGCCGGGTACAATGATGCATCCGCCTCCAGATGCGTCTATTCGATCTGGCACCCAGGCATGTCCGGGGCGGCGATGGAAGTAGTAGGTCCGGCACCAGCAAGCCGGTGGTTGATGTGAATCGGCAACAGGACCGAACTCGTCCGTCGCGATAGGCGAACCGGCCGGCGACCGATATCGCGCCCGTAAGCGGACAGAGACGGTAAAGCCACGGGGCTGTAGCTCAGCTGGAAGAGCGCTTGCATGGCATGCAAGAAGTCAGGGGTTCGAGTCCCCTCAGCTCCACCAAACCGCTCTGTCAAACGTGGGTGGTACCGCGGAAGACCTTCCGTCCCAGTGGGATGGAGGGTTTTTTAATTGGGCATGAGAGCTGGCGCGGCGTGTAAGGAGGCGGAGAGAATGTACGAATCAGGTTGGAAGCAGTGACATCTGAGGTTCAAGGCCCCGACCAAGTCAGAGCGGTTCTAGGCCCACCTGCCAGGGCCGAACGCCCTCGCTACCAGCCACATCTGTTCGAGTCGGCATGGCAGAAGCGCTGGGAAGATATGGGCATCTACCGGGCATCTGAGGACATGTCCCTGCCCAAGTACTACCTGCTCGAGTTCTTCCCTTACCCTTCCGGTGACGGGCTGTCGGTCGGCCACTCCAAGAACTATGTGCCCTGCGACGCGGCCGCCAGGTTCAGACGGATGCGCGGGTTCAATGTGCTTCATCCCATGGGCTGGGATGCCTTCGGGCTGCCGGCCGAGAACGAAGCCATCATCCGGCAGATCCATCCACAGGAGAACACCGCCAAGAACGCCGCCAATTACAAGCGGCAGATGAACCTGCAAGGCCTGTCGTACGACTGGTCGCGGGAGATCAATGCTTCCGACCCCGAGTACTATCGCTGGACGCAGTGGTTCTTTCTGCTGATGTACCGTCGCGGCCTGGCCTACAGAGATCTGGCCGCCCAGTGGTGGTGTCCGAAGTGTCAGACCATCCTGGCCAACGAGCAGGTCGAGAACGGATTCTGCTGGCGCCACACCGACCAGCCGGTCGAGCGTAAGGAGCTGGAGCAGTGGTACTTGCGCATCACCGACTACGCGGAGGAGCTGCTGAGCGGGCTCGACGGCCTCGACTGGCCCGAGCCGATCATCGCCATGCAGCACAACTGGATCGGCAAGAGCACCGGAGCCGAGATCCACTTCACCGCCGAGGCGCCTGACGGCTCCGCGGTCGACCTCCCGGTCTTTACCACCCGTCCTGATACGGTCTACGGAGCGACGTTCTTGGTGCTCTCTCCCGAGCACCCTGAGGTTGACCGACTGACTGACGAAGCGCACCGTGGCCGGGTGGTTCAGTATCAACAGGCGGCGTCACGAGAGACTGAGATCCGCCGCCTGAGCACGGAGCGGGAGAAGACCGGCGTGCCGACCGGTGCATATGCCGTCAACCCATTCAGCGGGGAGCGCATGCCCATCTGGATCGCCGACTACGTGCTGGTCACCTACGGCACTGGCGCGATCATGGCGGTTCCGGCGCACGACGAGCGGGACTTCGAGTTCGCCCGAAAGTACAACCTCCCGATACGGCAGGTCATCGAGGAGTCGGCTACGGTGGACGTGGAGCGTGACGGCTGGGAAGAGCCGCAGCCGGCTGCCTATACGGGCGAGGGGACCATCATAAACTCGGGCCCCTTCACGGGGCTGCCGACGGCAATAGGCCGGGAGCGCATCGTCGAGGCCCTGGAGGAGCGCTCCATTGGCCGGGGCGCCGTCACCTACCGCATGCGCGACTGGCTGGTCTCCCGCCAGCGGTACTGGGGTGCTCCCATTCCCATCGTCTACTGCGATGCCTGCGGCATCGTGCCGGTCCCGGAGGATCAGCTTCCTGTGATGCTGCCGGCCTTGGAGCGGTACGAGCCCGCCGGCGACGGGCGCTCGCCTCTCGCCACATCGCCGGACTTCGTCATCACGACCTGTCCCGATTGCGGCGGTCCGGCCAGACGGGAAACCGATACACTCGACACCTTTGTCGACTCGTCCTGGTACTACCTCCGCTTCCTGAATCCGCACGACCGGGACCGTCCCTTCGAGTCGGAGGATGCGACGTACTGGTGCCCGATCGATCTGTACGTAGGCGGCGCCGAGCACGCCGTCATGCACTTGCTGTACTTCCGCTTTTTCGCCAAGGTCATGAACGACGCCGGTTTGGTGAGCTTTCGAGAGCCGGCACCGAGGCTGCGGAATCAGGGACAGCTGCGCGCTGGGGACGGCCAGCGCATGTCGAAGTCCAGAGGCAACGTGGTCACGCCTGACAGCGTCGTCGAGCAGTACAGCGCCGACGCGCTGCGCAGCTATCTGATGTTCATGGGGCCGTTCGATGCCGACGCGGACTGGGATGAGACGGGCATCAACGGCGTTTGGCGATGGCTGCACCGAATTTGGGATCTGGCGCTGCCCCCGGCTCCTGAAACAGACGATATCGATCGGCCAACCGAGATGCTACTTCGCGTCCTTCACCGGACGATCAAGAAGGTGACGGAAGACGTCGAGGGCTTCCGTTTCAACACCGCGATCAGCGCGCTGATGGAGCTGACCAATTTCATGAGCCGCCGGCGCAGCGCCCTGCAAGGAACCTCGGAATGGGAAACTGCCGTCGAGGCGCTGCTGGCGCTGCTGGCCCCGCTAACGCCGTTCATTGCCGAGGAGCTTTGGTTCCGGCGTGGGCACGATACCTCGATTCACCTCCAACCCTGGCCGGTCTACGATCCCGCACTGACGGTTCAGGATTCCGTCCGCATCCCTGTGCAGGTGAACGGGAAGCTGCGCGAGACGGTCGAGGTCGAGGCCGGGTCAGATCAGGAGGCTGTCGAAATTGCTGCCAGGGAGAGCCCCAACGTCAGCCGATGGCTGGAGAACAAGGACCTGGTGCGCGTCGTCTACGTTCCCGACCGGCTCATTAACTTCGTCCTCAAGTAGACATGGGCAGCCGGGGTGTGCATGACGGGTGTCGGAGCGGCTCGATTGTTCGATGTTTAGCAGCCTACTCAACAACCCCCCTACGCCGTAGTTCAGGCCTTCAGGCCGTCGATGTTCCGATCGGCGCGTTGCTGCGTACCCTGACTGCGAACGGCTCAGACGCAGATGTTTCGAGCCCGGCAGAACCGACGGCGCTCGCCGATCATTGTCTGCGGCCGCTCAGTGTTTGCAGCTCGCCTTTCAGCGATTAAGCGCTCTACGCGTCGAGTCGCCCTACCGTGAGTGGCTCGGCGTGAGCAGGTAGCCGAGGCCCAGTAGGACCATGATGATGAGAGTAAATCCTGGAAGCATGCCGTCGAGTCCTTCTACGGTCAGCGTAGGCGTCGAGCCTGAACTGGACCTGACGTCTGCCTGAGAGACGCCGGAAGATCCGAATCCGCCTCGTTCGTCGAGCGACGGCTCGCTGCTCTCCTCATCGAGCAAACTGCGGCCTCGCGCTAGCTCTCCCTTTCGCCGGCCCTCCAAACCTCCGCGGCTATCGGATCGCGCATCTCTTCTTGCAGGTGCGCCACGATGCCGATGCAGCGAGCCATGATCCCGACTCCCCTGCATATCGTCCACGGAAGCTGCAGCTCTGACGCGAGCGCGCCGACGGCTCCGGTGACGTTCAACGGTAGGGTCCGCCTGGTGCGCAGCTCAGCCTCTGCCTGGATCAGCTCAATCAGCTCTACATACGAGCCTGCTAGTCCGTTCTCCGACGCGAGCTCAAAGAGTCGACGTGCGCGCGGATCGACAGGCCTGTGGATCGGGTGACCCAGCCCGGGAATCGATCTCCGGCTCGAGAGGTGCTCCTCGACGATCACACCCGCCAGGCGCTGCAGATCATCGCCTGCTCCTTCCTCCGCCAGAGCCTCCTGTAGCATTCGCGCGGCGCCCTCGATGCTGCCCACGAAGACTGTTCCGAGGCCAAGGACCCCCGCCGCTACAGAGGCTTGCAGAGCTTCGGGCGAGCCCAGGTACGTCAGGCGCGCGGCGAGGGTGTTGGGCGTGAGGCCGTGCTCGACCAGGGAGACAAGCATGGCGTTGAAGACGACCGACTCACCGGAGTTCGGCAGACGGCCGAGCAGCTCGAGAAAGGCCATGTCGCCCAGTCCCACCTTGCCCATGAGGTCTGTAGTCAGGTCAAGCCCCCGGACGGTTATCCGGTCCGATGTGGATGTTGAGATCGCGCTCCGTGGCCGCTCGGTCATTCCCCGGGCCCTCCGCAGTCGTCGGAAGAGACGAGCTGCCGGGCGCGATCCCGAAGCCGGTGCTTCTCGACGCGCTGGGTCTCCGTCTTGGGAAGCGAATCCGTCTCCCAGATCCTTGCCGGAATCTTGAACGGCGCCAGTCGACTGTCGCACCATTCCCGTAGCGCCTGCTCCGTCACGCTAACGTCCGGACGGGTGACGACGAACGCATATAGGTCCTCATCGCCCAGGTCAGAAGGCACGCCGACCACCGCCGCCTCCAGCACGCCGCCTTGTGCCGTGAGCACCTGCTCGACCTCCGCCGACGACACGTTCTCACCCCGCACGCGCACGATGTCCTTCTTTCGATCGACGAAATAGAAGAAGCCGTTGCGGTCAACGGTCACGAGATCGCCCGTGTGTAGCCACCCATCTCGAATGGTCTTCGCTGACTGCTCTGGATCCCGATAATAGCCCTTCATGAGCACAGGATTGCGAAAGATGAGCTCACCCGCAACATCCGCTGGAACGTCTCGACCATCATCGTCTACCACTCGCGCTTCGTTCACGATGCGTGGATCTGAGTGCTGGCGCGGCTTTCCCAGCGAGCCGGGCCGGCGCTCGCCGTCGATCGACTCGATCAGCCCGAAAGTGTTCTCGCTCATGCCGATTCCTGATATCAGCGTAAGGCCAAACCGACGCTCGGCCTCATCGCGAACAGGGCCGGGCAAGGCAGGGCCGCCGTAGCTCAGGCGGGCATGATGAGCCCGCTCCTGTTCTGAGGGCTCGGCCTTCAGCAAAATGGCCAGCATGGAGCCGATGTAGTTGAAGACGTCAACACCATAGGCTGCGACGTCGGACCAGAACCGCGAGGCGCTGAAACGCTCGACCAGCACTATTGAGGCTCGGGCTGCCAGCGCACCCATGACGCTGTAGGCCTGGGAGTTGATGTGAAACAGCGGCAGGCAGACGTAAAGCCGCTCGCCCGGTCGGAGCGCCATCCAGCCGGCGTAGCCTTCACCCGTAAGGACGAAGTTCCCGTGCGTTTGCATCACCGACTTGGGCCGGCCGGTCGTTCCGGAGGTGCTGATGAAGCTCACCTCGTCTATGGACTCCAGGTCGACCGTAGGGATTCCTGCGGTCAGAGGCACAATGTCCTGAAACCTGGTCACGCCGTGGCCGTCTCCGAGGGTCAGGAGGGCATCGATTGAGCTTGTGCGACCGGTGGCGGCACGCATCACGTCTACGTGCGCGGCGTCGGCCAGGGCGAGCCGGGGCTGGGTGAGCGACAGATAGCGCTCGATCTCCGGTTGGGTCCACTTCGTGTTCAGGGCGACGAGGATTCCCCCCACCTTCGCCAGTCCAAGCCACGCCTCGATGAACTCGGGGGAGTTGCCGACCATGAAGGCTACCCGGTCCCCCTTGCGTACGCCCAACGCCGCCCACCTCGCGGCGGCAGCATCAGCGAGCGCATTGAACTGAGCGTATGAGATGCTACCGCCGGAATGAACGACGAAGGGCCTGTCGGGTGCCTCGCAGACCGCCTCGTCGAGCAGGCGGGGCACGCTGAGCCGGTCCAGGTCTCTCATCCGTCGTCGATCCCGGGTGTCATCGACCTGCTTCCCATCCTGCCTTCACTTCGTCCACCGTTTCAGTCTCGTCCAACGTTGCGCAGGAAGAAGAGAAGGTTGGCCGGCCGCTCCGCCAGCCGGCGCATGAAGAATGGATACCAGTGCGGGCCGTAGGTGGTCGCGACCAGCACCTGGTAGCCACGGTTCACAAGCTCACGCTGAAGGCCTGGACGGATGCCATACAGCATCTGAAACTCGAAGCGGCTTCGAGGAATGCGATGACGGTCGGCGTAGCCGATCGACGCCTCGATGAGGGCATCGTCGTGCGTGGCAATGGCCGTGTAAGCATCCGATCTCAGCGAGCGTTCAACCAGCCTCATGAAATTGCGGTCCACGTCCTTCTTATCGGGCCAGGCGACGTCGGGCCGCTCGAGGTATGCGCCCTTTACGATCCTGACATTGGGTTGCAGTGGGAGTAGACTCTCAAGATCATCATGAGTCCGATAGAGGTAGGCCTGGAGCGCGAGTCCAAGGTTGTCGAAGCCCGAATGTCGCATGTGCCGGTAGATCTCCAGAGTGGCCTCCACGTGACTCGAGTCCTCCATATCAAGGCGGATGAAGTTTCCGACGCCTCGTGCCACCTGCAGAGCCTGGCTCAAGTTCCCCTCTGCCAGGTCCCGACTGAGATCGAGGCCGAATAGCGTCAGTTTCACGGCTGCGTTGGCGCGAAGCTCCTTCTCCGAAACCCGCATGAGAAGCCTCTCGTACTCCGCACGTGCCTGCGACGCCTGGCCGGCATCGGTAACCGCCTCTCCGAGAACGGCGACATTGGCCTTCATGCCTCGGCGGTTCAGCTCCCTGATCACGGTCAGACAGTCCTCGAGCGTCTCCCCGGTCACGAAGCGGCGAGCTCCGAAGCGGAGGCCATGGCGAGTTGCCAGGCCCTCGAGCGTCTCATTTCGGGACGCCTTGAGAAGCAGGTCACGACAGGCACGGTTGAATAGGCCGGTTAGGTTGGAGCCGTCGCTCAGGTGTTGAACCCCAACAAATTCCAGAACTGGAGGAAGGCGACGAATCCGAGCCCAACGAGGCTCAACAGTCCGTAATGCAGCCGCCGGCCGAACGACCAACGTGCCGTGGCGAGGGCAATGGGCGTCAGGAAGAACATTCCGGCAAGAAGTGCAGTGCTGATGATGGGGAGGCAGAGCAGCAGGAAGACCCAGGCGGGGATGCCGTACTCAATCCAGGAATACTGCTGAGCCTGAGTGGCGAGGGCGGTGTCGAGAGCAACCATGACACCGATGAGGAAGATGAGGTTCAGGGCACTGATCAGGGCCGGCAACAGATGGGCGAGGGAGGACCACATCTGGCCCTGAAACCTGGTGCCGCGATTCCATAGAGGCGCTAGGGCCCTAGGACGGATCCACA
>DASRCF010000203.1:0-3147 GCA_035653255.1 Chloroflexota bacterium
TGGCCACCATTTCCGCGCTGCTCACCGTCGTCGGAGCCCAGGCAGTTGGGGTCGCTGTGGGCGGCGCAGTCTTCTTCGCGATCGCCTCATCCTTGGGCGCCGCATTGTTCGTCGCGGTCGGATCCTTGAGCAGCCAGCTCATGGATACGCGTCGGAGTGCGGCCGGGCTTGCCGGCGGGATCATTGGAGCCTGTTTCGTCCTCCGAATGGTCGGCGACTCTTCGACACGGCTGGGCTGGATGCTCTGGCTCAACCCTCTCGGATGGATTCAAGAGCTGCGCCCTTTTACCCAGCCACAACTGCTTCCCCTGATTCCCCTGGCCGTCGTCTTCGCCGCGTGTGCTGCGGCTGCCCTGTGGCTCTCCAACCGGCGGGATGCGGGTGCGGGGATACTTCCCAGCGCCGACGCCCGGCGACCTCGCACCAAGCTGCTCAACGGCCCCACGGGTTTGACCGTTCGGCTTCTCCAGCCGGTCGCGCTTGCCTGGCTGGGAGGATGCTTCGCCTGGTCCCTGCTCATGGGTGTCGTTTCCAATTCGGGCTCCACAGCCCTCAACGGGTCTCCGGTGGCCCGGCAGGTGATGGCAAGGCTCGGGGCGCTGGGGCCGTACGGGTTTCTGGGCGTGATATTCTTGCTGACGGCGGCGCTCCTGGCTCTGACCGCCTGTGGCCAGGCTGCCTCGATGGCCGAGGAAGAGACGAGTGGGCAACTCGAAGTCTTGATGGCACGGCGCGTCAGCCGCGCAGCCTGGATGTGCGGCCGTTTGGGCATGGCACTCGTCCTGCTGGCCGCCCTGGCCATTCTCAGCGGAGCGGCGGTGTGGCTCGGCGCGGTGACGCAGGGCGCACATGTAGAAGCGGGCCGTCTGGTGGCCGCCGGCATCAATGCCGCCGCTCCGGCTACCTTCTTGTTGGGCTGCGCCGCCCTGGTATTCGGCATCAAGCCGCGGGCGACCGCCGCTGCGGCGTACGGGCTCCTGGCCTGGTCCTTCCTGGTCGAGCTGCTCGGATCAGCCCTCAACCTCAATCACTGGGTTCTGGATGCCTCGATCTTCCACCATATCGCCGCCGCGCCCGCCACCCGCCCGGATTGGACCAGTGCAGGCGCGCTGGCAGGTCTCGGGTTCGCGATAGCGGCTCTCGGCGTGGCCTTGTTCCGCAGGCGTGATCTGACTGGAGACTAAGCCACTCCTCTCATCTTCCACGAACACGCGAGGGCGGCGCGGGCTGCCAGACTCACTGCCCGCGCCGCCAAACCCAAAAATGGCGGTCAGGCGTGTAGGACCTTGCTCCGAGCCTCCGCCGTGGTTGCGGTCATGGCGGAGGTGAGCCGGTCAAGCGCCACGCAGTAGGAGGCGAGCCGGTACGAGATGTGCTTGCTGCTCTTTGCCTCGAACACGGCGTCGAAAGCGGAGTCCATGGTCTCTGAGAGCTGGACCTTGACCTGATTGGCGGTCCACCGCTCCAGGCTGACGTTTTGGAGCCACTCGAAGTAGCTGACCACCACGCCACCGGCGTTCGCCAGGATATCGGGCAGAACTGTGATGCCTCGCTTGTAGAGCTCGGCATCGGCGTCTGCCGTCGTGGGCCCGTTGGCCAGCTCCACAACGTACTTGGCCTGGACGCGGCGAGCAACCTCAATCTCCAGTTGGTCCTCGAGCGCAGAAGGTACCAGCACGTCGACGTCGTAGGCCAGCAGGTCCAGCGGGTCTAGGCGGCGATAGGTGGAGGGGAGCTCGATGAACCGACCACCTTCGGCCTTGTAGCGGATCAGCTCGGAGATCGGCAGACCCTTGTCGTCGGCCAGCGCGGCGGTCGAATCGGAGATGGCGACCACCGTAGCGCCTTGGCCGATGGCAAGCTTGGCAAAGTTGGCCCCCGCATTGCCGAAACCCTGGATCGCCATTCGCATGCCCTTGAGACTCACGCCATCCTTACGCATCGCATCCAGCAGGACAAAGAGCCCTCCCTGTGCGGTCGCCGTGTCCCGGCCCTCCGATCCACCGGCACTCATGCTCTTGCCGGTAACGACGGCCGGCGTGGGCAGCCCCGTCAATGCGCCGAACTCGTTGGCGATCCAGTCCATGGTCCGGGCCGAGGTGTTCACATCCGGCGCCGGAATGTCGACAAAGGGGCCGATGTCGCGATAGATCAGTCGGACGTAAGCGCGGGTGAGGCCCTCCAGCTCGGTGGAGCTGAGCAGATGGGGATCGACGATGATGCCTCCCTTGCCACCACCCATTGGGATGTTCACCACGGCAGTCTTCATCGTCATCCAAGCCGCCAGAGCCATCACCTCATCGAGGGAAACGTTGGGGTGGTACCGGATACCGCCCTTGTACGGTCCGCGTGCGCTGTTGTGCTGCACTCGGAATCCGGTATACAGTGCCCACTCACCACTGGACAGCTTGAGCGGAATGGAGACCGAGACGGCTCGCTCGGGGGTGCCGAGCCGTTTGAGTATGAATGGCGGAACGTCGGTGTGCGCCGCCGCCATCTCGAGGGTCGCCAGATACTTCTCGTAGGAACTGCGCATGTGTGGCTCCTTTGCCTGGCTCCGGAATAGGAACGCCGGAGCGCAATCTCGACCAGAGTCACACCGAGGCCTCCAGCCGACCCATGAGGTGAGAAGCCGCGTCTGGGGTCGCGCTGTGGCTCCAACTGACTCTTGCAGTGGGAAGCCCTCCGGGTCATCGGGTGGCGGCCTGATTTCTGGCCTCCTCATACCTGACTCTGACTTGTGCCTCATATGCGTCGGTATCAGGCGCCATCAAGGCGACTTTCAGCTCTCGGCCCTATCCACGTGAGAGGTACCTTGGCGTACTCTGACCGTGGAGATATCAGATCGGGAGGTGAGTCATGCGTGCTGTCACAGAAGAACCAGGACGATCCGCATCCAGCCAGCGCGCAGAAGATTCGAAGGGAGATCGGTCGTGCGTTTGCACGGCAGGCGGAGGATGATGCGCGCAGAGTCTATGTAACGGTCGACGGCTCGACGGTATTCCTGAAGGGCAGTGTGCGGTCGTTTGTGGAGCATCAGGATGCGCTCGAAGCGGCGCACCACGCTCGCGGCATCGTCGACGTTCACGACGAGATCAGAGTTGTTCCCTAGAGGCCGGCGACAAGTCTCCACGGCTCACGCTGGAT